>SFNM01000106.1 GCA_004552725.1 Bacteroidales bacterium | reverse complement strand
AAATATTGTGACAACTTACGCTCTGTCGAGTTCTATCGCCTCAAGGGCAATGGTCAGGGCAACGATATGGATAGTGTCTTCACCGGTTGTAAAAGTCTCGAAAGCGTTACTTCTGTATGCCCCCCTGAGATAAGCAAAATCGGCTACTCGTGCTTCGATGGGTGCGAAAGTCTTACGACGCTCACTCTTCCGGAGCAAGCGTTTGCAATCAACGAAACCGCTTTCCGCGGGTGTACCGCTTTGACGAGTTTTGACTTTGCGAATGTTACCTCCATTGGCAAAGGCAGTTTCTCCGGTTGCACCGGTTTGGAATCTACGCCTAACATTTCCCACTTAACTTCGATTACTGAGAGTGCATTCCAAGGGTGCTCGAGCCTGCTAAGTTTGGAACTGGCCGACCTCACGTCGATTGGCACCAAGGCGTTTGCCGGATGTACGGCGTTGACCTCAATCAAATTCACGAACAATCCTCCCACAACGACAACCGAGGACGCATTCGATGAGTCGCACTTTAGCAACACTCTAATCGATGTGCTCGACGAAAAATACAGCGCTTTCGCCGACGATGCAGTTTGGCAAAAGTTCCTTAAGCTCAAACACCCGGCGTTGTTCGCCTACAGCGAAGTGCCCGGCGGCTACTCTGTCACCAAGAGCCAATATGCGCTCGATGCTGACTTCAACGATATGCTCGTCATTACCGCGGAATACAACTCCGGCGCGGTAGTGGCTATCGCTGAAGGCGCATTCCAAAACTTCACCGCACTCACCGGCGTCACCCTCCCCGAAGGACTGACTTCGATTGGCGATAACGCATTTGCCGGCTGCACAAATATCAAAACCGTAATCAACAAGAGCCCCGCGCCCCTCTCCGCTGACGCTTGCCCCGAGTCGGCCTTTGCCGCCGAGAAGACTTATTCAACCGGCACACTCACAGTGCCCTTCGGCAGCGGCGATGCCTATAGCCAAACTGCGCCGTGGTCAAATTTCACCGGTAGAATTACGGAAGGCCTCGGCAACCGCACCCTCGCTAAGCCGACGGCTTCTCCCGAACCGAGCGAGTTCAACTTCTCCTTAGAGTTGACACTCACCAACCCCAACGAAACGGGTACTATTTATTACTACATTGTGTCCGAAGGCGACAATCTCGCTAATGTGCACACCGTCTACACCTACACCGAGCCCCTCCAAATCCAGGCTACCGGCACAGTGGTGGCTTACGTCAGCAATGGCACCGACTGCAGCGAGCCGGTTTCGTTTAAATACACCCACATCCCCTGCAAAATCGACGAGACTATTACTGTTACGGAAGGTACATCAAATGATGACTTCACCACCGTCAGCTCGGAATCTTTGGAAAATGTGGTGATCGACAACGTCTACTATAGCATCACCGACGACAACAGCGGATGCAGCGCCACTGACGGCTTGGTGCTCAATGCCACTTCATCGATTGATGACGTGTACGAATTCAACAGCGCTGTAGAGAGCGAAGTCGACCCCACATGCGACTTCAATGGTATTGCGCTCAAAGTGCAAGGCGTCGGCAGCATTACATTCACCGGTGCCGTCAATAAAGGCAACGCTCGCCTTACCCTCGTGCTCGGCGATGGCCCGGCCGTATATGTCGATGAACTTGTCGACGGCAAATATGAGTTCGCCCTCCCTGCGGCAAAATACCTCTACATCTTCGCTACGCAAACCGCACCCCTGACTGCACCTCAGTTCAAAGCCCCGGCGCTTGGCGAGAATAGCGTGACGCTCACATCCATGACCCTCAATGTCAGCGATTTATATATCAGCACTGAGACCGGTCTCGACAAGATTTTGGCCGCAAATCCCGGCGAGTCTTACCGCATCGGCCACACCATTAACCTCAATGGCCATTACTACGACGGCACTTACCTCTATGCCTCGACAGAAGACGGCACCGGTTCGTCGAGGAATACTTACAACTTGGGCAAGGCTGGCAACGAAGGTAGCGACGACTATATGGCCTACCAAGGAGACTGGGTGGCTATCAAAGGATTGACAGAAGATTATCTTGGATTGATATACACAGCGGATTTCGTGGTCGAGGTAGTTTCCAATGACGCATATCCCGTTATCTCATTCCCTGTAAAACCCGACTTCGCTCTCGTTACACCACCGTCCACCCCCTTCGACACCCACTCATTCCGCGTAGAGAACTTCAACTTCAAAGCCGATCATCCTGACGTGAATAACATTTGGCTCATCGCCCCGCAACCCGCCGAATATTGCACCCTGCGCGGTTTCGTCAGAATGGAGAATATCCACGCCGAAGACAGCTACCTCGAATTATGGTCGCGAGAGTGGAGATTAACTGAAGAAGATGGAACTACAATCGAGCCGCTCACCGTGAAGGTATATTACGACTCTGAAGTATCAGCAGCCTTGACTGAAATGGCATGGTATGTATTCACAGGCATTGTGTCGAGAGAAGGCAATGATTTGGTATTCACAGCACACACAGCTGCTTGGGATAAAGTATCCGCCATCGAAGACGTAGAAGCCACTGACAGCGCACGCATCTCCGCCGCCAACGGCGCCATCCACGTGGCCTGCGACGCCCCCACCACCATCACCGTTTACTCCGTGACCGGCCAACTCATCGCCACCGTAGAAGCGACCACCGCCACCATCCCCGTAGCCCCCGGCCTCTACCTGGTGAAAGCCGGCTCCCAAGCCACCAAACTCTCCGTAAGATAACCCCTCCCTATATCTAAAGAAATCAACCGCAATAGCCCCCGCTATTGCGGTTGCTTCATTCAACCCCCATTGGGGAATCCATACGTGCGGAGGGGTTGCTCCCGGGGGACAGTCAGGAATGTTATTCGTTACCCGGACGGGATCTCTGCGCAGGACGAGCATACCGCTGGTAGATGCAGAGATGCCCTCCGGGCAAATCAGCAGCACCCGCACCCGGATGGCCCGACCGCGGAGCACACGCGTGGAACGCGTGCCCTCATCGATAACCCCGAAGTGGAACGAGCGCGCCAGCGCGAAGTTCCTCTGTTGGGAGTGCGGCCACTTTCATCCATCCGGCAACCATGGAATGGTTGCATAGCACGCACCCGCATCGACTCTGCAAGGCAACCATTCCATGGTTGAGGTTGAAGGTGGGTGGCGCCTGTCCCACAGAGCCCTCAGCTCCGTCGTTGCGCTCCTCCGCCGAGGGCACTGCGGGGTTATCGATGAGGGTACACGTTCCACGCGTGCACATACGGTTGGGACATCCGGGTACGCCGAGGAAAGCCACGGCCCTACTTGTTATCGCCTGATTATCGATAAATTAAATGCCGGAAATACGCCCATTTTGGGAAAGAAAAATCGCTATGTGTTGAGGTTTCAACTACTTAGCGATTTGGGTTGTGGTCCCACTTGGGCTTGAACCAAGGACCCACTGATTATGAGTCAGTTGCTCTGACCAACTGAGCTATAGGACCATTTGCGAGTGCAAAGTTAGAGATTTTTTTTGACTTATGCAAGTGTGGCGCGGCATTTTTTTTAGTCAGGGGAGCGATTTTGCCTCAGCGCAAATTCAAAGGCCGATATATCAGTATGTAAAATGATACATCGGCCTTTGCGTTATGGGGTAGGGGTTATTTGCTGAGAGCGGCGAGGGTGGCGCGGTTGGCCTCGAGTTTTTGGAGGATGTCGCTCAGTTTCTTGCGCTCGGTTTCTACCACAGCAGCGGGTGCGTTGGCGGTGAAGCGTTCGTTGGCAAGTTTCTTTTCTACCGAGGTTTTGAAGCCTTCAAGGTAAGCGATTTCTTTGGTGAGGCGAGCCACTTCGGCGTCAACGTCGATGGCAGATGCCAAGGGCACGTTGAATTCAAGAGTTCCGACCATGAAGGATGCTGCTGCTGCGTCTTTCTCGGCCTCTTGGGTCACTTCGCTGATATTTGCCAACTTGCTAACGATGGCGATGATGTCGGCGGGGATATGACCGAGGACGTTTAGTTTAAGCGCTTCTTTAGCAGGAATATTCTTTTTGGCACGAACGGCGCGAACGCCCGAGATGATTTCTTTGGCCAATTCGAAGCGTGCGAGCAGTTGGGTATCGGCGGCTTTAGCATCGGGCATGGATGCGAACATGATGGTGTCGCCGTCATGGCGCGGTGCGAGGTGTTGCCAGAGTTCCTCGGTGATGAATGGCATGAAGGGATGGAGCAGGCGCAGAAGTTGGTCGAAGTAGTTGATGGTAGCGTCGAGGGTGGGGCGGTCGATGGGTGAACCGTAAGCAGGTTTCACCATTTCGAGATACCACGAGGAGAACTCGTCCCAGAACAGGCGATACACGGCCATGAGCGCTTCGTTGATGCGGAATTTGTCGAAGAGGTCGTTGATTTCTTCGATAGTGGCGCTGAGGCGAGCGTCGAACCATTCGATGGCTTGGCGGTTGATGTCGCTTTGTGCGGCATTTTCGTCGACGGCCCAGCCTTTAATAAGGCGGAATGCGTTCCAAATCTTATTGCAGAAGTTGCGGCCTTGCACGCAGAGTTGGTCGTCGAACATAATGTCATTGCCTGCCGGAGCAGAGAGCATCATACCCATGCGCACGCCGTCGGCACCGTAGGTGGCGATGAGGTCGAGCGGGTCGGGCGAGTTGCCAAGTTGCTTCGACATCTTACGGCCGAGTTTATCGCGCACGATGCCGGTAAAGTACACGTTTTTGAACGGTTCCTTGCCCACGTATTCGTAGCCGGCCATAATCATGCGAGCCACCCAGAAGAATATGATGTCGGGGCCGGTCACCAAGGTAGCGGTAGGGTAATAGTAATTGATTTCGTCGTTGCCGGGATTGTTGATGCCGTCGAACAGGGTGATAGGCCACAGCCACGAGGAGAACCAGGTGTCGAGTGCGCCTTCGTCTTGGCGCAGGTCGGCGGCGGTGAATGCTTCGCAACCGGGGAGCGCCTGCACCTTGGCCAATGCGGCTTCGGCCGACTCGGCTACCACGAATTTTTCTTCGCCTGAAGCGGATTCTGTGTAGTAGTATGCCGGGATACGGTGGCCCCACCAGAGTTGGCGGCTGATGCACCAGTCTTGGATGCCTTCGAGCCAACCGCGGTAGGTGGTCTTGTACTTTTCAGGCACGAAGCGGATGATGTCGTCCATCACCGGAGCGAGCGAAATCTCGGCGAAGTGCTTCATGTCAACGAACCATTGCAGCGACAGACGCGGTTCGACGGCCACCTTGGTGCGTTCGGAGAAGCCGACTTTATTGTCGTAGTCTTCCACCTTCTCAAGCAGGCCGGCAGCTTCGAGGTCCTTAGCGATTTGCTTGCGGCAATCGAAGCGGTCCATACCCACATACATACCGGCGGCCTCGCTCACGGTGCCATCTTCGTTGAAGATGTCGATGGTGTCGAGGTTGTGCTTCTTGCCGAGCATATTGTCATTCTTATCGTGGGCGGGAGTAACTTTCAGACAGCCGGTACCGAAGTCGATTTCTACGTAGCGGTCTTCGATTACGGGCACCACGCGGCCAACCAACGGCACGATTACTTTCTTGCCTTTGAGCCAAGAGTTCTTCGGGTCTTTGGGGTTGATGCACATTGCGGTGTCGCCCATGATGGTTTCGGGACGAGTGGTGGCCACCACGGCGTAGCGGCGACCTTGCGCATCGCGATGTACTACTTCCTCTTCGGCGCCTGTCTCGCCGGTGAAGTCATCGTCGGCAAGGTAGTAGCGCAGATAGTACAGTTTCGATTTCTCGTCGACGAAGTACACTTCGTCATCGCTGATGGCGGTGCGGTTTTCCGGGTCCCAGTTGACCATACGCAGACCGCGGTAAATGAGGCCCTTATCGTAAAGATCGCAGAACACTTTCACCACAGCCTTGCTGCGGCTTTCGTCCATGGTGAAGGCGGTGCGATCCCAGTCGCACGATGCGCCGAGCTTGCGCAACTGCTGCAGGATTATGCCGCCATGGGTGTGAGTCCAATCCCATGCGTGTTCGAGGAACTGTTCGCGGGTGAGGTCGGTCTTCTTGATGCCTTGGTCGGCGAGCTTCTTGATCACCTTGGTTTCGGTGGCGATAGAAGCGTGGTCAGTGCCCGGCACCCACAGAGCGTTGAAGCCTTGCATGCGAGCGCGGCGCACTAAAATATCTTGGATGGTGTTGTTGAGCATGTGGCCCATGTGCAACACACCGGTAACATTTGGCGGGGGAATAACGATGGTGTAAGGTTGGCGATGGTCAGGTTCGGAGTGGAA
>SFNM01000105.1 GCA_004552725.1 Bacteroidales bacterium | reverse complement strand
ATCCAAAGCCGCATTTTCAATAAGTGTGTACTTATTAACACGATACACAATTGGAATCAACTCGGCGTTATTTATGTCTAATACCGAGTCTATATTGCTTCCATCTGAAAAGAATATGTAGTCGGGATATAAGGCTACATAATTGGTATTAGATTCTTGTCCGAAAACGAGGACAGGTATAGCCAAAAGAAGCAACCATAACTTGTGTTTTAGGTCATGAAGCATGATATAATTTTACAAAAGTGCGGCAAAGTTAAAAAGAAATCATCAAATTTCAAAAAATTTCAACAAAAAATTACACAAAACCGAGATTTTGTGTAATTATATGAAAAAAGAATGTAGGTATCTCCGTGGATTATACGCCTTCGGGGGAGAGGGGCCAGACGAAAGCGCGAAGGCCGAGTTTGGGGCGCTCATCGTTGATGGCGCGGAGACGGTCGAGGAGCGAAGGTACGCGGTCGTCGTCGACCATAGTCATGATAGCGGAGGCGAGGCCGGGCCATGCGTGGGAGCCATAGTGAGGCTCACCGGTTGAGGAGCCACGACCATTGACCAACTGCCAAGCGGTGAAGCCACGGCAAGAGAGGCGGTCGAGAATATCTATAATGCGCTCATAGTGCGCTTGGTCGAATGTTATGAAGACTGCTTTCATTTGTTAGCAAGGTGTTTACGAAGTTGTTTATGGTGTTTGCGACGAGCGCGCCGGATGCCATTGTTGGCGAATACGCAGTAGAGCACAGGGACGAATAGCATAGTGAGGATAGTGGAAACGGTAAGGCCACCGATGACTGCAACGCCCATAGGCTGCCATGTTTCGGAGCCTTGACCGGTGCCTACGGCCATGGGCACCATACCGAGAATAGTAGTGAGTGCGGTCATGATTACGGGACGAAGGCGTGAGCGTCCGGCGTCGATAACGGCGCGTTTAATCGAGAGGCCGCGTTCGCGGTTGAGTGTGATGTAGTCGATGAGTACGATACCGTTTTTCACTACAATACCGATAAGCATGATGGCGCCGATGAGGCTCATTACATTTAGGTCGTGGCCGGTAATCCAGAGCATGAGGAACACGCCGGAGAAGGCGAAGAGCACGGAAGTCATGATGATGCCGGGGTAGGTGTAACTTTCGAACTGAGCGGCCATGACGATGTAAACCAAAATCAAGATGAGTGCGGCGAGCATCATCAAGTCGGAGAACGAGTCTTGTTGGTCTTCATACTGGCCGGCTAATTGGATGTTCACGCCTTGAGGGATGTCCATTTTGGCCATTTCGGCACGAGCGGCAGTGATGACTTGGCTCATTGGAACACCATTTACTTTAGTGGAAACGGTGATGATACGTTCGCGGTCTTTGCGGTCGATAGTAGGTGGAGAGAAGCGTTCCACAACGGTGCCGACGTCCTTGATACGGACTGCTTGTCCGGCGGAGTTGTACATTAGAATATTCTCAATGTCGGCGATGGATGTGCGTGCTTCGGGCTCATACATCACTTTGATGTCGTATTCTTCGCCGTCTTCGCGGAAGCGGGAGGCGGTGGCGCCGTTAATGCGGTTGCGCATGTAGTTTGCGGCGGTCGACAGGTCGAGTCCGTAGAGAGCGAGTTTTTCGCGGTCGAATTCCACGCGGTATTCAGGCTGATAGTCGGAGCGGGAGATGAGCACGTCGGCGGTGCCGGGTATAGCGCGCAGCATCCGTTGCATACGAGCAGCGACGGAGTCGGTGAGTTCGAAGTCGTAACCATAGATTTCGAAGTCGACAGATGCTTCGCCGCCCATAGAGCCCATGTTGCCGCCCACACGCACTTCCGCTTTCTTATATTCGGGATAATGCTTGAGGTCTTGACGCATCAGGGCGGCAATTTCGGTGATTTTGCGCTCGCGGTCTTCAGGGTCGCTGAGGCGGATATTCATCGAGATGATGTGTGGTCCGTTGTCTTGGAGCGAGGCCCAAGTGTTGTCGCTTGATGCAGAGCCGGTGGTATAGTTGATTACGTTTATTTCGGGATATTTTTCTTGCCATTCGCGCACTAAGCGAGCGGTGACTTCGTCGGCAATCTCAACGCGCGTGCCGATTGGGGTTTCGAGGCTTACTGAAAGACGTCCGTCGTCGGCAGTGGGGAAGAACGAGGTTCCGACTTGTCCCAGGAGCAAAAGCGACACTATAAACAGGCCGAGGCAAGTGAGGATAGTCAATACTTTGTGGTTGCATACGGTGCGGAGAAGGCGAGCATATCCATTATCCAAAGCGTCGAGAGCACGATTGATGGGGGTGAACAGAATGGTGTAGAATTTACTATGATTAGTGACGCGGCGAAGTAATTGCGAGCACAGCATCGGGGTGAGGGAGAGGGCTGCAGTTGTGGAGACAATCATCATGATGGTGACCATCCACCCGAGTTGGCGGAAGAGCACGCCGGTCATACCGGTGACCATTGTCAGCGGGAAGAATACAGCTAATAGTGTGAGCGTGGAAGCAACAACGGAAATAGCCACTTCGTTGGTGCCGTGCACGGCAGCTTGTTTAGGGTCGGAGCCGCGTTCGATGTGAGTGGTGACGTTTTCAAGCACCACAATGGCATCGTCGACCACCATACCGATTGAAATCGAAAGGGCGGAGAGAGATACAATGTTGAGTGAATTGCCGGTGATGGCCAAGTAGATAAATGATGCAACCAGCGAAATTGGGATGGTAAGCGAAATAATCATCGTGGCGCGCCAACGACCTAAGAATAGAAGCACCACAATTACCACGAAGAGCAGGGCGTACAAGACAGTTTCAGTCAGTGAATTGATGGTGTTGCGGATATTATCGGAAGTGTCGACGATGATACCTAATTTCACGTCTGAAGGGAGGCGCTTTTGCAATTCGGGGAGCATTTTCACCACTTTTTCGGAGATTTCCACAGAGTTGGCACCGCTTTGCTTTTGGATTACAATCATGGCGCCTTGCTTACCGTTGTTGTAGGTGATTTGAGTGCGTTCTTCAAGCGAGTCATCGATACGCGCCACGTCGCGCAAGAAGATGTTGCGGCCTTGGTATGTACCTACTACCACCGAAGCCATTTGGTCGGAGGATGTGTATTCACCTTGCACGCGGAGCGAGTAAGTGTCGGAGCCGATGTCGAACGCGCCGCCAGGAATATTGCGGTTTTCAGCGGCGATTGCAGCGGAGATGCCTTCGACGGTAAGGTGATAAGCCTCAAGGCGTTCCGGGTCAACATAGATGTGGATTTCGCGCTTTGGAGCGCCGGAAATCGACACAGAGCCAACGCCCGAAACACGCGCCAATGGGTTGGCTATGGTCTCATCGAGAATTTTATACAAGCCCGGAGTGGATTCATCTGCTTGCACCGACAAGAGAAGGATAGGAATCATGTCGGTGGAAAATTTGAAGATGATTGGTGTTTCGGCATCATCAGGAAGCGCCGACGACACCATATCCAATTTATCGCGCACATCATTGGTGAGCACGTCGATGTCATAGCCGTACTCAAATTCGAGAGTGATTACAGAGGTGTTTTCGCGCGATTTCGAAGTGATGTGCTTGAGGTTGCTCACCGAGTTAAGCACATTTTCGAGAGGGCGCGTCACATTTTGTTCGATATCTTGAGCACTGGCACCATTGTAGGTGGTCATCACCATCAAGGTGTTGGTTTCGATATCGGGATAAAGGTCGATAGGGAGTGTGTTGAGTGAAAACAAGCCCAGAATAATTACGGCCACGAAGCAGAGAGTGGTCATAATCGGGCGTTTCACGGCTCCGCCATATAAACTCATATAATATAATGATAAAAACGGTTATCGACTATGATTATTTCTTCGCGTGGGTGTTGATTTGAGCGGCAGCGCCATCGTTGAGGAGCGATTGGCCTGCCACAACAACCGTGTCGCCGTCGTTAAGCCCTTCGAGAAGTTCGTAGGCATTATCGAGACGTTGGCCGAGTTGCACTTGGCGATAAGTCACATGGCCATTAGAATAAACGAACACGTATTTCACATTTGAGCCGGTTTGCTTTACAACGGCACGGTCGGGCACTACCACGTTGTCGTTGGCGCCGATATTGATATTTACGCGAGCGAACATGCCGGGACGGATGCGACCATCTGCGTTGTTGACTTGAACTTCAACAGGGAATGTGCGGGTGTTTACGTCGACGGCCGGCGACACGCGAGTGATGCGGCCGGAGAATTGTTCGTCGGCGTATGCATCAAAAAGCACGTCGACGCTCATACCGTTTTTAACGACGGAGAGGTCGGTTTCGTTGACATTAATCATCAACTTAACGGCCGGTGTGATTTGTCCGATAGTGAGCACCGGCTCTGAGCCGGTCATATCGCCCGGGTCGTAATTACGGGCGGTAACAACGCCGCTGATAGGCGACACCAGTTGAGTGTTGTCCATCACGTTGCGATACTGAGCGCGTTGAGCTTCGAGTTGAGTGCGAAGTTGGTCAACTGCGCTCTGTGTGCCGGAACCGATGCTGAGTAATTGCACGGCGCGATTATATTGCCGTTCGGTTTCTTCGAGGTTGATGCGGAGTTGGTCGGCATTGGCCTGGTCGAGAGTGACGAGCACTTGACCGCGCTGCACGTGGTCGCCCACGTCGGCCTTAATAGCAATGATACGATTGGAAGATGAAGGTGAGATATTGTTGATATTAAACGCTTCCACGTTGGCAGTGTAGGAGCGGGTTTGAGGCACGGATTGGATATGGGCCACATCAACGTCAACTATTGCAATTTGTACGGAGTCTACATTTGTAGTGGCTTTATCGCCGCCTCCGCAACCGGTGAAGGCCAAAGCACAAGCCAAAACCGGGATAATGGTGATTGTTTTCATATTTGGGTGTATTATTTTTCTTGGTTGGTATATTGTTCGACGGGAGCGTTGCCCAGAAGTAATTCAAGGTTGGAATTAGCCACCAAATAGTTGTAAATGGCTTGCAGATACGAAAGGCGAGCACGGGTGAGCGATAGTTCGCTGTCGCGCAGGTCGAGGTAGGTAGTAGCGCCGATTTGGAAACTTTGCTGCTGAATGGAGTGAGCGCGTTCGGCTTGATTGACGCTGAGTTGCGATGAAGCCACTTGCTTCACGTTGAGGTTGATATTGTCGATGGCAAGAGTGGCTTGCGAAGTGAGCGAGCGGGTGAGGTCTTCGCGGGTGAACTCCATTTGGTCGAGCGCAACTTTGGCTTGGCGCACACGGCTGTAGCGAGCGCCGCCGGTGTAGAGCGGGATGGTGAGTTGTATGCCTACAACGGAGTAGGGTGTCCAGCGGAAATTGCTGAACGGCGAACCGTTCGACGACGAGTTCCACATATAATTGCCGGAAATCGACAGCGTAGGATACCATGCAGCGCGTTGATAATTAAGTGATTGGCGCAGTTGTCGTGTTTGGATTTGATTTTGAATGAGTTGGGTGTTGTTTGTGAGGTCGGCTTGCAAATTCAGCGTGTCTTCATACATATTTTCGCTGAATTGCTTCAGGTCGCCGGCGATTGTGAAAGGAGTGTTAACATCCATACCCATGAGAATAGCCAATTGGAGTTGGGCTTGTCGGATGGCGATTTCGCATTGATATAATTCCGGTTCGATATTTTGCATAGCCACAGAAGCGCGGAGCACATCATATTCCGAGGCATCGCCTACTGATTGGCGCCCGACGTATGCTTCGTAGGTAGTTCGCGCCATATCGTAACTTTGTTGCACGGTTTTTTTGCTGTCGATAGCGAAGAGCAGGGCATAGTAGGCGTTCTTGACTTGGTTGACCATATCCAGGCGCGAAGCACGCGATTTTTCGATGGCGCTTTCGATGTCTATGTCGGAGAGTTTCATCGACGCCCACATTTGCGGAGCAATCAGGGGCATCGAAGCCGAAAATCCCATAGAATATGAGTTGTCAAGGCCCATTTCAAAGCCTTTGTCGCCTTTTGATTCGCCGGATTCTTCGGTCTGCTCACTTTGTTGAGTGTCGCCACCACCAATGCCGTCGAGGTTCATGTAAGCCACTTGCTTTTTGAGCGTGCGGTTGTATTGACCGGAGAATGAAACGTTCGGCAAAAGAGCCGCGAGGGTTTCGTCGCGCGAATACCGCACTTTCACCACCTCGAGGTCGGCAACCTTCACGGTAGGATTATCGGTTAAAGCGATATATATACACTCATCGAGGGTAAACTCGTGTGATTGAGCGCAGAGAGAGTAGGGCAGAGTTACGGCCATTAACGATGCCGCCAACACGCTTGATAGTTTTT
>SFNM01000104.1 GCA_004552725.1 Bacteroidales bacterium | reverse complement strand
CGTTTTTGGCCAAATGGACCGATTGGATGAATATGCGTCTGTCGTATGGATATGCCTTTAAGGAACCATCGCTTTATCAATTGTATATCTATTCCGATGAATACGTCGGCAATGCTCGATTGAACCCCGAAACGTCGCATAACGTCGAACTCTCGTTCTTGTTCTCGCCGCTCTATTCGATGAGGATTCGACTCGGTGGGTTTGTGACGTTTATGGATAACCTCATCATCATGCAATATGCCGACAACGTGACGACGAAATCGGGCAATCACGGCGGTTATACGCCAAAACAAGAAGGTTCAAAGGCGACGATTGGTGGGTTTGAGCTATCGTTTGACTATGAAATCAATCCGCAATGGACGATATATTCGAACTATAACTTTTTATACAGTTATCGCGATTACGATCTCAACCTCAAAACAGATGCGTCGTCGTCGAAGATCGACGAACACCTCGTGCCCGACGATGCCATGCATCGTGCGAAGTTGGGCACGACGTATGCGACGGATTCGTTTGTCGCCGATTTGGCCTTCTTCCTCGTCGGTGGGTCGCCGAAATCGGAATCGATACAACAGCGCAACTATTGGCAGACGCCTTTCTATGCCATCGTCCAGCCGCAAGTGACTGTCGCATTGCCAGCTAATCTCGGCCTCATGTTGAGCGGGTCTTATGCGTTTTCGGAGGGCATGACGAAATCGCCGACGTATCGCTATTATTACGAACGTGAGGGCATTCCCGTTGCGCGCTATTCGGTATCTCTCTCGTTGCAATATCCGTTCAGGAAACTCTAAACAATGGGCCTTTTACTCAAATTCTCCCTGGGTGACCCAAATATTATAACACTGCGGCATCACACAAAAAAGAAGCCGGGCGTATGGCGAATGCCATAGCCCGGCTCGGCAAACCGTATCGCGCCCGACGGGCGCGACACGAGAGCGATATAAGCGGCATTATTTGAGCCTGCAGTTGGTATAATCATACCCAGTGCAATTGGAAAGACAGCCGAGCGTGCCTGTATATTCGCTGCCGAGCAGTTTCGCACACGTCTTGCCGTTCAAGTCCGTGCCATCGCAGACTTCGTGATAACGTGCTGTGCCATTCGTGCCATTCTCGGTCTTGTTGTTGCCGCAAGCGGGCGACTGCGTGCACAGCGAATAGGAGAATTTGCATCGCTCAGTGCATAGCACCGTCCCTGTCGATCCAGGCCCCATCGCCCCCGCGCACGATTGCGCATAGGACACGAACACGCTCGGATCGCAGTCTTCGCCTTCATCCCATTTGCCGTTGCCGCATGTCGGCGGAATAGTGCATGAGTCATCTTCCCATCGGCAGACGCTGTTGCACACACGGTTGCCGGTGCTGCCAGGATAATAGGACGAGCAGAGAAACTTGCTTTCATCCTCGAGGTTAGGATCGCATCTCTCGTTGCCGTTGACCTTGCCATTGCCACAGTTGGAGGGCGGTGTACAGCTCGATTTGTCGGTATGCAAACAGGTGTTATCGCATTTGAGCGTGCCCGTCGAACCTGGTCCGAAAATCGACTGGCAGGTATAGCCATTGCGGATCACACCGCCATCGCAGAATTCCCCGTCATCCAGAGAACCATTGCCACACTTGCGCTCCGGACAGTCAAGCACAATCTGGCAAGTGTCCGAGCAGGACACCTTTGCAGATGAAGACATCTGATAGCCAAAAAGTTTGCAGACCTTTTCTGCGCCCATGCCTGTGTAGTACCCTAGGTTATTATCATCGCAGGTCTCCCCGAGCTCAATACGGCCATTGCCGCATGTGATGGCGCAAGCCGCGCTGTGTTCGAGCTTGCACGTCGAACTGCAGCAGTCGCCATCTGCTGTGTTGCCGTCATCGCATTCCTCGCCGAAATCGAGCACGCCATTGCCGCACACCTCGAGCTTGCATGCCTTCGAGCAACCGTCGCCGTCCTTCACATTGCCGTCGTCGCATTCCTCCCAAGTCTCGACTTTTCCATTGCCACATATCGCAGTTTCGGGCGGGATGCACTTGCATGCGCGCTCATCGACCTTGCATTGATCCGTGCATGTGAACGCCCCAGAATAGTTCATGCCTGCTTCCGCGCACTTGATGTGGCATGTATAGCCGCCGAAATTATTCGTGTCGCACTGTTCCCCGGAATCGATCACGCCATTGCCGCAGACCGGCTCATAAGGTTGAGCCTGCGCGCAACCGGTTAGATCGATCGTGCAATCAGAGTTGCACAGGAGCTGTCCGGATGTGCCAGGCCTCAATGACGCACAAGTCGCCGAGCCAAAATCCGTTTTATCGCACTGTTCCCCGGCTTCCAATATTCCATTGCCACACTGCCTCGTCTCAGGCTTCGGACAGACGCAAAGAGACGTATCGATCTTGCACGAGCTGCACATCAAATACCCGGTGCAACCCTGCCCCAAGACGGTCGCGCACGTAGCGGCCGCAAAATTCATACCGTCGCACTGCTCCCCAAGCTCGATAATTCCGTTGCCGCAGTACTCGCTTTTATGATCGCAATCTGTACAGCCACAGTCCGACCTATCACAATCCTTACCGCAATCAATCTCGCATGCCGTCAGCATACAGCCAGATAAAACACATAACGCTATCGCCAGTTTTCTCATATTTTCCTCCGAATTTTCGAACTCATGTGCAACATCTTCGAATCCATGAGCAACATCATGGACCTGCCATCCCTGAAGAATTCGTTTATAATTCTTTATCATTGGGAGAGTCAAGAATGATGTATAAACGTACATGGCTACCGCATACGCAAAGACAATGCACCACAGTCCATCCCCCTGACTACTCCCCCTTTTGGGGTGTGCAAAAACGGCGACGGGGATCCGATGCGTGGTGTGCAATGGATCCCCGTGGGTTAGGCGTTATGCTGGGTGAAGGGGGGGATTAGCCGCCTTTGATGTCGCGCGCGATTTCGCCGTTTTTGAGTTTGCCTTTGATGTAGGGGCCGGGGCAGCAGGTGGCGGCGAACATGTCGTGCGTGGTAAGTGAGGCGCTGGAGGAGCCGTCGTAGTAGGCGTTGATGCCGTAGCGCGAGCAGATGTCGCGCGAGAGGGCGATCATGGCGTCGTAGGCGGCTTTGGAGATAGACCAATTGGGTGCGCCGCTGTTGTTGGCGACTTCGTAGGTGATGGCTTGGTGGTCGTTGGCGGGGCTGCTCGAGGTCCATGCGCGTCGGTTTTCTGCGACGCCGCTGCAGATCGTGCCGTCGGAGCCGATGTAGTAGTTTGCGCTACAACTGCCATTGCGGTGCATTTGTGCGCACGAGACGGCGCCTAGGTTACCGGCCATGTGGTGGATGGTGATTTTGCGGATGGAGTTGTTGCGCGGGTTGCTGTTTTTCGCGCCGAAATCGACGTGAGCGGTTGCCTTGCCCGAGCTTTGCGTTTTGCCCATCGACGAACCGCCGCCGCCACCACCGCCGCCGCCGCCGCCAGAATTGGAGACGCCGCCCGAGACGAGTTGTAGGTCTTTGATGTAGACCCAGCTGAGGATTCCGGAGATGAGAGCGCGGTTTCCGCTGATTTGTTGGACGGTGTAGGTGTTTTGTTTGACCCATGCGGGGACGGATTGCCCGGTGGCGTAGTTGGAGCCAGTGATGCGGACGCGGGATCCGACGCCGACCGATTTCGAAGATGTCGAGCTGCCGGCGCTCGTGTTACCGCCACCGCCGCCCGAGTTGGTGACGCCGCCCGAGATGAGTTGTAGGTCTTTGATGTAGACCCAGCTGACGATTTCGGAGATGAGAGCGCGGTTTCCGCTGATTTGTCGGACGGTGTAGGTGTTTTGCTTGACCCAACCGGGGATGGCTTGGCCGGTGGCGTAGTTGGATCCGGTGATGCGGACGCGGGATCCGACGCCGATCGATTGCGATGCTGCGGAGCTACCCGAGCTGGAGCTACTGCCGCCACCGCCGCCCGAGTTGCTACGAGCGACAGCGCCCGATCGGTTGGCGACGAGAGCGTTGATATTGACGCCGTAGCGGCTGGCTTGTGCGGCGGCACCGTCGAACGTGTTGCCGCCCATTTGGTAGAAGAGATTGATGAGGTGTTGGTTCGTTTTGACTTCGGGGTGCGAGTCGAGGAGTTGGTCGAGGGGGGATTTCGAAGCCGTCGATGGTTTGGCGGGCGCGGGGGCTGGTGCTGGTTGCGAGGCGCCTTCGACAGCCAAGTCTTTGATGTAGACCCAGCTATTGATGCCGCCGAGGAGTGCGCGATTGCCGCTGACTTGCTTGACTGAGTAGGTGTTTTGTTTGACCCATCCGGGGACGGTTTGCCCCGTGGCGTAGTTCGTGCCGATGATTTTGACGCGCGACCCGACCGAGACGCCGCCCGAGCTCGACGATGATGCGGGGGATTTGTTGGCGTTGGCGTTGGCGTTGGCGTTGGCGTTTGTATTCGATTGCGTGGCGGGCGTTGCGCCGACCACGTTGTATTGACGCATGTTGTATTGGTTCATCAGGCGGATGAGCTTGTTCGAATACTCGGGATCGGTGGCGTAACCGGCTTTGTGAATTTCGCGCGCGAATTGGTCGGGGTTATCGGTGTATTTGAAGGCGTTTTGATAGCGCGTTTTTTGCAAGAAGGCCGTGTGATCTTGGATCGATTCGAGCCAAGTGTTGTATTTTCGGAAGCCGGCTTGAATCGTGATGAATCCGCCGTTTTGCCATTCTTGGGTTTGGTGCGACGTCGTGCCAGCAGGGCCCGTGCCCTTGATGCCGAAGAGGTTTTTGGCCGCTCCGATCGTCGATTTACCCCAACCCGTTTCGAGGGCGGCTTGGGCTAGCGTGACCGATGCGGGAATGCCCGAGATGCGGTTTTCTTCGCGAGCGATGGGGCCGAACATCGAGAGGAACTTGCTCGGGTCGAGTTTGCCACCGGGGTATTTTTCGAGCTCGGAGAGCGCGGCGGCGTATTGGGCTTTTTGCGCATCGGTTTGCTTCGATGAATCGGTTTTGGAGGCTTCTGTTTTGGGTTTTTCGGTTTTGGGGGCTTCGGCTTTGGGTGCCGAACCACCTTGAATCGCCAAATCGCTCATATAGACCCAGCTGATGATGTCGCTGAGGAGTGCGCGGTCGCCGCTGACCTTTGTGACGGTGTAGGTGTTTTGTTTGACCCATCCGGGGACGGTTTGACCCGTGGCATAATTGGTGCCCGTGATTTTGACTTTGTCGCCGACTTTGACGCTCGAAGCGCCGTTGGACGTCTGCGTTTGTTTCGTCGACGTCGAGTCGGTGAGTTTTCCTTGGAGCGCGAGCGCGACCATGTTTTTGAAGCCTGCCATCGAAGTGCGGTGGGGGCAGTCTTTGGCGGCGAAATCGCGGTGCGCTTTGACTTGGTCGACGCCCCAACCGTACATGTTGCAGAGTCGGGCGACGACTGCGGCGGCGCGTCGTTCGGCGCGTTCGAAAACGCCGGGGGTGTTGTCGGTGCTACGGGCGATTTCGATGCCGATGTGTTTTCGGTTGCCAGGGCCGTTACCATCGCCGGCGTGCCAACCGTTGCGATCGAAGGGCAAACCTTGGATCGCTTCGTTTTCATCGACGGCCAAGTGGAAAGACGTCGATGAGCCGTTGTTGTTCATGTAGTTGATTTCGTTTTTGGCTGGCGCGCTATTCGCCGTATTATGCATGCAAATGCCAACGGGTTTCATGGCGTTGGGGCACTTGAGCGAATACTTCGACGCCGGGCACAGATTCTGTGACCACGAGCCAGAATACGCGTTACCACTACTAGCTGCTTTTGTCTTTGATGTCGTTGCTGCCATGGTGTTTCTCCTTATTCAAGTTACGTCCATTCAAAACATCAACTCTCCTATGTAGCATTCTAGCACAATCGCAAAAGTGATCACTTTTTTTTACATTATTTGTCTTTTTTTTTCGCGATGTTGATGGTTTATCTGAAATAGTCGAGAACGTTGCCATTGGCTGTTTTGCGGATGTTGGAGCTTCATCGGATGGATGGGGCTTGCAATGGAGAAGGCGTTGGCATTTAGATTTTGTCGGTTTGTAGTGGTATTGGAGCGAAGGCGGCGCAATTCGTCGTAGAACGGAGCGAGCGCAAAAAAAAGCGCCCGAAGAATCGGACGCTTTGCCGAGGGCCATGCCCGTTTTGGGCATGGCTATTTGGGAATTAACTGAATGTTCTGAGTCCGTTATCGCCACCCATGAAGCGTTTTGTCAAGTGTTATTTGGAGTTATTGACGCACAATCAAGGCGAAAGCGCGAAAGTGCAAAGCGCAAAGGGTCTGCACTTTGCGTTT
>SFNM01000024.1 GCA_004552725.1 Bacteroidales bacterium | reverse complement strand
CATTAACGAACGACCTCGTAAAAAATTAGGCTTTTCTACTCCAAAGGTCGAGTTTTTCAAAAGAATTTTGTAATTTTGCACTTGCCAGTTGACTCTACAGTAAAGCACGCAGGTGGCGGAGATTTGGCGATGTCGGCCATTTTTTGTAACTTTGTGGGCTGATTTCACAATTTCTAAGTATTTATGCTACTCGACCAATCCTTTAAAACTCCTTGCTACGTTTATGATTTAGCGCTATTGCGCCATACTCTTGACACTATATCCACGACCTCCAAAGGCCTTCCAATGCACGTACATTACGCGCTCAAGGCCAATCCCGACGCTCGTATCGTAGCCGAGGTGGCAAAAGCCGGTTTCGGTGCCGACTGCGTAAGCATCGGTGAAGTGCGACACGCCATCGATTGCGACATTCCGGCCAACAGATGCGTGTATTCCGGCGTAGGAAAAACCGACCCCGAAATCATCGAAGCCATCAACCTCGGCATCGAGTGCTTCAACGTAGAATCGCTCGAAGAACTCCATATTATCAGCCACTTAGCATCGCATATCGGCAAAATCGCGCCCATCGCTCTTCGCATCAACCCCCATATCGATGCCCACACCCACCACTACATCACCACAGGATTGGCCGAAAACAAATTCGGCATCGACATCACACTCTTCGACCAAGCCATCCGCATGGCCACCACCCTACCCGGCCTCCATTTTCGCGGTATTCACTGCCATATCGGCAGCCAAATTCTCACCAACGAGCCTTACGCGCTCCTCTGCTCTCGTATCAATGAATTAGTGGCCCGCGCACAACAAGCCGGAGCAACCATTGAATATATCAATGTGGGCGGTGGAATCGGAGTCGACTACGAGCAGCCGGCCTCCAACCCTATTGCCGACTTCCAAGGCTTTTTCGACACCCTGCGACAAGGGCTCATCCTACCCACCGGTGCTCACATTCACTGCGAATTAGGCCGCTCAATTGTGGCTCAATGCGGCTCTATTCTCTCGCGCGTGATATATGTAAAGGAAGGTCTTGAACGTCGATTTGTTATCATCGACGCCGGTATGAACAACCTTATCCGCCCGGCCCTTTATCAAGCCACCCACCGCATCGACAACCTTTCAGCCCCAAGTTCCACTCCTACTGCACACTACGACATCGTAGGTCCAGTGTGCGAGTCGGCCGACACTTTCGCCGAAAACTATCCCTTGCCACGCACTCGACGCGGCGACATCCTCGCCATCCGCTCTGCCGGTGCATACGCCGCATCAATGGCTTCGCTCTACAATCTTCGCTGTCCGGCCGATGTCATCTACACCGAATAACCGATTTTTTGGCCTATTTCGAAAAAAACATGTAACTTTCACGCATAAAATACTTGCAACGCGTAGTGTCTGATCACGTAAGTCCGGTTGAAGAGATTTACTTGATCAGACGCTTTTTTATGCTCAAAAAAATTTAATATGATGAGTTATGGTGTGATTGAAGTGTATGTGGCGATTTATGCCGAGTCATGCGGATTGCCCGGTGCCGGTATATATTTCATATTCATAGCGTTGGCCACCATTGCCACGCGTTTGATAATGGGCCGAAAAATCGACCGCTGTTCCGAGTCGATTATGGTCAACGGCGGCAACTTCACCATCATCGTAGGTATCCTGCTGTTGGTATTCATACACACCACCCCGGCCTACCTACTCTCCGCCATACTACTGGGATATAGTTTCGGCACTCTTCAACCGGCTCTTCAAACAATGGCTATGCGGCCGGTGCCATCCGAACGACGTGGTGCCGCCGGCAGTACGTTCTTCGTAGCATTCGACCTCGGCATAGCCCTGGGCGGATACATTGCCGGCGTGCTTGTGAAGTATTTCAACTACGACACAATGTTCTTGTGGATGATTGTTCCGTGCGTAGCGTCTGCTATCAGTTACCGCCTTTTCGCATATAAGTCTTTGACTCTTAAACGCAAAAATTGACTACTTCCACCATAATATCCGTTTTTTGCACCTCATTTCTTAAAATTATGTTATTTTTCTTTGACATATAAAAAATAATTCTTAAATTTGGGGCGCAAATGCCCCTTTTTGCTTTGCCAAACTTAAATTTTATGTCTTATGGAAATGCGTGATCCCGATTCGGCTCTCAATCCCGCCGAAGAACAAACTCCCATCGCTGCGCCCGCTTCGGAGAGCGTAGCCGCTTCTGAATTAACCGATAATACTGTTGCCGAAGTTGCCGAAGACGACTTGGCTGCAGATGATGAACTTGCCGCTGAAACTCCGCTCTCGCACGAGGCTATGCTCGAAGTGGCCAAAGCAGTGCTGGCTAAAGATGCCTCGGAAATTACCGCCGACGACATCCGTCACCTCCGCCAGCAAATCAACGCTTTCCGTAAGGCCGAACAACCGGCGGATGAGGACCAACCCGAAGCCGACGACGACTCCGATTTGAAAGCAATCTTCGACCAAATTCGCGACAAAAAAGCCGAGTACACTGCCCGCGTTGAAGCACAACGACTCGCTAATCTCGAACGTAAAAAAGCCATCGTGGCCGAAATCCTCGCTTTAGCCGACGACACCGACAACGTAAATCGTACTTTCCCTCGCTACCGCGAACTGCAAGACGAATTCAACGCTATCGGTGAAGTTCCCGCCACAGAAGACACCGCCATCTGGAAGCAATTCCAAGATGCACGCGAACGCTATAGCGACAACCTCAAAATCAACAAAGAACTGCGCGACTACGACTTCCGCAAAAACCTCGACAGCAAAAACTTGCTCCTCGACGAGGCTCAAGGACTCCTTGCTGAAGAAGACGTTATCACCGCTTACCGTCGCCTTCAAGAACTCCACGCCAAATGGCGCCAAATCGGCCCCGTAGCAAAGGAATTCCGCGAAGAAATCTGGGAAAAATTCAAAGCTGCTTCAGCCGAAATTAACAAGCGCTATCAAGCCCACTTCGAAGCACGCAAAGCACGCGAACTCGAAAACGAAGCCGGCAAAACGGCCTTGTGCGAACGACTCGAAGCCCTCGACCTCGAAACTCTCAAATCATTCGTGGCTTGGGACGAAGCCACAAAGCAAGTAATTGGTCTCCAAGAAGAATGGCGCAAATTCGGCTTCGCCTCCAAAAAGCAAAACAAAGCCCTTTTCGCCCGTTTCCGCGCTCTGTGCGACCGCTTCTTCGCCGCTAAAGCCGAATACTTCCACTCCACTCGCGCTGAATTAGCCAACAACCTCGCTCGCAAAACCGCTCTCGCCGAGCAAGCCGAAGCTCTCAAAGACTCCACCGACTGGAAAGAAGCCACCGAAAAATTCGTGGCTATGCAGAAGGAATGGAAAACCATCGGCACCGTGGCTAAAAAATATAGCGATGCCGTTTGGCGCCGCTTCCAAGAGGCTTGCGACTACTTCTTCGAACAAAAGAAAAAAGCACATAGCGGCGCTCGCAAAGTTGAAACTGAAAACCTTCGCGCCAAGCGCCAGGTAATCGCCGACCTCGAAGCAATCACCGCCGAAACTCCACGCGAACAAGCCATCGAAGCACTCCGCAACGCTCAAACTCGCTGGCAAGAAATCGGTCATGTACCCTTCCGCGAGAAGGACAAAGTGTACGAAGCATATCGCGCTAAAGTCGATGAACTCCGCCAACTCCTCGACCTCCGCGGCAAGCAAGCACGCATGGAACGCTTCTCCGACTCCATCCAAACCATGGAAGGCGATGAAAACAAACTCTATCGCGAACGCGAACGCTTAGTGCGTGCTCTCGAAGCCCGTCGCCAAGAACTCCGCACCTATGAAAACAATCTCGGCTTCCTTACTTCTTCATCCCGCTCCGGCGAGTCGATGCTCCGTGAATTTGAACGCAAAGCCGAACGCCTTCGCACCGACATCGAAGACCTCGAAGAAAAAATCAAACTAATCGATAGCAAACTCTAAAAACCACTTATCAGGCGATGCGGGTAAATCGCATCGCCTGATATTAATATTTCTTTCAATTGTGGCTTAGCCACGATCTATTACCTTGTGCCTTTAAACCGTCTCCATAAATACCAACTCGGGCGATATTTGCCTTCTCTGCTAACTCTGGTAGATTGGATAATGTTCAATATCCTTTTTGCCGTGGTGCTTTGCATTTTTCCCGAGATATTGAGCAATACCAAACACATTAATTATGTGTGGATTGTGCAAAACCTGTGCATAGTGCCGGTGATGATGCGCCTGGCCCGCACCAAGGAAGTCACTCGCACAATCCTATTGGATAAGGTGATGCTCCGCTCCCTCTCAATCGTTGGACTTCACGCTCTTTTCTTCCTATCGCTCAGCACTTTACTCGACATTCAATGTATTCCCACTCGAGCATACCTCACTTACTATGGTATGTTGATGGTGGTGCTGCCATCGTGGTCGATTTACTCCGCTCGCCTAATCAAAATGTACCGCCGCCACGGCTACAATTACTTACGCGTGGCTATCATCGGCAACAATATCACCGCCAAGCGACTGCGCGAGCAAATGGAAGCCGACCCCGGCTTCGGATACAAAATCATGGCTTTCTTCGACCAAGACCCGCCCGAAGAAATCGACGGCCTGCCCGGTAAACGACTCGACACCCTCGACCAATATGTGAAATCGGCCAAAATCGACCAACTTTACTTCACTATGGCCGGTCACAACGAACTCTTGTCGCGTGCAGTGAAAGTAGCCGACGACAACGTCATCGACTTCTTCTACGTGCCTCAAATTTCCAAGTATGTGTCGCGCGGTTTTGCCATGAGCACCATCGGTGCCGTGCCGGTGCTCTCAATTCGCTCAAATCCACTCAGCAAAGCCGTCAACCGCCTGCTTAAGCGCTCGTTCGACCTTTTATTTGCAGGCCTCTTTATGCTCATTTACCCCTTAATCTATACTATTATTGCCATTGGCATCAAAATCACTTCGCCCGGTCCGGTGTATTTCCGCCAACAACGTACCGGATACAAAGGCAAGCCTTTCACTTGTCTCAAATTCCGCACTATGCACGTTAACCGCGAAGCCGACACCGCTCAAGCCACTGCCAACGACCCGCGCAAAACGCGGTTTGGCAACTTCCTTCGTCGTACTTCTCTCGACGAACTGCCGCAATTCATCAATGTTATTCGAGGCGAAATGTCCGTAGTCGGCCCCCGACCTCACATGCTTAAGCACACCGAAGAATACTCCAAATTAGTCGACCGATATATGGTGCGACACTTCGTTAAACCCGGCATCACCGGATGGGCTCAAGTCAACGGCTATCGCGGTCTAACCGACGAACTTTGGAAAATGGAAAAACGCGTACAACACGACGTATGGTACATCGAAAACTGGACCTTCGCCCTCGACCTACGCATCATCGCACGCACTATCCTAAACGTATTCCACGGCGAGTCAAATGCCTTCTAACTCTCGTTAGTAGTAGCCTCGTCCTCCGCATGTAGCACATTTGCCGGTGCCTCCGCAGCCTCCGCAGGCCACATGGATACCCGGCGCATGATTGGGACTCACACCCGAACCGCCACAAATTGAGCACCGTCCCGTGGTGTTGCACACCCCGCACGGTGTATTGCCGTATGTAGGCGTTGGCGTCACTCCATACGGCGACACATAATATGGCGTTTGATCCAAGCAACTGGGAGTATTTTGCACCGTATTGGGCACTTGCTGCACATAATTAGGCATATACTGCGGCGCAACATTCTGATTACCTTGAGAATAGGTAAACGACACATAGTGTCGAGCCTCCGCATTCCAACTATTATGGGTTATATCATGCGAGAGCGTCACTATCTTGCAATTATAGTTCCCATTATACAGATGCAAGGCGCTATAGGGCATAAACACCCACCAGTCATTATAAGTAGTATGGTCATAGTCCGGATTGATATCGAAGTCGCACCAACATGCCGCCTGCGTATTGCCGTTGGAATCTATTGTGTGATAATTCGGCGTATTACCCCAAATTGGTGTGCCGTTATCATACTCCATATAGTGATACAAGCGAAGCCGCATCGGTATGCCGCGGCCATTATGCACACTAAATTTGGTGTGGATTTTCATGCCCTGCTGATTATTAAGCCACTCATTGTGATCGACCCAAACCTCTTCGAGCGTCACACTCTGCGCACTTAAGCCAATAACGGCCCACGAAAGAATAATCAAAAAACCAAAAAGCCTTTTCATAATCAAAAAATTTTTTCACTGCAAAGATACACAAAAAATTCCAACGCCCCCAACCCAAACAAAAAAAAATATCAACCCAGGCACTTTTGCTCGCTGTCGGCAACATCAATGCTTTCCACACCAACCAGCCCCGTTGGCTGGTTGGTGTGGTAAGCGGCTGCCGAATTTCGCTCAAATGGAGGTGATTACTTGGGAGCAGCCCAAAAGTATTGGTCGTTGGTGGTCACTTTGTCTTTGTAGGCGTATGAGGGTATGTAGCCGGGCGACAACAACAAGAAAAACACGGGCGGCTCTCCGGTTCGCACATTGTAGTCTTCAGTGCCAAACACATTGTAGACATTCACCTCTATGGCATACAAGTTTTTGGTCATATAATAGTCGAGATACCATTCCTTGGTGATTTCATCGCCGTAGTGCGAGGCCTCCGGGTTGAGCACTACCGGTAGCCCTTGGCAGATACGCTGTCGCACTTCGCGAATACCCAAGAGTTCACCATTTTCGTCGGTTATCCATGCATTGAACGATGGGTCAATCCATATCCAGCGGCCGAGTTGACTCGACCACACTGCATTGATTACATGGCAATCGCTCAGCATAATTTTCGGCAAGCAAGTCACATACATCGATGGAATGTCCATCGACAGCAAACATTCATTGAGCAAGATAGCCATACCGCGGCAGTTAAGCGTATTTTTGCCACCGGCGCAGGCTTCCACCATCGCCAACGAATTGCGGGAGCATGGGATGCCGTTCATGCCATCGTGATGCACCAATTCATGCACGAACATTGCGATATTTTTGATACGCGAAATCTCATCGCCGTCGCCGGCCACGCTGTCGAGGTTGAGCATCCGACGCAACTCCTTCAGATTAGGGTCGGACGAATTCGCAAACACTCGCTCGGGTATATCGACCGGTTCTTCAGTGGTATACGGCTGGCAATCGCGCATAATGTAGCCGAAATCGCGTTCGCGCACCTTCTGCGCAATCGCCTTGAAGCGTGGAAGTGAACGCAGGTTGTCGAGGTCGTGGTCAACCATGAGATGGTCGTACTGATTCCACCCTTTCGACACAGCATTATACAGCGACAGAAGAGCCGGGTTGATTTGGCCGCAACGGGATTGATAACAAGCCAAATCATAGTACTGATTAGCCCATAGTTCATCATTTTGCGCCACTAATGAGTCGGGCAACGAGGCTAATTCAGCCATCAATTCTTCTTCAAATTGAAGCGCTTGATGATAATCACCGGCCTCAACGGCTTGATGCACCTCGCCATCGAGGGCAATTACTTGGTCGAAGGGGCGTGGCTCGTCGGCTTTGGCTCCGATAGCCACTGCCATCACCGACACTAAGGAGAGAAGTTTATAAATTTTCATAGATAAAATTGATTTGTTTTATCATATGACGCACCAATCCACAAAAAATTACAATTATGGCAAAAAAAAGCGCGCCACAATCGCGACGCGCCTTTTCTAATATCATAACAGCGGCTTATGCCAGGAAGCCCAGCAGGACACCGGCTGCTACTGCAGAACCGATTACGCCGGCCACGTTCGGGCCCATAGCGTGCATCAGCAAGTAGTTCGAGGGGTCATATTCCAAGCCGAGGTTGTTGGAAATGCGTGCCGACATCGGCACAGCCGATACACCGGCATTACCGATGAGCGGGTTGATTTTCTTAGCCTTCGGCAAGAACAGGTTGAACAACTTCACGAACAACACACCGCTCGAAGAAGCGATGATGAAGGCCATGAAGCCCAAGAAGAAGATGAAAATGGTCTCTTTGGTGAGGAACTGCGAGGCTTGAGTCGATGCGCCCACGGTCATGCCGAGCAGAATGGTGATTACGTCGGTCAGAGCGTTGGAGGCAGTCTTAGCCAAGCGGGTGGTCACACCACATTCGCGCAATAGGTTGCCGAAGAAGAGCATACCGAGCAGAGGCAGACCCGAAGGCACCACGAAGCAGGTAAGCAACAAGCCCACAATGGGGAAGATAATTTTTTCGTTCTGCGACACGGCGCGAGCGGGTTTCATCTTGATGAGGCGCTCGTTCTTGGTGGTGAACAGGCGCATCAACGGCGGTTGAATCACCGGCACCAAGGCCATGTAGGAGTAGGCCGACACGGCGATAGCGCCCATGAGGTTGGGAGCCAATTTCGACGACAAGAAGATGGCAGTGGGGCCGTCGGCACCGCCAATGATGGCGATAGCGCCGGCTTGGTCGGGAGCAAAGCCCAATGCAAGAGCCACCATATATGCGCCGAAGATGCCAAATTGAGCGGCAGCGCCGATGAGCATCAATTTAGGATTGGCGATAAGTGCCGAGAAGTCGGTCATAGCACCGATGCCGAGGAAAATCAGCGGCGGATACCAGCCGGCGCTCACACCATTATAGAGGATATTGAGCACCGAACCCTCCTCGTAGATGCCGATTTCAAGACCGGCTTCTGTGTTGAACGGAACGTTGCCGATAAGGATACCGAAACCAATCGGCACCAACAGCATCGGCTCGAAGTTTTTCTTGATCGCCAGCCAAATGAAGAACAAGCCCACCACCAGCATGATGATGTTGCCCCATTCGGCATTAGCGAAGCCGGTCAGACTCCAGAAACGCTCCAGGTTTGATGAAATAAAATCCATGAGTTAGAATGATTTATTCGATTACTACCAAGGGAGCGCCATCGGCTACGGCGTCGCCTGCAGATACTAAGATTTCTTTTACGGTGCCATCGATGCCGGCTTTGATGGTGTTTTCCATCTTCATGGCTTCGAGCACGATTACGGTGTCGGATGCTGACACTGCGTCGCCAACCTTCACGGGGATGGAGAGCACGGTGCCGGGCAGAGGTGCTTTCACGGCTTTCTTGCCGGCAGCGCCTGCTGCTGCAGGTTTTGCAATCACTTTTTCACCGGTAGCAGTGCGTGGTGCTGCGCTGGGGCGAGGAGCCTTCACAGCGGCTACTGCTGCGGCTTTCTTTTCGGGGAGTTCAACGCGATAAGCCACGCCGTTGACCTCTACTTGAGCAACGTTGTCTTCGATGTCGCCGATGGCCACATTGTAGGTGTTGCCGTTGATTTTATACTTGTATTCTTTCATTGTTTTAACGGTAGATTTGAATGTGATTATCGGCGCGAGGTGCGGTCGGGCACTTGGCGCAGGTTGTAAATCTTAGAACTCCAAGGCGAGTAAGCGCGGCGCACTTTGTTGATAGTGAGCACGGTGCTTTCTTGGTCGTGGGCATCGAAATGCTCATGCAGAGCCATCACGATGGCAGCGATTTCTTCGCCGGTATCTTGGGTCACATCGCGTACTTTGGCTTCAGCGGGAGCACCGTGTGCGCGCAGTTTGTTCAGGCGTGATACCAAGGAGCCGATTTTGCTCAGAGCGTAGAAACTCAGGCAGAGCACCAACAGAGCGGAGAACACAATACCCATGGCCATGGCGGTCATACCGAAGCCATTGCCGTCTTTTTCGGCGAAGTCTTTGATTTTGTGATTCTCGTCTTTGATTTTGTTGGCGCTTCCGGGAGTGATGTACAGCGCTTCAGAGCCGTCGCGCACTTCCCACTCATCGGAGCCGTCGGCCACGCGAGCGTAACTTTGGCCGGGGAGCACAGTTGCAGGCACCACTACCTTGTCGATGAGGGTACGTCCATCGGCGTCGTAGATGGCAATCACGTTCTCTTGGCCGGGAGTGAGCACAAAGTTGGTGTGGAATGTACCTTTTTTGGGCTGTCCGTCGGCAAAGAAGAGCACGTGCTGACGTTTGGGCATTTTGGTCTTAACATCGCCAAGGGGCACCGGATACATGGTGGGGTTGGCAACGTCATTTGTAATATAGATGCTCGAGATTTCGATAGGAGCAAAGTTGGTATTGAAGATTTCAATCCACGCCACGTGCGCACCGTATTCGTCGGCCACACCTTCGGGAGTGTTTTGAATCATCACCTCGTTGATGCGCAACGAGCCGCGGCTTTGAGCCGAAGCACCGAAGGCGCACACCATCGCCATCACCAGCATCAAAATGAGTTTTTTCTTCATAAAGATGGAGTTGGTTTGATGGTTTACAGAGGAATGTTACCGTGTTTCTTGGCGGGATTGGTCACCTTCTTGGTAGCGAGTTGCTGCAAGGCGCGAATTACGCGGAAACGAGTGTTGCGCGGTTCGATTACATCATCGATGTAGCCGTAGCGAGCAGCGTTGTAGGGGTTGCAGAAGAGTTTGTTGTATTCTTCTTCTTTTTCGGCAAGCACTTTCTTGGGATCTTCGGCGGCTTTGGCTTCTTTAGCGTAGAGCACTTCTACAGCGCCGGCACCACCCATTACGGCAATTTCGGCGGTAGGCCATGCGTAGTTCATATCACCACGGAGTTGCTTACAACTCATCACGATGTGCGAGCCACCATAACTCTTGCGCAGGGTAACGGTAACTTTGGGCACTGTGGCTTCGCCGTAGGCGTAAAGCAGTTTGGCGCCATGCAGAATTACGGCATTGTATTCTTGACCGGTACCGGGCAGGAAGCCGGGCACGTCGACCAAGGTTACCAGAGGAATGTTGAAGGCATCGCAGAAGCGCACGAAGCGAGCGCCTTTACGCGAGGCGTTGCAGTCCAACACACCGGCGAGGTATTTGGGCTGGTTGGCCACGATACCTACGGATTGACCGTTCATGTGAGCGAAGCCCACGATGATATTCTTGGCATAGTCGCGTTGGATTTCGAGGAATTCGCCGTTGTCGACGATAGCGCCGATTACTTCGTACATGTCGTAAGGACGAGTAGCGCTGTCGGGGATGATTTCGTTGAGAGAATCTTCCAAACGGTCGATGGGGTCGGTACATTCCACCATGGGAGCCTCTTCGAGGTTGTTTTGGGGAATGAAGGAGAAGAGTTTGCGCACAATCTTGATTGCATCTTCGCCGTCTTCAGCAGCGAAGTGAGCAACACCGCTCTTGCTGCTGTGAACTTCAGCGCCACCGAGTTCTTCTTGGGTTACATCTTCGCCGGTTACGGTCTTCACAACCTTCGGGCCGGTGAGGAACATATAGGAGATGCCTTTGGCCATGATGGTGAAGTCGGTCAGCGCAGGTGAGTAAACGGCACCACCGGCACACGGACCGAGAATGGCAGAGATTTGAGGCACTACGCCCGAGGCCATAATGTTGCGTTGGAAGATTTCAGCATAGCCGCTCAATGCGTTAATGCCTTCTTGGATGCGGGCACCGCCCGAGTCGTTCAGGCCGATGACGGGAGCACCCATCTTCATAGCCATATCCATGATTTTGCAGATTTTTTGGGCCATGGTTTCCGACAGAGAACCACCGAACACGGTGAAATCTTGTGCAAAAACGTAAACCAAACGGCCGTCGATTGTGCCATAACCGGTCACAACGCCGTCGCCAAGGTAGGATTTCTTTTCTTGGCCGAAGTTGTAGCAACGGTGACGCACAAACATGTCGAGTTCTTCAAACGAACCTTCGTCGAGGAGTTGAGCGATACGTTCGCGGGCGGTATATTTGCCGCGCTCGTGCTGTTTGGCAATGGCTTTTTCGCCACCACCAAGACGAGCCTCTTCGCGAAGTTGAATGAGTTCTTTAACCTTTTCGAGTTGATTGCTCATGTGAGAGTTATTTTTAGTGATTGTGATTCGATTATTTGTTGGGATCTTCGCACAGTTCGATCAGTGTGCCCACGGTCGATTTCGGGTGCAAGAAAGCGATGTTCAGGCCTTCTGCGCCGCGACGCGGTGCCTTGTCGATCAAGCGGCAACCTTTGGCTTCAACTTCGTTGAGCGCATTTTGCACACCGTCTTGGATGCAGAATGCCATGTGTTGAATACCGCCACGGCCACCGTTGTTTGCGATAAATTTGCTGATGGCGCTGTCTTCGGCGGTACCTTCGAGCAGTTCGATTTTGGTTTGACCCACTTTGAAGAAAGCGGTGCGCACTTTTTGGTCTGCTACTTCTTCAATAGCGAAACATTTCAGACCAAGCATTTTTTCGTAGAAGGGGATTGCTTCGTCGAGGCTGGGCACGGCGATGCCGATGTGTTCAATATGGGAAATTTCCATAACTATTTGTTTATAAGGTTGTTAGTTAATATTCTGTCAGTTGTTAGGTATTATTTGTAATTTGTACATAGTTCATCTACATACACATTTCGCTACAAAGGTACAAAACTTTTCGCAAAAAACCACCTTTTTTCTCCGAAAAAGAATATTACTTTAGTAAAATTGTTAAACTTCGTTAAATTATAGTACTTGGTATTGCAAGGTACTGTAAAAGTGATTAACTTTGCAACATCATTCTTCTCCTCACCTCTGTAACTTCGAAATTATGAACATCGAAAATCTAAAATCTCAAATGCGCAAGGGCATGCTCGAATTCTGCATCATGCTGATTTTGCAGCACGGGCCGGCCTACGCATCCGAAATCATCGAGCGCCTCAAGCAAGCGCATCTTATCGTGGTGGAAGGCACCCTATACCCTCTGCTAACCCGCCTGAAAAACGACGGCCTGCTCACATACCAATGGCAAGAATCCACAGCCGGTCCACCACGGAAATACTACGCCATGACTCCCTTAGGAGAGCAATTCCTACAACAACTCTCGGCTTCATGGCAAGAACTATCATCCACCGTAAATCATCTTTCCAACTAAGTAATCTCTAATCCCAACAATATGAAAAAATCATTCCCGGCCAATATCAACGGCACCGTGTTCTACATCGACGAAGACGCGTACAACCAACTCAACACCTATTTGGAACAAATTCGTAACGCCTTCTCCGACAACGACGGCGACGAAATAATCTCCGACATCGAGGCTCGCATCAGCGAACACTTCAGCGAGCGCGTGCAGCAAGGCCCTGCCGTAATCACAATCAAAGACGTCAACGACGTTATCAACAAGATGGGCCGCCCAAGCCAAATCACCGGCAACGACAATGACGACAACTCCTCATCCAACGACGCCTCCACCTCGGCCACGCCCCCACCCTTCCAGGCAAGCAACACCACTCAAAACAAGCGCTTCTATCGCAGTGCCGACAACAAAGTCTTCGGTGGCGTATTAGCCGGTCTCGGCCTCTACCTCAACTGGAACATCACCATCCTGCGCGTGCTCACTGTGGTTTTGTGCCTGTGTTTCGGCTCGCTATTCTGGTCGGTTATTCTCCTATACCTCCTCACTTGGATGATTGTCCCCCCGGCAGTCACTCCATTGCAAAAACTTGAAGCCAGCGGGCAGCCCGTCACTATGAACAACCTCGGCCAAACGGTCATCAACAACAATATTCCCAACAACGATGGCGTTGACTTCATAAGCAAAGTGCTCTCAATCTTAGGCAAACTCGTCATCGGCTTCTTCGGCATGATGGCCGGCATAAGCATCATCATCGCTCTGTGGTTCTTCATCTGCTGCATCTCCGGCATCGTCTCAAGCCTGGCTTGGGGCTCAACCTACTGGTTCGACCTCCTCGATTGGGAACACGTTGGCAATCCTAACATCTTCGGCCTCGGATGCGCATTCCTTATCCTATCGTGCATCATCCCGGCTATCGGCATCTTCTGGGGAGCCTGCTGCGTATTTTTCAAAGCCAAAGGGGCCTCGCGCACTCTGATGATCACCGCCATCGTACTTGAAGTAATATTTATCGTGGCTACTTTAGTCGCCTTCACCTACTACAAAACCCACATCGATAGTTACGCTCTTATCTCCCCTGTCATTGCCTCATTCTCCACTCTCCATCTCTGTTAACATCCATAGGCCGAGAATTTTTTTGATAATCAAGCAATAAAGCACACTACTATGCGTTATTATTATGAATATCAACAAAAACTCGGCCTGCCTATGGATAAAACTTCTACACAAACTCTCAACCGCAAGGCTCGCAGCAATTTTGGCATCAACAAGCCATCTCCCAAGGCAGTTACTATCGCATTTCTCCGCCAATTTGCTCGCGCTTATTGCCCCGCAGCCAACCCCGCTTTGGCAGGAATTGTGCTCAACTAAGCACCATTAACCTTAAATTACAGCCGCCGTCCCATCCGGGTGGCGGCTGTGGTTTTCTCCTGAATAAAGCCCTACTACATTGCTTAATCATACTTTGCGGCCGCCATCTCGCATGAGGTGGCGGCCGCAATGAATGGTTATGCTAATGGGTGATTAGCGGCGGAAATTATTGCGTGCAGCGCGTTTGTTCATCTTATGTTGATAAGTGGCAGGAGTATTGAGATCGTTGGTGATGTCGTAGTATACGCCTTGCCATTCACCGGTGAGTTTATTGCCTTTATCATCGGTGAAATTGAAAGTAAACTTACGTTCTGTACCTACGGTAGTGATAGTAAGAGTGCCGGTGTAAATGGGCGCGAGCACGCTCTGCGCGCCTTCCTCGTCGGTTGTGTCGAGGTCGCCATACCATGAGTAGAGCATACCACCTCCATAGTCAACGCAACCACACACTACCGTGCCACTCTGTTCGCTCATGTTGACTTGGTAGGTGCCGTCGGCGAGTTCGTCAGCGTTGTCTGAAAGGATGTAGAATTGGAGGTAGTCGCCTTTCACCATGTTAATATCGGATATGGCCAATACCCAGGTATTGAGGAACGGGTTGACGGTGTTGCCCTCATTGTAGGCGAAAGCGATGTGCTCTTCGGTGAAGTTGTCAATAACATGATCCTCAGTAAGAGTGGTGTATGGGCGGAGGATTTCAGTTTGGTTGTTGTCGCAGAAGTTTTGGATGATGGGCTTCTTGGAGTAAGTGGCAGTGAACTTGTGGCCGTTGTCGGTAGTGAGGTCGAAGTCAAATTTAGTGCCGTTCTCGCTCACCGTGATAGTACCACCGGTGATGAGGCCCAGGTAGCGGTGGCCGTCTTCGGCGATGTAAGTGTAGTAAGTGCCGGTGTAGAAGCCGATGCCCCACATTTCAAAGTAGGAACCTTGCGAGAAGGTGAAGGGATAGTAGGCCGAGTAGTCCACTTTCTCGCGCGGGTCAACCACGTATGTGCCGTCGGCAGTCACTTGCACGGGGTTCATTGGGTTGTCAACCTTAGGCATCTGCAAAGCCACTTGCAGATAGAAGCCCTGAGTTTGCTTGTTGCCGTCCCATTCGCCATCGAAGAACTGCATAGTCATATCGGATGAGAAGTGGTTGAACCAGTTGCCATAGAAGCGGCCTTGGCCATTGGTGAAATCGGTGCTAAGGTCCTCTGAAATAGGCTCGTAGGTAGTGGCATCGAGCACAAATTTCAGGGCACCTTGGTAGCGAATATTGTATTCGTTGCCGCCGATGGATTGGAGTTCGATGCGGATGTCATAGTCGGAGCCGGTAGCGGTGCGCACGTCCACGGAACCGCTCACAATCATATCCATACCGCCTTCGGTATTATCCTCCACGCAGAGCCACACGGTAGATGCTGAGATGTCGAGACTGAACGGCTTGGTCGACGAACCTTCGGTATAGTAACCGGCAGGGATGATGGGCGCATACATATCGGCGGATTTCTCGCCGCAAAGCACCAATTGCAGTTGCACGTCGCCCGCAGTGGCCATCATGCCGTTTTCATTTGGCAGAGCGGTATAGAGGTTGAGAGTGTAATACCCCATATCGCCTTTTTCGCCGTAGGTAGCGGTGCCGGCGTATGGTGCGGGAGTGTATTCAGGGGCTTCTTCAAAGAAGATGCCGCCAATCGATTGGGTGGGGATGGCCGTGGTGGAGCCGTTGGTATGTTCCACCACCAGCACGTTGGTTTGCGCCATAGCGGTGGCTGCCGCAGCAAGCGCTATCAAGGAAGTGAACAGTGTTTTCATCGCTATGGTTATTTTGTGAATTTAAATGAATAGTTGTCGGCTGAAAGAATGTAGGTGCCGCTGGTCAGATGAGTGATGGAGATAGTAGCAGCGCCTTCGGCATCTGTTGTGGCGGAAATCAATTCCACACCGGCCACATTATACACCTTTACTGCGGCTCCGGCTGCCAGATGCTGCACGGTCACTGCTTCCGGAGTCACGGCGAAGACAGCACGTTGCAATTCTGCATCATTCACACCCCCTTGCGATGATTTGACATAGAACGACTCGAAGTCGGCAAGGTCGAGCATCAACGATTGCAGGCCATTATTGGCCGAGAATACGATTTGACCTTCGGAGAAGAACGCGAGGGGTTCGTCGGCAAACTTAAACTCGGTTTCGGCTCCGGATTTGGCTTTCACCACCACGGAATGGGTGGCATCTAAGGCGGCAGCGCTGACGCACACTGCCATTGCCATAATTATGGCTGATATATATTTTTTCATTATGATAATCAGTGGATTAGGTTATTCATCTTTAAACTCTGGAGTGCCGGTGATTTCGCCTTCGAATACCACGCGGAACTCGTCGCCATTGGTGGCCACGAAGTCCATCACGAGGCGGAGGCCGCCTTCGACTTCGGTGACGGTGATGGTAGAACCTTCGGCGAATGTATAAGAGGTGTATGGCGAGTAGAGGTCCATATAACTCTTGGAGGTGAAGGTGCCGGGCTCTTTGGAGTCGGAGAAGGTGTAGGTGCCGGCGGGGAGGAGGGTGGCAGCGCGGTCGGCATAGATATCCACGGCCATCTCGAAGGTCCAGTCGGCATCATTCAGTTTGATATAGAATTCGCCCTTGTCGCGCTTTTGGTTGGAGTTGTAAGCGGCAGCCGTTGCGGTGTAAGTTACCACGTCATCGCTCTTGAAGGTGGGCGTGCCGGTGATGGTGCCGTTGAATTCGAATTCACCCTTGCGGCCGTCGGCAATCAGCAGGTCGAAAGTGATTTTACCACCTTCAACGGTGATGGTGGAACCTTCCAACAGGGCCGAGTGGATGTAGGGAGCGTAAGTTTCGAAATAACTCTTCTCTGAGAAAGTGCCGGGCGTATGCTCCTCGCTATAGGTGTACACACCGTCGGGCAACGTTGTGGCATCTTCTGCGGCGTAGAAGTCGAAGTAGGCTTCGCAGGTAAAATCTTCGTCAGAGAATGTCACTCCAAATTCGCCTTTGCGCTTGGCGTCATCATCGTAAGCGGCCGCGTTCATAGCGGTGGTGAAGTACTGCGAGTACTTAGCCAATTCGCCCACATATTTACCTTTGGTAATGGTGCCGTCGCTCAAAGTGAGTTCGGCTTCGATGGTGTAGACTTTGGCCACATTGCTCACAGTCACAGTCCCGGCGGCTACGCTCAGACGTTGGCCGTTGGTTTTCACGAAAGTATAATCCTCTTTGAGGTCGAAATAATACTCCGTGCCGGTGAATGAACCTTGGTAAGTGCCGGCATGTAGATACACCGCAGTTTCCGGACCATAAAGGTCGAGACTGTACACTGTAGTTTCATCAACATTCGACAAAGTCAGGGTAACGTTGCCGCCGCTGTAAGGTTCCACCTTGATTTGTGTCATTTCCACAGTAGGAACATCCGTTTGCCCCTCTCGCAGAGTAACTTGACTCACATAATCCGTGCCGAACTTCTTGGTACTACCATCAGTCAGCACCACTGTCATACTCTGAGCGGATGCTGAGAAAGCACTCGCGCCCAATGCCAACAGCACTGTAGAGATTCTCATAAAACTGTTCATAATTTCAGACAAGTAGTTTGTTAGTAGTGGTTATTAAAGTGTGTTATTAGTTATTCGGCGGCAAATTAAATAAAAATTTCAATAATTCGCAACACCCACAATACTTTTTAACTAAAAAAATCAAAAAAATCCGCCCACCCCCCGGCTCGGCGCAGCGAAGCGCACGCCGCAGTGAGGTTCGGTGGCGAGGCGGAAGCCGAGCGGCGCGGAAGCGCCCGACGAAGGCTCGGCGCAGCGAAGCGCCCCGCCGCCCCACCATCTACTACATTTATCTTTTGGTTATGTGGGCGAAAATTACTAACTTTGCATCAAATTTAGTAAACTCATATATTTATATAAAAAATGGCATTACAATGTGGCATTGTAGGACTTCCCAACGTGGGAAAGTCGACTTTGTTCAACTGCTTAAGCAACGCAAAAGCCCAATCGGCTAACTTCCCCTTCTGCACCATCGAACCTAACGTTGGTGTTATAACCGTGCCCGACGACCGCCTCACCAAGTTGGTGGAGATGTGTCATCCTCGCTCAATTGTCCCCGCTACCGTCGAAATCGTCGACATCGCCGGGCTGGTAAAAGGCGCTTCTAAAGGCGAAGGCTTAGGCAATAAATTCTTGGCTAACATTCGCGAAACCGACGCGATATTGCACGTATTGCGTTGCTTCGACGATGACAATATCACACACGTCGACGGTTCCGTCGACCCGGTCCGCGACAAAGAAATCATCGAATACGAACTCACCCTCAAGGACCTTGAAACCGTCGAGGCCCGTATCGCCAAAACTCAAAAACAGGCGCAAACCGGCGGCGACAAAGTGGCTAAAATGCAATACGAAGTGCTCTGTCGCATCAAAGACGCTCTCGACCAAGGTAAGCCCGCTCGCTCGGTGGTAATAGACACTCCCGACGAGCAGAAATTTGCTCGCGAACTATTCTTACTCACATCCAAACCGGTGCTCTATGTGTGCAACGTCGACGACGCTTCTGCCGCCAACGGCAACGCTTACGTCGAAGCCGTGCGCCGCAGCATCGAAGGCACCGACTCGGGGCTGATGGTCGTCGCCGCTCAAACCGAAAGCGAAATCGCCGAACTCGACACCTGGGAAGAACGCCAAGAATTTCTCGCCGAAATCGGCTTGGAAGAGTCGGGCGTATCGCGTTTAATCCGCGCCGCTTATTCACTGCTCGATTTGCAAACATTCTTCACCGCCGGCGAAGACGAAGTGCGCGCTTGGACTTTCCGTCGAGGCTCCAAAGCCCCAAAATGTGCCGGTATTATCCACACCGACTTCGAAAAAGGATTTATCCGCGCCGAAGTAATCAAATACGACGACTATGTGACGCTCGGCGGCGAAAGTGCCGTCCGCGACGCCGGTAAGTTGTCGGTCGAAGGCAAAGAATATGTGGTGCAAGATGGCGACATCATGCACTTCCGCTTCAACGTTTAAGTCTACGCCGCCAGTGCGGCTTTTACATTCTCTGACATGCAAGAACTCGGTCTTTCGCAGCAACAGCAGATGCGTTTGCGTCTCAACCCCAAGCAAGTGCGCTTTGGGCGTGTGCTCGAAATGTCCGCTCCGGAATTCGAGGACGAAGTGCGACGTGCCATCGACGAGAACCCTGCTTTAGAGGAAGTCCAATCTCCGGAAGCCGAATTGCGAGCCGACGACGAAGGCAACGAATTCAACGAATCGGCCGAAGATCTCCAACGCGCTGACTTCGCCAACGACGACGATATCCCTTCTTATCGCCTCAACTCGCCATCCGACCCTAATTATGAGTACCGAGAGCCAACTGCCATCGACGAATCCATCAGCGCCGACGAACTGCTAATGGCACAACTCGCCGATTTCGACCTCACCGACATTCAACGTGAAATCGCTCGATACGTCATCGGTAATATCGACAGCAACGGATATCTCACCCGCTCCGCCAACGAAATCGCCGACGACATTGCCATGGGGGCCGGCGTTTACGTTGAGCCCGATCAAGTCTGCGAGGCCATCGATTTGGTGCGCTCGCTCGACCCCGCCGGCATCGCCGCTCGCGACTTGCGCGACTGCCTTCTGTTGCAACTTCAGCGCCGCGACCCGGCCGATGAAGCAACCGCTCGCGCCACAGAAATTGTCCGCGACCGCTTCGACTTGTTCTCGCGTAAACGCTTCGACAAAATCAAAGAAGCGATGCAACTCTCCGACGAACAATTCGCCCACGCACTGCGCGTGATTACGACCCTCAATCCAAAGCCCGCTTCTTCGCTCGAAACATTCGACAGCGACGACCGCCTCCGACATATTGTGCCCGACTACAATGTCGACGTTTCCGACGACGGACAAGTCACTGTGCAATTAGCCGGACGTGTGCCGGAGTTGGTCATCGAACAATCATTCAATATCTCCGACGAGGCTACCGCTCCAAATCGCCGCGACCGCGAAGCGGCTGCCTTCATTCGCGCTCGCCGCGATGAAGCCGCCGAATTTATCGATATGGCACATCGCCGTTCGGCCACGCTTATGGCCGTCATTGAAGCAATTATACGCCTGCAACCGGAGTTTTTCCACAGTTTCGACCGTGCCGACCTGCGCCCGATGGTGCTCCGCAACATCCAAGAACTCACCGGTCTGGATTTGAGCGTTATATCTCGCGCCACCGCCTCCAAATACATGATGACTCCGCAAGGCATGTTTGCTCTCAAATCTCTTTTCAGCGAAGGAGTCGGCGATGATGGTGCCACATCATCTCACGCCATCGAGCAGGCCATCCGCACAATCATTTCTGCCGAAGACTCCGCTAACCCGCTGTCCGACGCCGATATTTGCCAACAATTAAAAAATAAAGGTATGGATGTGGCGCGACGCACCGTAGCCAAATACCGCGAGCGATTAGGATTTCCAATCGCACGTCTTCGACGCAATTAATTGTATATTAAATAAATATAGATATGGAACAAACCGACATTGCCGCTGCTCAACTGTCGCGACGCCACTGGGCTCAAATCGTGAGCGACATCTTCACTCCGCTATTGGCTCCTACCTACGGTATTGCGCTGGCCATGTGGTTTACCGATTTGCGAGCCGTCAACGAAATTTATCGGCTCATTGTCACCGGCATCGTCGCTCTTATCACCGCCGGTATTCCCTTGGCCACCGTTTTGGTGATGATGCGCAAAGGTCGAGTGAGCGATATGCCAATCAGCAAACGCAGCGAACGCATCATACCCATGTGGGTAGCCGCTATATGCTATATTCTCACCTCGTTCATATTAGGCATCTTCGGCTGCCCCATGTGGCTGAGGCTCTTTATGATTTCTGCAGGCGTGGCCACTATTATTGCCCTGATTATCACCATTTTTTGGAAGATAAGCGCTCACACCACCGGCATTGGTGGCCTTGTAGCCCTCCAATTCTGGTGCATCACTCACGGCCTATCCGACGTTGGCTCCATGGCCTTGCTTAGTACCGTAATATTAGCCGCCGGATTGGTCGCTACCGCCCGCATGCGCCTCAATCGCCACTCTTTAGCCCAAGTTCTGGCCGGGGTGGCATTGGGCTTTTGTGTCTGTTTCTCAATTGTATCAATTTTCTGCTAAATACACTTCATTATGACTCCCAAAGTATCGATAATAATGGGCTCAACATCCGATTTGCCCATCTTGCGCAAAGCCGCCGACTTCCTCGAACAAATGGAAGTGCCGTTTGAATTATTAGCCCTGAGCGCTCACCGCACACCCGCCGCCGTGGAAAAATTCGCCACCGAAGCCCAAAGTCGAGGCATCAAGGTCATCATCGCGGCTGCCGGTATGGCCGCTGCTCTCCCCGGTGTTATCGCTGCCCTCACCCCGCTGCCCGTAATCGGCCTACCTATCGACTCTACCCTCCAAGGCCAAGACGCGTTGCTCTCAATCGTGATGATGCCGCCCGGCATACCCGTAGCCACCGTGGGCATCAATGCCGGCATGAACGCCGCCGTGCTCGCCGTGCGCATCCTTTCACTCTCCGATGCCGACATCGCTGCACGATACAGAGCCTGGACCGAAGGCCTAAACCAAAAAATTCTCAAAGCCAACGCCGACTTGGCGCAAATTAGCGATTACAAGTTCAAAACCAACTGATTATGCGTGCTATCGACTTCCAACGGCGCCGAACTACCTCTGTGAATATCGGCCATATTGCCATCGGCGGCGACAATCCCATTGCCGTGCAGTCGATGACTAACACCCCTACGCTCGACACTCAAGCATCTGCCGCTCAGTGCCTTAGCATTGCACATGCCGGTGCCGACATTGTGCGCCTCACCGCCCAAACTTCCAAGCACGCCGCCAACTTGGCTCCCATCCGCCAAGCCGTGCGCGATGCCGGATGCAACATTCCCCTCGTGGCCGACATTCACTTCAACCCCGAAGCCGCCTTCACCGCCGCCGAAATTGTGGAAAAAGTGCGCATCAATCCGGGCAATTTCGTCGACCCGGGTCGCACTTTCAAAAAACTCGAATTTACCGACGAGGAATATGCCGCCGAAATCGAACGCATACGCCAAAAATTAGTGCCCTTGCTCCAAATTTGCCGCTCACACCACACCGCGCTGCGCATCGGCGTGAACCACGGCTCGCTTTCCGACCGCATTATGAGCCGCTACGGCGACACCCCCGCCGGGATGGTTGAAAGCGCCATGGAATTTCTACGCATCTGCGTGGCCGAAAATTTCAACGACGTGGTAATCAGCATCAAAGCCTCAAACGTGGTGGTAATGACCTCCACCGTGCGTCTCTTGGTCGACGCTATGGCCAAAGAAAATATGGCCTTCCCGCTCCACTTGGGCGTCACCGAAGCCGGCGACGGCGAAGATGCACGTGTGAAATCAGCCGTCGGCATCGGTTCGCTTTTGGCCGACGGCATCGGCGACACCATCCGCGTGTCGCTCAGCGAAGACCCTGAAAATGAAATTCCTGTAGCCCGCCAACTCCTCGCTCACATTGACACTCGCCGACAAAATCCGCTCGGAAGCGATGCCGAAGCCGAGGTTGTCACAACCTCTTGTGGTGTGCCTCAAGTCATCGGACTCGACTGCCAACAAGCGCCCCTCCACTCCACCCACATCACCGTCGGCCACCCCAACGCTATCGGCCGCGCTCGCGCTGCTATAGCGCGTGCACCCAAAGACAAACCACTGTCTGTCAGCATACTATACCCATCGGATATGACCGACGAGCAAGTCACAATTGCCGCCGCCGTAGACCTCGGTGCTTTGCTACTTGAACGTGCCGATATATGCGCCATTGAAATCGACGCACCGCAAATTCCCCTCAAGCGCCGCAACGCTCTGGCCTTAAACATCTTACAAGCCACTCGCCGTCGAATGTCGAAGACCGAATACATCGCCTGCCCAAGTTGCGGACGCACGCTCTTCGACCTCCAAACCACTCTCGCTCAGGTAAAAGCCGCCACAGCATCCCAACCCTCGCTCAAAATCGGCGTGATGGGCTGCATTGTCAACGGCCCCGGCGAAATGGCCGACGCCGACTACGGATACGTAGGCGCAGGCCCCGGCCGTGTGAGCATCTATCGCGGCAAAGAATGTGTAATCAAAAATATCCCCACCGACGAGGCCTTGCCTCGTATGATTGAACTCATTAAGGCCGATGGCCGTTGGTGCGATGAGGCTTAACAATCAACCCGTTTCCACACGCGTTCTGCCCAATGGCCTAACACTCCTACACACTCCCGCTCCTCGCTCTTCTGTGGGATATGTGGGCGTGGCCGTGCGCGTGGGCGCTCGCGACGAGGCCGACGACGACTTCGGATTGGCCCACTTCGTGGAGCATACAATCTTCAAAGGCACCGCTCGCCGCCGCGCTTGGCACATCATCAACCGCATGGAGGCCGTTGGCGGCGAACTCAACGCCTACACCACCAAAGAAGAAACAGTAATCTACAGCGCTTTCCCGGGCAATAACCCCGCCCGAGCTGCCGAACTCATCGCCGACCTCGTGGCAAATTCGCAGTTCCCATCGGCAGAATTGGAGAAAGAGCGCGAAGTTGTAGCCGACGAAATCGATTCATACCTCGACACCCCATCCGAAGCAGTCTACGACGACTTCGAAGACATGATGTTCGAAGGCTCTCCTCTGGGCCATAACATCTTAGGCACTCGAAAAGCATTGCAAAACTTCAATTCCGACCACTGCCGAAAATACCTCCATCGATGGTATGTGCCCGCCAATATGGTGGTGTTTTACGCCGGTAGCATGAGCGCCGACCGAGCATTTACCATTATGGAACGTGCCTTTGACATAGTCGAAGGTTCCACACCTGTGCGAAGCCATAGCATCGTGCCCCAATACCGTCAATTCGAAGTTCATAAGCCTATTGAAAGCCACCAAGCCCACACAATCATGGGCGCTCGCGTTGGCGCTATCGGGAGCCCCGACGGCGACGCTACCGCCCTACTTACCAATATCTTAGGTGGCCCCGGCATGAATTCCCTTCTCAACGTGGCACTTCGCGAACATCGCGGACTGGTCTACAATGTAGAAGCATCAACCGGCATTTTCAGCGACTGTGGCGCCATCGCTATCTACTACGGATGCGACCCCGACGACAACGACCGCTGCGCTGCATTAGTCCGCCGCACCATTGAGCAAGTCGCCAACGGACTTATCACCTCCCGTCGCCTCGAAATGGCTAAAAAACAATATTTAGGACAATTAGTCGTGGCCAACGAAAACCTGGAAAACCGCGTACTCTCGAACGCACGCGCTCAATTGCTCCTGGGCAAAGTACGCACCGCAGCCCAGGCCATCGACCAAATCCGCGCAATCTCCACGGCCGATCTCAACAATAAAGAGCGCGACCCTGCGGGCCGCGCTCTTTATTGTTGAGATGGATTTGATTAGTCGTTGATGATTTCGCCGGTGGTTTCGTCTACGGCAACCTCTTCTTCGGGGTCGGAAGCAGCGGGAACGGTCATTTCGTCTTTGCTGCCGACGATGAGTTGGCCGTATTCGCGCAGGCCGGTGCCGGCGGGGATGAGGTGACCGCAGATTACGTTCTCCTTCATACCTTCGAGCAAGTCGGTCTTGCCTTGGATAGCGGCTTCGTTGAGCACCTTGGTGGTTTCCTGGAAGGAAGCAGCCGAGATGAAGCTTGAAGTTTGAAGAGCGGCGCGAGTGATACCTTGGAGGATTTGTTCCGAAGTAGCGGGCACGGCATCGCGCACTTGCACGAGGCGGAGGTCACGGCGCTTAAGGGCGGAATTTTCGTCGCGCAGACGACGAGCGGTGATGATTTGACCGGGATGGAGGTCCTCGCTGTCACCGGCATCGGTAACCACTTTTTTACCCCAGATGCGATCGTTCTCATCCATAAAGTCGCGTTTGTCCACAACTTGTTGCTCGAGGAAACAAGTGTCGCCCGGATCGAGGATGGTAACCTTGCGCATCATTTGGCGCACGATAACTTCGAAGTGCTTATCGTTGATTTTCACGCCTTGCATACGGTATACGTCTTGCACCTCGTTGACGATGTATTCTTGCACCGCGGTCGGGCCCATGATGTTGAGGATGTCGGCCGGAGTGATTGCACCGTCGGAGAGGGGTGTACCGGCGCGCACCACGTCGTTTTCTTGTACAAGAATTTGTTTTGACAGGGGCACGAGGTATTTCTTGACTTCGCCGAGTTTGGAAGTGACGGAGATTTCGCGGTTGCCGCGTTTTACCTTGCCGAAGTGCACTTCGCCGTCGATTTCCGACACGATAGCGGGGTTCGAGGGGTTGCGTGCTTCGAACAGTTCGGTCACGCGAGGCAGACCGCCGGTGATATCGCCGGCACCGCCTGCAGCGCGCGGGCTCTTGGCCACGGTGTCGCCGGCTTTGACTTCGTCGCCGTCGTTGAAGATAAGGTGGGCACCTACGGGCAGGGAGTAAGTCACAAGCACTTGACCGTTAGCGTCGACGATGTTGACTTCGGGCACGCGAGCGCGGTCGCGCGATTCGATGATGACTTTATCTTCGAGGCCGGATTGTTCGTCGATATCAACGCGGAAGTTGATATTTTCGAGCAAGTTGTTGTATTGTATACGGCCTGCAAATTCGGTGATGATTACGGTGTTGAAGGGGTCCCATTCGCAGATTACGTCGCCTTTCTTGAGGTCGTCGCCGGCTGCGAAGTAGAGTTTCGAACCGTAAGGTATGGGAGCGTTGGTGAGCATCATGCCGGTGGTATGGTCGTTGATGCGCATTTCGGCCAGACGACCGAGCACCACATGCACCTTCTTGCCGTTGGGGCCTACTTCGGTGGTCTCGACGGTACGGAGTTCGTCGATTTCGAGGCGACCTTCGTAGCGAGATTTCAAGCTCGAGATAGCGGCCACGTTCGAAGCCACACCACCGACGTGGAATGTACGAAGGGTAAGCTGAGTACCCGGTTCACCGATGGATTGCGCTGCGATAACGCCCACGGCTTCGCCTTTCTGTACCAGGCGGCTCTTGGAGAGGTCGCGACCATAGCACTTGGCGCACACGCCTTTCTTACATTCGCAAGTGAGTACGGAGCGGATTTCAACCGACTCAATGGGAGATGCGTCGATGAGTTCTGCAGCAGCGTCGTTGATTTCTTCGCCGGCGGCTACGATAACTTCACCGTTGCGCGGGTCGATAATATCGTGCACGGATACACGGCCGAGGATGCGTTCGCCCAGGGAAGCGACCACTTCGTCGTTGTTCTTGATTTCGCGACAGATAAGGCCACGGAGTGTGCCGCAGTCCTCTTCGGTGATGATAACGTCGTGGGCCACGTCGACCAAACGGCGAGTGAGGTAACCGGCGTCGGCGGTTTTCAACGCGGTATCGGCCAAACCTTTACGAGCACCGTGGGTTGAGATGAAGTATTCCAACACCGAAAGGCCTTCTTTAAAGTTTGCCAAAATCGGGTTTTCGATGATTTGGCCGCCTTCAGCACCGGCTTTTTGCGGTTTTGCCATAAGGCCACGCATACCGGCCAACTGACGGATTTGGTCTTTAGAACCACGGGCACCGGAGTCAAGCATCATGTAAACGGCATTGAAACCTTGGTTGGCTTCGGCCATTTGCTTCATGAGGATTTCGGTAAGGCGCGAGTTGACGTGTGTCCAAATATCAATGATTTGGTTGTAGCGTTCGGTATTGGTGATGAAGCCCATTGCGTAGTTGTCGGCCACTTCTTGCACTTGACGATAACCTTCGTCCACGATTTCTTTCTTTTCTTCGGGGATGATTACGTCGCCGAGGTTGAACGAAAGGCCGCCTTCGAATGCCATGCGATAACCGAGGTTCTTGATGTCATCGAGGAATTGAGCGGAACGAGGAATACCGCAGCGCTTGATTACGCGCGAGATGATGTCGCGCAGGGACTTCTTCGAGAGGATAGTGTTGACGTAGCCGATTTCTGCGGGCACGTATTGGTTTACCAACACACGACCTACAGAGGTGTCTTTCACCAAGTGGCGAATGGGGTTGCCATCTGCGTCGATGTCATCTACCATCACTGTGACGGGTGCGTGGAGGGTGACTTTACCTTCGTTGTATGCGATTTCGGCTTCTTCGGGGCCGTAGAACACGGAGCCTTCGCCCTTGTCGCCTTTGCGAAGTTTGGTGATATAATAGAGGCCGAGAACCATGTCCTGCGAGGGCACGGTGATAGGCGCACCATTTGCGGGGTTAAGAATATTGTGCGAGCCGAGCATCAGCAGTTGGGCCTCCAATACGGCTTCGTTGCCAAGGGGAAGGTGCACAGCCATTTGGTCACCGTCGAAGTCGGCGTTGAATGCGGTACAAGCCAGGGGGTGAAGTTGGATAGCTTTACCTTCAATCATCTTGGGCTGGAAGGCTTGAATACCGAGACGGTGAAGTGTCGGAGCACGGTTGAGCAATACGGGGTGACCCTTCATCACGTTTTCGAGGATGTCCCATACTACGGGTTCCTTGCGGTCAACGATTTTCTTGGCGCTCTTTACGGTCTTAACGATACCGCGTTCGATGAGTTTGCGGATAACGAAGGGCTTGTAAAGTTCGGCAGCCATATATTTGGGCAGACCACATTCGTGCATCTTGAGTTCGGGACCTACAACGATAACCGAACGAGCGGAGTAGTCGACACGTTTACCGAGGAGGTTTTGACGGAAGCGACCTTGCTTACCCTTGAGCGAGTCGGAGAGCGACTTGAGGGGGCGGTTGGCATCGCTCTTCACTGCTGATGACTTGCGGGAGTTATCCAGCAGCGAGTCGACGGCTTCTTGAAGCATACGTTTTTCATTGCGCAAAATCACTTCAGGCGCTTTGATTTCCATCAAGCGTTTGAGGCGGTTGTTGCGAATGATTACGCGACGATAGAGGTCGTTGAGGTCGGAGGTTGCGAAGCGGCCGCCATCGAGGGGTACCAACGGACGAAGTTCAGGCGGAATAACGGGCACGGCTTCAAGAATCATCCATTCGGGCTTGTTGCGATTGCGAGAAGCGCGGAAGGATTCAACCACGTGGAGGCGTTTGAGAGCCTCTGTTTTACGTTGTTGAGAGCCGTCGGTATCGGCCTGGTGACGCAGTTCGTAAGAGAGCGCGTCGAGGTCGAGGTCTTTGAGCAGGTCGTAGATGGCTTCGGCGCCCATTTTGGCGATGAACTTATCGGGGTTATCGTTTTCGAGGGCGGAATTGCCGGCAGGCAGATTGTCTACGATGTCGAAGTATTCTTCCTCGGTGAGGAGGTCTAGGCGTTCAACGCCTTCGGCCACACCGGGTTGGATTACGATATAACGTTCGTAATAGATTACGGAGTCGAGTTTTTTCGAGGGCAGACCGAGCAGATAGCCGATCTTGTTGGGCAGAGAACGGAAGTACCAGATGTGAGCAACGGGCACCACGAGTTTGATGTGACCCATACGTTCGCGGCGCACTTTCTTTTCTGTGACTTCTACGCCGCAACGGTCGCAGACGATGCCTTTGTAGCGGATGCGTTTGTACTTACCGCAGTGACATTCGTAGTCTTTTACCGGGCCGAAAATACGTTCGCAGAAGAGGCCGTCGCGCTCGGGTTTGTAAGTGCGATAGTTGATGGTTTCGGGCTTGAGCACTTCGCCGCTCGACATTTCCAAAATCGATTCCGGGGATGCGAGTCCGATGGTGATTTTGGAGAAGACGTTTTTGCTTTTATTGTCTCTTTTAAAGGCCATATGATGAGTGCAGATAAATCGTTATTAGTTTTCGAGAGAGATGCTCAGGCCTAAGCCGCGAAGTTCGTGCAGTAGAACGTTGAGCGATTCGGGGATACCGGGAGTGGGCATATTGTCGCCTTTGACGATGGCTTCGTAGGCTTTGGAGCGGCCGTTGACGTCGTCGGACTTGATAGTGAGGATTTCCTGCAGGATGTGAGATGCGCCGAATGCTTCCAGCGCCCAAACTTCCATTTCACCGAAGCGTTGGCCACCGAATTGTGCTTTACCACCGAGCGGTTGCTGGGTGATGAGCGAGTACGGGCCGATGCTACGGGCGTGCATCTTATCTTCAACCATGTGGCCGAGTTTCAGCATGTAAATCACACCTACGGTAGCGGGTTGGTCGAAACGTACACCGGTGCCGCCATCGTAGAGGTAGGTCTTACCGTAGCGCGGCAGGCCGGCTTTGTCGGTCCATTCGTTGAGGTCGTCCAAGGTGGCACCATCGAAGATAGGTGTGGCGAATTTTTCGCCGAGTTCGCGGCCGGCCCAACCGAGCACGGTCTCGAAAATCTGACCGAGGTTCATACGCGAAGGCACGCCCAGAGGGTTAAGACAGATGTCAACCGGGGTACCATCAGCCAAGAAGGGCATATCTTCTTGACGCACGATGCGCGATACGATACCTTTGTTACCGTGGCGACCTGCCATCTTATCACCTACGCCGATTTTACGCTTTTTGGCGATGTAAACCTTGGCAATCTTCATGATGCCGGAGGGAAGTTCGTCGCCGATGCTGAGGTCGAACTTGCGACGGCGCAATTCGGCGTCGATTTCCTTGGATTTGCGCAAGTAGTTCACGATGCAACGACGGATGAGGTCGTTCTTGTGCGCATCAGCGGTCCACTTCGAGAGGTTTACGGTATCGTAGTTGATGTCGCGGAGCACTTCAGCAGTGAATTTGGTATTCTTGGGAATGATTTCGCTGCCGAGGAAGTCTTTGACACCCGCGGAGTTCTTGCCGTTGGTGAGAGTGAGCAGTTTTTCGACCAAGAGGTTGCGCAATTCGGTTTGTTTTGCTTCGTATTCTTCGTCGAGTTTGGGCAACATGGCGTTGGCGGCTTTACCGCGACCTTTCTTCTCGGCACGCGAGAAGAGGTTGGTGCCGATAACCACACCCTTGAGCGAGGGAGATGCTTTGAGCGAAGCGTCTTTGACGTCGCCGGCCTTGTCGCCGAAGATGGCGCGGAGGAGTTTCTCTTCGGGAGTGGGATCGGATTCGCCTTTCGGGGTGATTTTACCAATCATAATGTCGCCGGGTACCACGTGAGCGCCGATGCGGATGATGCCGCGCTCGTCGAGGTCTTTAGTGGCGTCTTCGCTCACGTTGGGGATATCGGAAGTGAGTTCCTCGAGGCCGCGTTTGGTTTCGCGCACTTCGAGCGAGTATTCATCTACGTGGACTGAAGTGAGGAGGTCGTCGCGCACTACGCGTTCGTTGAGCACGATAGCGTCCTCATAGTTGTAACCTTTCCAAGGCATGAATGCCACTTTGAGGTTGCGTCCGAGGGCCAATTCACCGGCTTCGGTAGCATAACCTTCGGTGAGAATATCACCTTTTTCCACACGTTGACCTGCATCGCAGATAGGACGGAGGTCGATGGTCATACTTTGGTTGGTCTTACGCCATTTGGGGATGATGTACTCTTTGACAGGGCTGTCGAACGCTACAAATTCGTCTTCTTCTGTGCGGTCGTAGCGGATACGAATCACGGTAGAGTCGACAAATTCGATTACGCCGGCGCCTTCTGCCATAATTTGAGTGCGAGAGTCGCGAGCGAGTTGAGCCTCGATGCCGGTACCGACGATGGGGGCTTCGGAGCGCATCAAAGGCACGGCTTGGCGCATCATGTTAGAACCCATCAGCGCACGGTTGGCGTCGTCGTGTTCGAGGAAGGGGATGAGCGAAGCGGCGATTGAGGCAATCTGCTGCGGAGCCACGTCCATCAGTTCTACTTCACCGGGAGCAACTACAGGGAAGTCGGCGTCGAGACGCGCTTTTACGCGGTCGCGAATGAATGTGCCGTCGGGGTTAAGCGGAGCGTTACCTTGGGCTATGATTTTGCCTTCTTCGTTTTCGGCGGTGAGGTAAACTACTTCGTTGTTGTTGAGATTTACTTTTGCATCTTTTACAACGCGGTAAGGAGTTTCGATGAAGCCGAGGTCGTTGATTTTGGCATACACGCACAACGACGAAATCAAACCGATGTTAGGACCTTCAGGGGTTTCAATCGGGCAGAGACGACCGTAGTGAGTGTAGTGTACGTCGCGCACTTCGAAGCCGGCGCGCTCACGCGAAAGACCGCCGGGGCCAAGGGCCGACATACGACGTTTGTGAGTGATTTCGGCCAGCGGGTTGGTTTGGTCCATAAATTGGGAAAGGGCGCTGGTGCCGAAGAATGTATTGATAACGCTGGAGATTGTCTTAGCGTTGATAAGGTCGATGGGGGTAAATACCTCGCTGTCGCGCACATTCATCTTTTCGCGAATGGTGCGAGCCATACGGTTGAGACCCACGCCGAATTGGTTGTAGAGTTGTTCGCCCACAGTGCGCACGCGACGGTTGCTGAGGTGGTCGATATCGTCTACATCGGCTTTGGAATTGATGAGTTCGATGAGGTATTTGATGATGCTGATGATGTCTTCGCGAGTGAGGACTTTCACTTCCATCGGGATATCGAGGCCGAGTTTTTTGTCGATGCGATAGCGTCCTACTTCGCCCAGGTCATAGCGTTTTTCGGAGAAGAAGAGGTTTTGGATTACCTCGCGAGCGGAAGCGTCGTCTGGCGGCTCCGCGTTGCGCAATTGGCGATAGATATATTGAACGGCCTCTTTTTCCGAGTTGGTTTGGTCGCGTTGGAGGGTGTTGATGATGATGGAGTAGTCGGAAGTAGCGGCATCTTCGGTGTGAAGGAGGATGTTTTTAACACCACTTTCGAGAATACGGTCGATGAGGTCTTCTTCGAGCACGGTTTCGCGGTCGATTACCACTTCATTGCGCTCGATAGAAACTACTTCACCGGTGTCGGCATCGGCATAGTCTTCAAACCATGTTTTCAGCACACGGGCAGCAAGTTTACGGCCGATGGCATTGCGAAGATTTTCTTCAGTTACTTCGACTTCTTCGGCCATACCGAAGATTTCGATGATGTCTTTATCGCTTTCAAGACCGATAGCACGCAACAGGGTGGTAACGGGCAATTTCTTCTTACGGTCGATGTAAGCATACATCACGTTATTAATATCGGTAGCGAACTCAATCCAGGAGCCGCGGAAGGGGATGATGCGGGCAGAATAGAGTTTCGTACCGTTGGCGTGGGTGCTTTGACCAAAGAACACGCCGGGAGAGCGGTGGAGTTGGGATACAACGACACGCTCGGCGCCGTTGATTACGAATGTACCCTTCTCGGTCATATAAGGAATCGGGCCCAGATACACGTCCTGAATTTCGGTAGCGAAATCTTCGTGATCAGGGTCGGTGCAGTAAAGTTTCAGTTTAGCCTTTAGGGGCACCGAATATGTCAGGCCGCGTTCGAGACACTCCTCGATAGTATAACGGGGCGGGTCGATGTAGTAGTCCAGAAACTCGAGCACGAAATTGTTGCGAGTGTCGGCTATAGGAAAGTTTTCGGCAAAGACCTTGTAAAGACCTTCATTGTTGCGTTTTTCCGGTGGAGTGTCGAGCTGAAGGAAGTCGTGGAATGACTTGAGCTGCACTTCAAGGAAGTCAGGGTAAGGAAGCGGGTTCTTTACCGTAGCAAAATTTATGCGTGGTTTAGCAGTGGTGACTGACATCTATGAATTGAGTTTGAAGGTTGAGAAGGGTTAAAGGAGAGGGGAATAAGAGGGAGGGAGAGGTATTGAGCCGAACGTATGTTCCGTTGGGGCTTAACCCACGGAACTTACGTTACAACACAATAGGGCTAAGAATACCCCTTCACGGGGTTTTCTTAACCCATTTACCTGATAGTCAGGCGTATTATTTAAGTTCAACTTCAGCGCCGGCTTCTTCGAGCTCTTTCTTCAGAGCTTCAGCCTCTTCTTTAGTTGCGCCTTCTTTTACTACGCTGGGAGCACCGTCAACGAGTTCTTTAGCTTCTTTCAAGCCAAGACCGGCAACGTCTTTCACTTTCTTAACGACTTGGAGCTTGTTAGCGCCTGCGCTCTTGAGCACTACGTCGAAAGAGGTTTTTTCTTCTGCGGCAGCTGCGCCTGCACCGGGAGCGGCGGCAACGGCTACAGCAGCAGCGGCGGGTTCGATGCCGTATTCTTCTTTGAGGATTTGAGCGAGTTCGTTTACTTCCTTTACGGTGAGGTTAACGAGTTGTTCAGCAAAAGCTTTAATATCTGCCATTTTAGTATATTTTTATTTGTTTATAATCTTGTTGGATGGTTTTATTCTTTGTTTGAAAGAGTCTCGAGGATGCCGTGAAGTTTGTTGCCACCGGATTGAAGAGCAGAAATAACATTCTTGGCGGGCGATTGCAGCAAGGCCACAACGTCGGCGATGAGTTCGTTCTTGCTCTTGATTTGCGACAACGCTTCGAGTTGGTTAGCACCAACATACACGGTTTCTTCTACGTATGCAGCCTTGAGAGCGGGGAGGGTGTCGTCCTTGCCGATGAATTTCTTCAGAAGTTTCGCAGGTGCGTTGCCCACGTTGGTGCACATCAGCGAAGTGCTACCTTTCAATGTGGGATACAATTCCGAGAAGTCAGCATCCAAGGATTCGAGGGCCTTGTGAAGCAAAGTATTCTTTACGACCAACAGTTTGATGTCGCTCTTGAAACATTCGCGACGGAGGGCGCTTGTCTTTTCTGCGTCCAATCCGGCTGTCTCTACCAAGTAGAAGCCGGCATAGGATTTGATGGTTTCGGCTATATTAGCGATAACCAGGGCTTTATCTTCCTTTTTCATTGCTGTTCGTTGTTTAAAGATTAAGCTTCAACCGACTTGGGATCGACTTTAACACCGGGGCTCATGGTCGATGAAAGATAAATGCTCTTGATATAAGTGCCCTTTGCAGTGGCAGGTTTCAGTTTAATCAAGGTGTTGATAAACTCGCGAGCGTTCTCAACCATTTGTTGCGCGGTGAACGAAACCTTACCGATAGAAGAGTGGATGATACCGTTTTTGTCAACTTTGAAGTCGATTTTACCTTTCTTCACTTCTTCTACTGCTTTTGCAACGTCAGGGGTCACTGTGCCGCTTTTGGGGTTAGGCATCAAACCGCGAGGGCCGAGGATACGACCGAGGGCACCGATTTTACCCATGATTTGGGGTTGTGTGATGATCACATCTACATCGGTCCAGCCGCCTTTGATTTTTTCGATATATTCTTCGAGACCTACATAGTCTGCGCCTGCTGCTTTTGCTGCTGCTTCAGCATCAGGAGTGCAGAGTACAAGTACTCGTACAGTTTTGCCAGTGCCGTTAGGAAGGGTTACCACGCCACGCACCATTTGGTTCGCTTTGCGGGGGTCTACACCGAGACGCACGTCGATATCCAACGAAGCATCAAATTTGGTGATCTTGATCTGAAGAGCTTCGTTCTGATCGTCTAATTCACGAAGGAGGTCATACAGCTTTTGAGTCCATTGGTTGTCAATGCCATAATGTTCCGAAGCGCGGATGCCTGTAGCACAACGGGGAACCGCAGCTTCGCGAGCCGCATTCGACCGGCTTTCCAATTCTTCGCGATACGCCTGCAAATCTTCGCCTGCAGCCATTTCAGCGTCTTCTTTGGTCATGCCTTCCGGCACGTCGAATCCGGCGAACTCAAATCCGTCGGCGCCGTGCGCTTTTGCATGATCCATGGCGTCAAAAATGGTGAACTGATCGCTGTAGGCCTGGCTGTAGCTGTAAGAAGTAACCGATACTTTCATGTTTTTTCCTCCGTTTTTCGGCTGAGCCGGTATATGTATGCTGTTTAGTTCAGAAAATCCTTCAGGCGTTTGGAACGGCTGGGGTGGCGGAGCTTGCGGAGCGCTTTCGCTTCAATCTGGCGGATGCGTTCCCGCGTGACGTTGAACTCCTTGCCGACTTC
>SFNM01000023.1 GCA_004552725.1 Bacteroidales bacterium | reverse complement strand
AGTGGATGGGGTCGATACCCAGCTGCAGAATCATGGGAAGCAGGACAGGGACCAGTATGATGATGGTGGACAGCGTCTCCATGAACATGCCGAGGATGTAGAGAACAGCGATGATCATGAGGAGGACGACGTACGGATTCTTGGAAATCCCGAGCACGAGACTGGTCAGCTTCTGCGGGGCTTCCTCGAAGGTAAGAATCTTGCCGAACAGAGTGGAAGCGCCAACAATGAGAAGAACCGTACCGCATATCATGGCGCCTTCGAGAAGGGCCTTATAGATATGCGTGAGCCTGAGCGAGCGGTTGATGACGATGCCCACGAAGAGGGCGTAAAGAATGGCCACGACAGACGCTTCAACCGGAGTGGCGTAGCCGGAGTAGATAGATCCCAGGATAATGATGGGAGTCATCAGGGCGAAAAAGCCCTTGCGGCAGCTCTGCAGAAAGTGACCGAGATGAAACTTCGCATCGGGATCGCCGCGGAATCCGTGCTTTTTCGCCAGGAGCCAGGCTGTCACAATCATGGCGAAAGCCACAATGAAACCGGGAACGAAGCCGGCCGTAAACAAGCCGACCTCCGCGCTCGTCTTGAAGCAGAAGAGGCAAAAAACAAAGCAAAAGCAGAGGCTGTTGCTAAGAAAAAAGCCGAACTTGCAGCCGCCAAAGCCGAAGCTGAAGCCGCTGCTGCTGCTCCCGCTGAAACTACCGAAACTCCCGCTGCTGAATAATTCACAGTTAGCGACAACGAGATTCCATGGGGGTGTGTTAGCACAATAGCTGACGCACCCCTTTATGTATTAAACTAATTATAATATTATATTCTTCAACTCGTCCAATGAAGAAATTTCCCGAATATACATCCTTTAGTCTTCCGACTATTAATAAAGAGATGCTTGCACTCTGGCAGAGCGAAGATCTCTTTCATCGTAGCATTGATGTGCGCAAAGGTGCACCATCTTTTGTATTCTTTGAAGGGCCACCTTCGGCCAATGGTATGCCAGGCATCCACCACGTAATGGCTCGCACAATTAAAGATATTGTATGCCGATATAAAACCATGAAAGGTTTCCGAGTAGAGCGCAAAGCCGGTTGGGATACCCACGGTCTGCCTGTGGAATTGGGCGTAGAAAAGTCGCTCGGCATCACTAAAGAAGACATCGGCCACAAAATTTCAGTGGATGAGTACAATAACGCTTGCCGTCGCGAAGTGATGAAGTTCACCCGCGAATGGGAGACCCTCACCAACAATATGGGCTACTGGGTGGATATGGCCAACCCGTATATCACCTACGACAACCGCTACATCGAATCCGTGTGGTGGTTGCTTGCTCAACTCTATCAAAAAGGCTACCTATACAAAGGCTATACCATCCAACCTTATTCACCGGCCGCAGGCACAGGACTTAGTTCACACGAACTCAACCAACCCGGTTGCTATCGCGATGTAAAAGACACCACTTGCGTGGCGCAATTCGAGGTGCTCGACCCGCGACCCGAACAATTAGGCTGGGGAAAGTCCTTCTTCTTGGCATGGACCACTACCCCATGGACTCTGCCTTCGAACACTGCATTGTGCGTAGGTCCGCAAATCAAATATTGCTTCGTCAACACATATAATAAATATAGCGGCGAAAAAATCTCCGTAGTAGTGGCTGAAGCCCTACTCAACTCTGTATTCAATACCAAAGCCGCCGAAATTGCCCTCGAAGACTACAAGCCGGGCGACAAACTCGTGCCCTGGAAAGTAGTGGGCGAATGTATGGGCACCGACTTGGTAGGTATGCACTACCGCCAACTCATTCCTTGGATGAGTCCCGGCGACGATGCGTTCCGCGTAATTCCCGGCGACTACGTCACCACCGTCGATGGTACCGGCATCGTACACATCGCCGGCACATTCGGTGCTGATGACCTTCGCGTGTCGAAACTCAACAATATCCCGCCGATGGAACTCATCAACCGAGATGGCAAAGTATGTCCGATGGTTGACCTCAAAGGCCGCTTCTATATGCTCGACGAACTTGACCCGAAATTCGTGGCCGAGCGCGTAGATGTTGAGGCTTATTCGCCATGGCAAGGTAAGTTTGTAAAGAACGCATACGACCCCGAAAAAGGGTCCAACGATATGTCGCTTGATGTGGAAATCTGCATCATGCTCAAAGAAAACGGCTTGCTGTTCACCAGCGAAAAACATACCCACAACTATCCCCACTGCTGGCGCACCGACAAGCCCGTGCTCTATTATCCGCTTGACTCGTGGTTCATTCGCTCCACCGCTGCTCGCGACCGTATGATAGAACTCAACAACACTATCAAATGGAAGCCGGCCTCCACCGGTAGCGGTCGCTTCGGCAAATGGCTCGAAAACCTTCAAGATTGGAACCTCTCGCGCTCGCGTTATTGGGGCACTCCCCTACCCATCTGGCGCACTGAAGATGCTTCTGAAGAACTCATCATCGACTCAGTAGAACACCTCTACAACGAAATCGACAAGGCTGTAGAAGCAGGCATAATGTCCTCTAACCCACTGCGCGATAAAGGCTTTGTGCCAGGTGACTACTCTGCCGACAACTACCACCGTATTGACCTGCACCGTCCTTACGTCGACGACATCGTGTTGGTATCGCCATCCGGCAAACCGATGAAGCGCGAAACCGACCTTATCGACGTGTGGTTCGACTCCGGCTCCATGCCTTACGCTCAAATCCACTATCCGTTTGAAAATGCCGACGCTTTCAAAGCCGGCGACGTATTCCCCGCTGACTTCATTGCCGAGGGTGTGGACCAAACTCGCGGCTGGTTCTTCACACTCCACGCCATCGCTACTATGGTGTTCAACCAAGTATCGTATAAAGCAGTGGTTTCAAACGGTTTGGTACTCGATAAAGACGGCAACAAGATGTCGAAACGTTTAGGCAATGCCGTTAACCCCTTCGAAGCAATCGACAAATTCGGCTCCGACCCGCTACGTTGGTATATGATTGCCAACTCTTCGCCTTGGGACGATTTGCGCTACGACCCCGCCGGTGTGACTGAAGTAGCACGCAAACTCTTCGACACCCTCTATCACACATACGGCTTCTTTGCACAATACGCCAACGTGGATGGGTTCACCGGCACAGAGCCTGAAGTACCAGTGGCTGAACGTCCTGAAATCGACCGTTGGGTAATCTCAAAACTCAATTCGCTCATTATTGCCGTAGATGAAGCCTTCGACGACTACGAACCTACTAAAGCCGCTCGTGCCATCAACGACTTCGTGCTCTACGACCTCAGCAACTGGTATGTGCGCCTCAACCGCAAACGTTTCTGGGCCGGTGAAATGACCACCGACAAACTCGCCGCATACCAAACACTTTATACCTGTCTGCTTACTTTGGCCAAATTGATTGCGCCCGTGTCGCCCTTCTTCGCCGATCGTCTCTATCGCGACCTCACTTATCGCGATGGCAAACCGTCGGCCGAACTCTCGGTGCACCTCGACCGATATCCCGAAGCCAACCGCGAACTCATCTTCGCCGACCGTGAGCAGCAAATGAGCATCGCACAGCGTTTAACTTCGATGGTGCTGTCTCTCCGCCGAAGAGTCAACATCAACGTGCGCCGTCCGTTGCAACAAATTATGGTGCCTGTCACCGACGAGTCGATGCGACAAATTCTCGACACTATTTCGCCATTGCTTTTGGCCGAAATCAACGTCAAGAACCTGCGCGTGGTAAGCAACGACGAAGGCGTGCTGGTAAAACGCGTTAAGCCTGATTTCAAAAAACTCGGTCCCGTCTTCGGCAAACAAATGAAAGCAGCCGCTGCCGCCCTCACTTCGCTCGACCAAAAGCAAATCGCCCAATTCGAGCGTGATGGATACATCGACCTCACCCTCGACGGCGAAAGCAAGCGAGTGGACGTAGCCAACGTGGAAATCATCTCCGAAGACATCCCCGGATGGTTGGTAGCCAACGATGGCAACCTTACAGTGGCACTCGACGTGACAGTGACCGACGAACTCCGCGCTGAAGGTATCGCTCGCGAAATCATCAACCGCGTACAAAACATCCGCAAAGGACGCAACTACAATATCACCGACCGCATCCGCCTGCGCTTCGCCGCTATCGACGGCATCGAAGCCCTATTGAGCCAATTCGGCGACTATATCGGCTCGCAAGTATTGGCTGTGGAAGTAACAGTGGGTGAGGTTGCAGCCGACAGAGCCGAGCACCTCGACATTGACGACTTCCCGGTGGATGTTGAAGTAGAACTCAACTCATAAACAACCACTTACAACCATGTCTGAAAGAACACGCTATTCCGACGAAGAACTCGAAGAGTTTCGTCAGATTATTAATGAGAAAATTGAGAAAGCACAGGCCGAGTACGACTCGCTCTGTCGCACTTTAATGAACTCTGAAGGCAACGATGTAGCCGACACATCGCCTACATTCAAAGTGCTCGAAGACGGCGCTTACACACTTGGTCGCGAGGAAGCAGCTCGACTGGCCGAACGCCAACGCGTGTTTATCAACAAACTCCGCGCCGCTTTGGTGCGCATCGACAATAAGACCTACGGCATCTGCCGCGCTACCGGCAAACTCATTCCAAAGGAACGTTTGCGCATCGTGCCCCATGCCACTCTTAGCGTCGAAGGCAAAGAAATGCAAAAATAAAAATCCTTCCAATCGTCAATTGCCGCTCCCATATCCAAGGGAGCGGCTGTTGGCGATATTTACGAATATGCTGCACACAAATACACAAAAGAACGCATTGGCTGCAATCATTGCTGCGGCTGTGATTATTATTGCCGACCAAATACTCAAAATTTGGGTCAAAACCCACTTCTATCTTGGCGAAGGCTACGAAATCTTGCCATTTTTCGAACTGCGATTTGTTCAAAATAATGGTATGGCTTTCGGTATGGAATTTGGCAGCAAACTGCTGCTGTCGTTGTTCCGTATTGTGGTAGTGGGTCTACTGATTTGGTATATCTCGCGCCTGTGTCGACGCGCCGACACCTCGCGCGGCTACATCATCACCCTGTCGGCCATCGCTGCCGGCGCGTTCGGCAATATCATCGACTGCGTATTCTATGGTTGCATATTCTCCGACCCCTTCCCTCCGATGGTGGCCACCATGGTGCCATGGGGCGAAGGTTACGGCACATTGCTCCACGGTTTGGTTGTGGATATGATTCATCTGCCGCTGTTCTCGTTCAATTGGCCCGATTGGATGCCTTGGGTGGGCGGTGAGCAATTCTCATTCTTCGACCCGGTGTTCAACTTGGCCGACGCAGCCATTTCCGTAGGCATCGTCACACTTATCTTGTTCTATTCCAAACATCTCCCATTCCAAAAAGAGGACAAAAATGCGTAAACTACTGCCGGCCATCACGTTAGTACTCGTTTTCGCAGCATGCAACCGCGTGCCGGAGCAGGTCATTCAGCCCGATGAAATGGCTGAATTGATGGCTGATGTACGCGTGGCCGACGCTGTCATTGCCGTTAATCCCGCGCAATATAATGTGCCCGGCACTCGCGAAGCACTGCGCCAAGCAGTATTCGACCGCCACAACGTCACCAAAGAGCAGTTCGACTCCTCGTTGGTATGGTACGGCCACAATATGAACCTCTACCAAGACATCGCCGACCAAACCATCGAAATCCTCGAGGCTCGTATGGCAAAAGTCAATGGCGTGGTGGCTGAAGCAGCCCTGTCTGTTGCCGGCGACAGCGTTGACGTTTGGCAACGCCCCTCCGCGTTGATTGTCAACAGTTTCTCGCCTTCGCCTTACATCACTTTCAACCTACAAGCCGACCGCAACTGGCAACGAGGCGACTTCTTCACTTGGAACGCTCACTTAGCCGTGCCGCCCACCGATGCCACATGGAGCATTACTGCCGAATACTCCGACGGCACCACCGAGACGGTGGTTGCATCGCTCGACATCACCGAACTCAATCGCCAATCGCTCGCGTTCTTCACCGACTCCACCCGCACCACCATTGCGCTCAGCGGCTGGTTGCGATTAGGCTTAAACGGCGACCGACCCGTAGTGATCGACTCGCTCTCACTCACCCGCTCGCGCATCACAATGCCCAACCAACCTTACCGCCGCATGCAGCGGCGTGTAGTGCCTCGCATCGACCCCAATGACAGTACAAAAACCCTTTGATCGCATCCTCGCACGCCGCGTCATCTACCGAGGCCACGAGTATGGTTTGTCGTTGGTAGAACTTTTCGACACCGAAGTGCGCATCAGTCCCTTCGAAGCCGAAACCCACTCCACGCGCTTCGTCGACGGCACCATCGAAATTACCCACACCCCCGACGGCCGCCCCACCCTCCTCACACGCAATTAGCACACAGTTCCACCGTTTAGACAACGAAACGCGTAAAGCAATTTCTCCACATTTTTGGATGATTGGGGAGGAAAATTTTGTGCTTTAGGAAATTTTGCTTATCTTTGTCGCAAAATTCTCACCTTTAAATACCTAACATGAAGTACTCCCTGCTTACCCTGGCAGCCGCCGCCACTTTGGTAATCGCTGCCCCGGCTTGCTCCGACAAGGTGCAATCCAACCCCTTCTTGGAGGAATATACCAACGAGTATGAAATTCCTCCCTTCGACAAAATCCTTCCCGAGCATTACATGCCCGCTCTGAAAGCCGGTATTGAACAACACAATGCTGAAATCGAAGCAATCTGCAACAATGCTGAAGCCCCCACTTTTGAAAACACCGTGCTTGCGTTGGACAACTCAGGCGCCACCATTGCCAAAGTGGCTTTGGTGTTCGGTGCGTTGGAAGAATCCAACTCCAGCGATGAGATGGTGAAAATCGCTGAAGAGTTCCATCCGATGCTGTCGGCCCACCAAGACGAGGTGTCGATGAATGGCAAACTATTTGAACGTATCCGCGTGGTGTATGACAACCGCGAAGGCCTCGAACGCGACCAACAAATGCTCACCGAAAAGTACTACAAAGACTTCGTGAACAATGGCGCTTTGCTCGATGCTGAAGGACAAGCCGACCTCAAAGAACTCAACACCAAACTCACCGGTTTGTACCTGACTTTCAACAACAACTTGCTCAAAGCCACCAACGAATTCTATGTATTGGTAGAAGATACCACTCGCTTGGCCGGTCTGCCCGCCAACGTGGTGTCGGTTGCTGCTGAAGAAGCCGCTGCCCGCGGCCACCAAGGCAAATGGGCATTCACCGTGCATGCTCCCTGCCGTCTGCCGGTACTCCAATATGCTCAAGACCGCGAACTCCGTCGCGAAATCTACCAAGGCTACACCTCGCTGGCCACTTCGGGCGAATACAATAACTATCCCGTAATCGACACCATCCTGCACGTGCGTGCTCAAAAGGCTGCTTTGCTTGGTTTCGACTGCTACGGTGCTTACCAAACCAACAAGGTGATGGCTCACACTGTAGAGGCTGCTGAAAACTTACTGATGCAAATTTGGAAGCCGGCTGTGGCTCGCGTCAAAGAAGAAGTGGCTGAAATGCAAGCCCTCGCCAATCGTCGCGGCGATAACATCACCATCGAACCGTGGGACTACTACTTCTACTCCGAATTGGTGCGCCAAGACAAATATGCACTCGACGAGAACGAACTCCGTGGCTACTTCCAAGTGGACAGCGTGCGCAAAGGTATCTTCACTATGGCCGAACGTCTCTACGGTGTGAAGTTCACCGAAATGCCCAACGCTACCAAGTACTTCGACGAAGTGGTAGTGTACGACGTAACTGATATTGAAACCGGCGAACACGTGGCCGTGTATATGACCGACTACTTCTCGCGTCCGTCCAAACGCCAAGGCGCATGGATGAGTGTGTTTAAAGAATCCTGGGTAAATGCCGACGGCACTCCTTCGCGTCCCATCGTATTCAATGTAGGCAACTTCACTCGCCCCGTAGGCGACACTCCCGCTCTGCTGTCGATCGACGAAGTAGAAACTATGTTCCACGAATTTGGCCACGGCCTCCACGGTATGCTCACCACCGCCCGCTACAAAGGTATCAGCGGCACCAGCGTGGATCGCGACTTCGTAGAACTTCCTTCGCAAATCCACGAACACTGGGCATTCACCCCCGAACTCCTCAGCGCTTACGCTCACCACTACAAAACCGGTGAAGTAATTCCGCAAGCCCTCGTCGACAAAGTGCTCGCTGCAGCCAACCATGGCCAAGGTTTCGCAACTACCGAACTTTGCGGTGCGGCTCTGCTCGACCTGCAATATGGCAAACTCAACCCCGAAGGCTCAGTAGACGTAGCAGCCTTCGAAAAACAAGTAGCCGACCAACTCGGTATGCCTGCTGAACTCACTTTCCGCTATCGCTCCACCTACTTCAAACACATCTTCGGCAGCGATGAATACTCTTGCGGATACTACACATATCTGTGGGCGGAAGTACTCGATGCCGACGGCTTTGAACTCTTCCAAGAAAAGGGTATCTTTGACCCTGCTACCGCTAAATCCTTCAAGGAGAACATTCTCCAACCCGGTGGCGGTGAAGATCCCATGACCCTGTTTGTGCGCTTCCGTGGCCACGAACCCTCGGTCGACGCTCTGTTGCGCGGCCGCGGCCTCATCAAGTAACCTCAACATTTGAATAGCAGTTCCCTCAGTGGTCCCGCCAACGTGCGGGGCCACTTTTTTTTGAGCAAAAGCATACTCTGTCAAAAGTGTAGACGATTTATTTGCTCAAGTTTTTAATGACTAATTATCAACTCAAATTCACTGCAAAGTTTAAAAAGTCATTAAAACTTTGTAAAAAAAGGGGGCTAAATATCTCATTACTAAATGAGGTGTTAACAATCTTAGTTGAAAAAGGCGCACTGCCATCTAAATATCACCCACACAGATTAGTCGGCACTTATGCAGGTGCTTGGGAATGCCATATACAGCCTAACTGGCTACTTATTTGGCAACAAGATAATGCAACTCTAACCTTGCTTTTATTAGACACGGGCACACATTCAGATATATTTGGCTAGGTTAATATTTTTTAGTTTTGTTAACATTTATGGACTAGATTTTTACACAGCACAAGGTGTAACTTTGCGATGAAATCTCAAAACTATCTCTAATTACTCATCGTCAAAAGGCTATGTCCTCCGACCTAAAAATCGACAAAACTATGAATAAATCAGTGGTATTTACCCCCGCCGTGCTCAACACTCTCCGTTCACTTCCTTACGAGCAACGTCTCGAAATTGCATCAGCGCTCACCGGCGAACTCCTTCTCGGAGCAGGCGAAAGCACCGATATGCAACCCGAGCCATCAATGATATACTCCATCTTGCGCTTCTATGTGAAGCAAGCATCCGACCGCTACAACCGCACTATCTGAGCAGCGGCGCTTTGCTCCGTAGTTGATTATCGTAAACGTAAAACGTATTCTCATTTTACGTTTACGTTATTCCTTTATTCACAACGTTGATACGGTAGAGGTTTTTGGCTGCGGAATGTTTGGTGATTTGGGCAAAAATGCTTAAATTTGCAATTCATTATCGAATTGACAGTATTTATGCCACAAGTTTCACAACGAGGTACAGTGATGCCGGCGTCGCCAATCCGCCGGTTGGTAAAGTATGCCAACGCGGCAGAGGCGCGTGGCATTAAAGTTTATAGGTTAAATATCGGGCAACCGGATGTGCCCACACCGCAAGTAGCATTTGAAGCCATCCGAAACATCGACCGCACAGTGTTGGAATACTCCCCTTCGGAGGGTATGTATTCACTGCGATGCAAGTTGTGCGAGTACTATCACAAGTTTAATATTGACGTTGATGTCGACGATATAATTGTCACCACCGGCGGCTCTGAAGCAGTGTTGTTTGCTTTTATGGCCTGTTTGGATCCGGGCGACGAAATTATTGTGCCGGAGCCTGCATACGCCAACTATATGGCTTTTGCCATTTCGGCCGGTGCAAAGATAGTGACCATACCGTCGACCATCGACAACGGGTTTCAACTGCCTCCGATGCAGGAGTTTGAGAAGTTGATAAATGAGCGTACTAAAGGTATTCTCATCTGCAATCCCAACAATCCAACGGGTTATCTCTACACGATGAAGGAGATGTTGCAACTGCGCGACTTGGTGAAGCGCTACGACTTGTTCTTGTTCTCCGACGAAGTCTACCGCGAATTTTGCTACACAGGCGCACCGTACATTTCAGCATTTCATCTGCCGGGTGTAGAAGAGCAAGTGGTGCTAATCGACTCGGTGTCGAAGCGCTACAACGAGTGTGGTATTCGTATCGGGGCCATCATCACCAAGCATAAGGAGTTGAAAGCCAACATTATGAAGTTTTGCCAAGCACGATTGTCTCCGCCTCTGCTAGGACAGATTGTGGCCGAGGCATCAATCGACACTCCGGCTGAATATATGCTTGAGACATATAATGAATATGTGGAGCGACGCAAGTTTTTGGTCGACCGCATCAATATGATACCGGGGTGCTACACTCCGATACCTATGGGTGCATTCTACACCGTGGTACGCCTGCCGGTCGACGATGCCGACCGCTTCTGCCTATGGTGCTTGACCGACTTCGAATGGGAAGGTCAAACCGTGTTTATGGCTCCGGCATCCGGCTTCTATGTAAATCCGGACTTGGGACGCGACCAAGTGCGTATGGCCTACGTGCTCAAAACCGAAGAGTTAGGCAAAGCGCTCGAAGTGTTGGCTCATGCCTTGAAAGCATACCCCGGAAGAACTATCTAACCAAAATTCAAACATTATGAAAATATTTCGTACACTCACAATAGCGACAACGCTGACAATAGCGCCAATGGTAGATGCTGCCGATTGGACCGACTACCTGCCCACCCCCGATGGTGTGATAATGGCTCGATACGAGCAACTGCTCATCGACGACACACCCTCGCGCTTTCAGGTTCGTTATGCCCGCTTGGGATTGTATGGCAAAATCATTCCTAAAATTGATTACCGCGTACAGGCCGACTTCTGCGACGAAGGCAAATTCAAGATGCTCGATGCGTGGGCACGGTATGCACCGGTGCAGAATGTGAAGGTGAAAATCGGCCAGTTCCGTGCGCCGTTTGGCTGCGACGTGTTCCGTGGCCCGGGCGTGCAAGTATTTTCCAATCGCTCATTTGTGGCACGCGACGTAGTCAACCAGCGCGCCGTGGGTGCTTCAGTGCTGCTTTCAGCCACAGGGTTGCCACTCACCATCGAAGCCGGCGTGTTCAATCCCAACAGCATTAGCGACCATACCCCCTACTCCACCTCGAAAGTAGCGGCATGCAAAGCCACCTATTCAGTAGGCGACTTTTCATTCACTTCGAGTTTTAAGAGTTATGTGCCTCAACAAGTGCGCATCAACACAGCCAATTGCTCAGCCACCTTACGCATGGGCAGATGGATGGCCGAAGCAGAATACACTTACAAACACTTCTGTGGAAGTGATTTTAAAGATAGCCACGCATACAATTTCATGAGTCAATACTTGATGCCGGTGAAATGGGGAGTATTCAATTATTTTTCGATGGAAGGACGCTACGACGGCCACTCATTCGACTCCTCAGGTGCTTGCGACGGCAACGGGCTCATCGTAGGCGACTTACCGGCACGCTCGCGCCTTACAGTCGGCTCTACGGTGTCGTATCGTATGAAAAATTTGCGTTGCGATTTCCGCTTGAACTATGAAAATTACTTTTACCGCCACGGCTATGAGCCGCTGGAAGGCCGCGACGACAAAATCGTGGCCGAAATGGTGATAAAATTCTAAAAACATACGTCTATGAAACTGATTTCTTGGAATGTAAACGGGCTGCGAGCCGTAGTAGGCAAAGGCTTTTGCGATATTTTTCGCGAGTTGGATGCTGATGTGGTATCGCTACAAGAAACGAAGATACAAGCAGGCCAAATTGACCTGGAATTTCCCGGCTACCAAGCCATCTATAATTATGCCGAGCGCAAAGGCTACTCCGGCACAGCCGTTTTCTCGCGCGAAGAAGTATTGAGCCACACCACCGGTATCGGCATCCCGGAGCACGACACCGAAGGACGCGTCATCACAGTGGAATTTGAACATTTCTACTTGGTGAACGTGTACACGCCCAACTCGCAAGGCGAGTTGGCTCGCTTGCCTTACCGTCTGGAATGGGAAGCGGCTTTTGCCGACTACTTGGTAAAACTTGATGCCATAAAGCCGGTAGTGGTGTGTGGCGACCTCAACGTAGCACACAATGAAATCGACCTCTCCAACCCCAAGGCCAACCGCCAAAATGCCGGGTTCTCCGACCAAGAGCGCGCGGCGTTTTCAGCCTTGCTCGAGCGTGGTTTCGTCGACACATTCCGTCATCTTCACCCCGACACGGCCAAGGCCTATTCATGGTGGAGTTACCGCTTCAATTCACGTGCAAAGAACATCGGATGGCGTATCGACTACTTCCTTATCTCCGAGCGACTGCTTCCGGCATTACAACGTGCAGAAATTCTGCCCGACATCCTCGGTAGCGACCACTGTCCGGTGCTTTTAGAGTTAAGTTTCTAATCAAAAATATCTATTACCGAATACCCTAAATCACAATCCATGGCCTATAATTTTAACTACCCTAACAATTCATCATTCTCACTGATAACCTATGTAGTGGGAATAGCAATCAGTGTGTTGGTGTTTATTCTGCTGTATAAAGGCACCACATCACAATACGAGTGGACAACCCAAGAAATGGCGCAAGTTGAAGATACCGACCTTGGTTGCGAAGTTGATGATGATATTCAAACGCCATCAACTACCGCCGCCACTCAACAAGAGTCCACAACATCGCAATCTCAAGAAGAAAGCACATCATTATCGGCTCAAGAAACGACCGCATCAGAGTCGCAATCAACTACAACACCTCAACAATCAACCTCCACCAACCAACCGGCAGCATCTGCAGCATCCGACTCGCGCACCTACTCGCTGAGCGACATTGATGAAAACCCCGAATTTCCCGGCGGTATGCAGAATATGCGCACATGGTTGAGCAACAACTTGGTTTATCCCGCTCCGGCACTGCAAAATGGCGTTGAAGGCACTGTGAAAGTGCGCTTCACTGTGCTCAAAGACGGCACTATTTCCAATGTAAGCGTGGCTCAAGGTGTTGAAACACACCTCGATGCAGAAGCCGTGCGATTGGTGAAATCCATGCCTAAGTGGACACCCGGCGCCATTAATGGAAATCCTGTTAATGTAACCTATGTATTGCCTATCAAATTTGTAATGTAATGAAACAACTATTCAAACTTGGGGCATTCGCGCTTGTGATTGCCGCGGGCGTATGCGCTGTGGCATTCTCGCCCGTGGAAAACCCTCAAGTACCTGCAAAAATCGAGATTTGCGGGCAAGAAATCGACGTTGACCTACAGTCGAACTATGAGCGACTCGATCGTGAACTCACATCCATCATGTACACTCACGGCAACACCTTGCTGTGCATCAAACGTGCCAACCGCTTCTTTCCGCAAATCGCGCCAATTCTGCGCGAATGTGGCATGCCCGACGACCTCCTCTATCTTGCTTGCATCGAATCAAACCTTGCCACACGCGCTCGCTCCGGTGCCGGGGCTGCAGGCATCTGGCAATTTATGACTGCCACAGCCAAAGAATACGGCTTGATTGTAAATGATGAAGTTGACGAACGCCTCAACATCGAATTATCCACTCGCGCCGCTTGCAAGTATTTCAAACGCGCTCGCAACACCTACAATGGTGATTGGATGTCAGCCATGGCATCGTACAATACAGGCATGGGACGAGTCTCAAAGCAACTTCGCGAGCAAGGCGTAGCATCTGCCTCTGACCTATATCTGAGTGAAGAAACCATGCGTTATCCATTCCGTGTTATCGCCATGAAGATGATTATGGAAAATCCTCGCAAATATGGATTTCAACTATCCGAAGAGCAACTTTATTTCCCGCGCGAAGTGGATGTAGTGGAAGTAGACTCCACCGTAAACTCATGGCCGCAATGGGCCCTCGACCGCGGTATCAATTTTCAAATTTTGCGCGACGAGAACCCATGGATTATTTCCACAAAACTTACTAACCGCTCCCGCCATGTGTACAAAGTGCGCGTGCCGATGGCTGAGTCGCTGCGTCGCTCATCTGCGCGCCGCAGTGTATACAATTCTAATTGGGTATCACAACAATGAACGATAATAGCGGCGAAGCATCACTCAATGTGATTGGAGCGCGAGTGAACAACTTGCGCAATATCGACGTATCCATTCCTCACGGCTCTCTCACCGTTATCACCGGCTTGAGTGGCTCGGGCAAGTCGTCTTTAGCCTTCGACACAATATATGCCGAGGGGCAACGCCGCTATATCGAAACATTCTCCTCATACGCTCGAAATATGTTGGGTTCGTTGGAGCGCCCCGACGTGGATCAAATCACCGGCCTCTCCCCGGTGATTGCCATCGAGCAAAAAACCATAAACCGCAACCCACGGTCGACCATTGGCACCACAACAGAAGTATATGACTTTTTGCGACTGCTATTTGCGCGAGCAGGCCATGCACGCAGTTATCTATCGGGCTGCGATATGGTGCGATACACCGACGAGCAAATTGTAGATTTAATCCTCACCAAGTATTCCGGCAAAAAAATCTATGTGCTTGCGCCATTGGTAAAGAACCGCAAAGGTCATTACAAGGAACTTTTCGATACTTTGCGCAAAAAAGGCTTTTTGCGAGTACGCGTCGACGGTGCCATCATCGAGATTACACCCGAAATGAAACTCGACCGCTATCGCAACCACTCGGTGGAGTTGGTTGTAGACCGATTGGTCGTAAGCGACTCCGACCGCCAACGTCTTTACGACACAATAGAAGCCGCACTGGAACAAGGCGACAAAGAAGTGATGATTTACCAAGTCGACAACGACTCGGTAAGCCATTACTCAATGCACTTAATGGACCCAGATAGCGGTTTATCGTATCGCGAACCGGCACCTCACAACTTTTCGTTCAACTCCCCTCAGGGCTATTGCCCTCATTGCAAAGGCTTGGGGTATGTAAATATCATTGACCGCGAAAAAATCATACCTAACCCTAATCTGTCAATCCGCGACGGCGCCTTCCAACCGCTGGGCAAATACCGAAACAGCACTATTTTCAACCAACTACTGGCCATTTGCCAAAATTATGGATGTGACCTCCACACGCCTCTGTGTCAAATTCCCGACGAAGCCATCGAAGAAATGCTCACCGGCTGTGAACGCCCTCTGACACTTACCAATCGCGAAGTGGGCACAATCACCCCATTAGGCGAATTCGACGGTCTGATTAAATACATTGAAATGCAGCAAGACGACGATGCCGGAGCAGCCGCTCGTCGATGGAGTACGCAATTTTATTCCACCAAAGTGTGTCCGGAATGTCATGGCGACCGACTATGTCGTGAGAGCCTCAACTTCTTCGTAGATAATCACAACATCGCTCAATTGGCGCGTATGGATATCAATCGACTCAGCGAATGGGCCGACACCGTGATGAATCGCTTGGATAGCCGCGACCGCCAAATCGCATCCGAAATCATCAAAGAAATATCTTCGCGATTGCATTTCCTATGTGAAATCGGGTTGGGATATCTACAACTCAATCGGCGGAGTGCAACCCTCTCCGGCGGTGAGTCGCAACGCATCCGTCTTGCCACTCAACTCGGCTCGGAACTTGTCAACGTGCTTTATATACTCGACGAGCCTTCGATTGGTCTGCATCAGCGCGACAACCATCGGCTCATCGCATCGCTCAAGCAACTGCGTGATGCCTCCAACTCAATCATCGTAGTAGAACACGACCGCGACATTATGCTTGAAGCCGACTACGTGGTGGACATCGGTCCCGGAGCCGGACGTCGCGGCGGCAACGTGGTATTTGCCGGCACTCCCAAGCAATTGCTCAAGAGCGACACCCTCACCGCTCAATATCTCAACGGCAAGAAAGAAATACCCCTGCCGACGAAGCGTCGCGAAGGCAATGGCAAGCAGTTAGTGCTACGCGGTTGCACTGGGCACAATCTCAAGAATGTAACGCTCACCATCCCCTTAGGCACGCTTACTTGCATAGCCGGTGTGAGCGGCTCGGGCAAGTCATCGCTCATCAATGGCACACTCCGGCCAATTCTCACATCCCACTTCTATCATGCTTTAGAAGAACCCCTACCCTACGGCGAAATCCTCGGGCTGGAACACATCGACAAGGTGGTGACTGTGGACCAATCGCCCTTGGGTCGTACACCTCGGTCCAATCCGGCCACATACACCGGTGTGTTCACCGACATCCGTTCGCTGTTTGTAGCACTGCCCGAAGCACAAATTCGCGGCTACAAACCCGGCCGATTTTCGTTCAACGTGTCAGGAGGCCGATGCGAGACCTGTGCCGGCAATGGCTACCGCACCATCGAAATGAACTTTATGCCCGATGTTTTAGTGCCGTGCGAAACCTGCCACGGGCGCCGCTACAACCGCACCACTCTCGAGGTGCGCTACAAAGGCAAGAGCATCGCCGATGTGTTGGACATGACCATCAACCAAGCCACCGAATTCTTTGAATCCGTGCCGAAGATTGTGCGCAAGCTGCAAGTGTTGCGCGACATCGGCCTCGGCTACATCAAGCTCGGCCAGCCCTCGTCGACTCTCTCCGGCGGCGAAAACCAGCGTGTGAAACTTGCTACCGAACTGGCCAAACGCGACACAGGCAAAACGCTGTTCATCCTCGACGAACCCACCACCGGCCTGCATTTTGAAGATATACGCACCCTACTCAACATCCTAAACCGCTTGGTCGACCGAGGCAACACAGTGGTGGTAATCGAGCACAACACCGACGTGCTCCGCTGCGCCGACTACCTCATCGACCTCGGTCCCGAAGGCGGGCAAGGAGGCGGCCAAATTCTGGCCAAAGGCACCCCCGAGCAAGTGGCACATGGTAATTCGCCCTCCGCGCCCTATCTCGAACTGTAATACGATACAGTTTTTTAGCCGGAAATTGCTGCTATTTGCGAATTTTTTCGTATCTTTGCAGTCGATTTTGCCCCTAAGGCATTTTTATTCACGAATTAATAACTCTCTATATACAGAAAATGAACGTAACATTCGAACAAAACGGCGAGGCTCGCGGCCTTATCACCGTGAGCATCTGCCCCGAGGACTACGAAGGTAAAGTAACCGAAAAACTCAAAAAAATTCGCCAAACACACGTAATTCCCGGCTTCCGCAAAGGCCAAATTCCACTGCCCGAATTGCGTAAGCGCTTTGGCCGCGAAGTGAAGAGCGACGCAATCAACGACATAGTGATTGAAGCCGCTTTCAAGCACATCACCGACAATAAAATTCGCGTGATTGGCCAGCCCATGCCCGCCCAAGATTCGAAAGAAATCGACTTCAAACAAACAGAATATACTTTCAGTTTCGACTGCGCATTGTGGCCTGAAATGAACATTGTATTGGATAAGAGCGTATCAATGCCCGTTTACAAAATCGAAGTAACCGACGAAATGGTAGCCGAGCAAGATAAACAACTCTGCTCACGCTTCGGTGCTCAAGTAGAAGGCGAAGAAGTTGATGCTCGCGCCATCGTAAAAGGCTCCATCCAGGAACTCAATGCCGACGGCTCCATCAAAGAAGGTGAAGAAGCCATTCAAGCCACTTCCGCTATGCTCGGTATGTTCGCTCTCAATGGCGAAGAAGAGAAATTCATCGGCAAGCACAAAGGCGACAAAGTGGTGTTCAACCCTGCCAAGGCCTGCAACGGCAACCACGCCCAACTCGCTTCGATGCTCCAAATCGACAAAGAACGTGCTGCTGAGGTTTCCGCCGACTTCGAATTTGCTATCGCCGAAATCCAAGTGCTCAAGCCCGCTGAACACACTCAAGAATTCTTCGACGACGCATTCGGCAAAGACAAAGTGCACAACGAAGAAGAATACACCAATGCATTGCGCGGCATTATCGCCAACCAACTCTTCCCCAACACTATCGAACTCAGCAACCGCGACATCCGCGAATACCTCCTGGACAAATACGGCGATATGAAACTCGATGCCGAATTGCTCAAACGCTGGTTGGTACGTGTGAACGATGTTGACGCTGCAAACATCGACGAGACCTACGAACAATCGTTGCCCGCTCTCAAATGGGAACTCATCTCCAACGACGTGGCAGAAATGCTCAAGGTGGAAGTAACCCCCGACGACCTCAAAGCACGTGCTCGCATGTATGCCGTACAACAATTCCAACAATACGGAATGTTCAATGCCGACGAAGACATGCTTAACGAAATGGCTAAACGTATTCTTGAAAACAAAGAATACGCACGCAACATCCACCAAGAACTTGAGACACTCAAGCTCTTCGATGCTGTTCGCGCCGCAATCACCTTGGACGAGAAGACCATAAGCCTTGACGAATTCAAAAAACTCGCCAATCCCTCCGCTGAATAAGATTTCCACTATTTGACAGTACATTCTCTATACGGCACCGGCTATCAATAGTCGGTGCCTCTTTTTTCAATTAATCCCACTTTTTTATAAAAAATTTGTACAATCAGAGTAATTATGTCGCAAATTTTTTGTAACTTTGAAAAACTATTATAAACATCGAATACAAAAACATTATACAATATGCAACACAGCGATTTTCGCAACTATGCAGTAAAGCATCTCGGCCTTAATGGTTTGGCACTCGACCAATACAGCGCCGCCACTTCCGCCGCCATCACCTCCAACTACATCAACCCCAGCATCATTGAAGAACGTCAACTCAATGTGGCTCAAATGGACGTATTCTCGCGTCTGATGATGGATCGTATCATTTTCTTAGGCACCGAAGTCAATGACTACACTGCCAATGTGATACAAGCCCAACTGCTCTATCTCGACTCCTCCGAACCCGGCAAAGACGTATCCATCTACATCAACTCACCCGGTGGCAGCGTATATGCCGGTTTAGGCATCTACGACACAATGCAATACATCTCATCGGATGTGGCTACCATCTGCACCGGCATGGCCGCTTCGATGGCTGCCGTATTGCTCGTGGCCGGTGAGAAAGGCAAACGCTTTGCACTGCGCCACTCGCGTGTGATGATTCACCAACCGATGGGTGGAGCGCAAGGTCAAGCCTCCGACATCGAAATCACCGCTCGCGAAATCCAAAAACTCAAAAAAGAATTATATACAATAATCAGCGATCACAGCGGCCAACCCTTCGACAAAGTGGAACGCGACTCCGACCGCGACTATTGGATGACTTCGCAAGAAGCCCTTGATTATGGTATGATTGACAAGTTGCTTATCAAAAGCAAATAACTCATCATACAAAAAACTACCCAATACACACTTTGACTAATGGCAAAAAAGAAAATTTCAGATGTATGCGCTTGGTGTGGCCGCGAAGGTAGCGTGGCTCAAGGTCGCTACTTGGTACCATCGCCCTTGGATGGAGATTTAATGATCTGCACAGACTGTGCAGAAACCATCCACGCGATGATGGCAGAACAGCAAGAACAGCAGCCTAAACGCTCCGCCAGCAGTTTCGCGCGCCAAATGACCGGCAAAGTTCCCACCCCCGCTGAAATCAAAGACTTTCTCGACGGCTACGTAATCGGACAAGACGTAGCAAAGAAATATTTGTCGGTGGCGGTATACAACCACTACAAGCGCTTACTTCAACCCGAAACCGCCGACGATGTGGACATAGAAAAGTCCAACATAATCATCGTGGGCCCAACGGGCACCGGCAAGACCCTGTTGGCACGCACTATTGCGCGCCTGCTCGAGGTACCGTTCACTATCGTCGATGCCACCGTGCTTACCCAAGCCGGCTATGTGGGCGAAGACATCGAAAGCCTGCTCACACGCTTGCTCCAAGCCGCCGACTATGATGTAGAAAAAGCGCAACGCGGCATTGTGTTCATCGACGAAATCGACAAGATCGCTCGCAAAGGCGACAATCCTTCGATTACCCGCGATGTATCAGGCGAAGGGGTGCAACAAGGTTTGCTCAAGTTACTCGAAGGCTCCATAGTGAACGTACCCCCACAAGGTGGGCGCAAACACCCGGAGCAACGCATGATACCGGTCGACACCAAAAATATTCTATTCATCTGCGGTGGTGCCTTCGAAGGCATTGAGCAAAAAATTGCTCACCGCATGAACCAGCATGTGGTTGGATATAACACTGACAATCAACGTATTCACTTCGACGACAAGCACGAATACTTACGCTATGTAGCGCCCCAAGACCTCCGCTCCTACGGCCTTATTCCCGAAATAATCGGCCGTTTGCCCATCTTGGTTCACCTCGACCCATTGGATCGCGAGGCGCTATTGCGCGTGCTCACCCAGCCACGCAACGCTATCGTGCGCCAATACCAGAAATTGTTCAAAATAGACAATGTGGAATTGACATTCGCCCCCGAAGTGTTCGATTTCATCGTGGACAAAGCCATCGAATACAAACTTGGAGCACGCGGTCTTCGCTCCATAGTGGAAGCCATAATGGTTGATGCTATGTATGAAGTGCCGTCGATGAATGTGAAGAAATTTGAAGTAACGCTTGACTATGCTCGCCAAAAATTTGAGGCTGCGCACTTCGAAGCAGCCGCAACTGAGGCATAACCTTAAATAATTAACCCCTCGAAAACTCCTCGCGCAATGGCATCAAACGCAGACCTCACTCAAGCCCTCCGTCGCTATTTCGGTTTCAGCACCTTCAAAGGCAATCAAGAGGCAATCATTAACAGTCTGTTGGCAGGCAACGACACTTTTGTGCTTATGCCTACCGGCGGTGGCAAATCCCTTTGCTACCAATTGCCTGCGCTTATGATGGAGGGGACTGCCGTAGTAATCTCACCGCTGATTGCTCTGATGAAAAATCAGGTAGATGCTATGCGCAATTTCTCCGACGACGATTCAATAGCACACTTCCTCAACTCCTCGCTGCAACGCCAACAAATCGAAGCGGTGAAGGCCGACATAGAAGCCGGCCGCACCAAACTTTTATACATGGCGCCCGAATCGCTCACAAAAGAAGAGAACATCGAATTTCTTAAAAACGTCACAGTGTCGTTCTACGCTATCGACGAAGCACACTGCATTTCGGAATGGGGCCACGACTTCCGTCCCGAATATCGACGTATCCGACCAATAATCAACGAAATCGGCTCGCGGCCGGTGATTGCTCTCACCGCCACGGCCACACCAAAGGTACAACACGACATTCAGAAAAATCTTGGTATGAATGAAGGCGCTGCGGTGTTCAAATCATCGTTCAACCGCCCCAACCTCTACTATGAAGTGCGCCAAAAGACCAAGAACACAGACCACGACATTATCAGATTTGTACGCCAACACCAAGGCAAATCCGGCATTATTTACTGCCTCAGCCGCAAAAAAGTAGAAGAATTAGCCGAATTGCTACGAGTGAATAACATCAAAGCACTTCCATACCATGCCGGCATGGACCCGCAAACACGCAACGAAAATCAAGACGCATTTTTGATGGAACGTGTCGACGTGATTGTGGCAACCATCGCTTTCGGTATGGGCATCGACAAGCCCGATGTACGCTTCGTGATTCACTACGATATGCCTAAATCCCTCGAAGGATACTACCAAGAGACCGGCCGCGCCGGCCGCGATGGTGGCGAAGGCATTTGCATCACCTTCTATGCTCACCGCGACCTCCAAAAAATGGAGAAATTCATGCAAGGGAAGCCCCTCAACGAGCAAGAAATCGGCCGTCAACTCTTGGCTGAAACCGCGGCGTATGCCGAGTCGGCAGTATGCCGTCGACGCACCCTTCTCCACTACTTTGGCGAACAATACAATCAAGATAATTGTGGCAACTGTGACAACTGCCTAAACACCAAAACGAAAGTGGACGCAACAGAAGAACTTACGGCGGCACTTGAAACTATTGCCGCCCTCAAAGAAAAATTCAAAGCAGAGTATATTGTAGATGTAATGCTCGGCAAAGCCACCAATGATGTAAAATCGCTGCATCACGATGAACTCGAAGTGTTCGGCTCGGCCGAAGGCGCCGACCGTCGCTTCCTCAACACCGTAATCCGCCAAGGTATTCTTAGCGGGTTCATCTTGCGCGACATCGAAAACTATGGTACACTTCACCTTACTGCCGAAGGTAAAAAATTCCTCAAGCATCCATCAACATTCAAGGTGGTGGAAGACACTGAATTCAACGAAGAAGAAGACAACGAAGCACAGGCAATGCATGGAGGTTCGGCTTGCGCTGCCGACCCGGAACTGTATGCCATCCTCAATAATCTTCGCAAGCAAATTGCCCACCACAACAATCTGCCTCCATACGTAATCTTCCAAGACCCATCGCTCGATGCCATGGCCACTACCTACCCTATCACAATCGAGGAACTTCAAAACATTCCCGGTGTGGGCGAAGGCAAGGCCAAACGCTACGGACAAGAATTCATCCGCGTAATCAAAGACTATGTGGATGAAAACGAAATCATCCGTCCGGAAGACTATCGCGTGCGCTCGGTGGCCAACAAGAGCAAGCGCAAAATCAGCATCATCCAAGCAATCGATCGCAAAATCGACCTCGACGAAATAGCCGAAAGCCTTGGTATCGACTTCGACACATTACTCAATGAAGTCGAATCAATCGTAAATGCCGGCAACAAAATCAACATCAACTATTTTGTCAACGACATCCTCGACCCCGACGAGCAAGATGAAATCTACGACTATTTCCGCTCAGCAGAAACCGGCGACCTCGATGCCGCCTACAAAGAACTGTGTCCGGACTATACCGAGGAGGAAATTCGCTTGGTTCGTATTAAATTTATAACTGAATTCGGCAACTAATCTGATGGAACACAATATTTTATCATCTCTTTTTGCCAAGCATACCGGCAATCAGCCCGTAGAAATCGTTGAACTGCCTTCGTCGGGTAGTAATCGCCGCTATTTCCGACTTCACCACCCCGACGGATCATCATTGATTGGTGTAATCGGCACTAACAAGCAGGAAAACGAAGCATTCTTGAGTTTCGATGCTCACTTCGACAAATTAGGTTTGCCGGTGCCTACCGTGGTGGCCATTTCCGACGACCGCATGGCATATCTTCAGACCGACTTGGGCGACACACTGCTGTTTCAGGCCATCGAAAAAGGGCGTCTCACTCGCGTGTTCTCCCCGCGCGAACGCGATTTATTGGTGAAAACCATTCGCCGACTGCCCGACTTCCAATTTGCCGGAGCACGCGGGCTCGATTTCAGCAAATGTTTTCCCACCAGCGATTTCGACCATCGCTCGATAATGTGGGATCTCAATTACTTCAAATATTGTTTCCTTAAAGCCACCGGATTGGAGTTTGACGAAGGTCCGCTTGAAGACGACTTCAACAAAATGGCTCAGCGGCTGATGCTTTCGGCCACCGACACATTTATGTACCGCGACTTCCAATCACGCAACGTGATGATCGTTGACGAGCAACCATGGTTTATCGACTTCCAAGGAGGCCGTCGCGGCCCGTTCTACTACGATGTGGCTTCGTTCTTGTGGCAAGCCAAGGCCAACTTCCCCGACAGTTTCCGTGCAGAACTTATCGACGAATACATCGACGCCATTCAAAAATATCACCCCGTATCGCGCGAGGAATTCTTGAGCACTCTGCGCCATTTTGTTCTTTTCCGCACCATGCAAGTGCTGGGCGCATACGGCTTCCGCGGCTACTTTGAGAAAAAACCGCACTTTATGCAGAGCGTGCCATTTGCCATCGCCAATCTGCGTGCTTTGCTGCAAGAACAACCATTCGACGAATATCCATACTTGTCGAAGTTGCTTTTAGATCTCACCCAACTCAAGCAGTTCACTTCCGACCTCGAGAAGCGCCAACTCACAGTGAAGGTGATGAGTTTCGCTTATAAAAAAGGCATACCCAACGACCCGACCGGCAATGGTGGCGGCTTCGTATTCGACTGCCGCGCCGTCAACAATCCCGGCAAGTACGACCGCTATAAACCATTCACCGGCCTCGACCGCCAAGTTATAGACTTTCTCGAAGAAGATGGCGAAATACTCACATTCCTCAGCCATTGCTATTCGTTGGTAGATGCTTCCGTGGCACGATATGTCGAACGCGGCTTTACCAACTTGATGATTTGTTTCGGTTGCACCGGCGGTCAACACCGCTCAGTGTATTCGGCTCAAAAAATGGCTGAACATATCAACTCGAAATTCGGAGTGAAGGTAGAACTGCTTCACCGCGAGCAGAATATCGAACAGTTGTTTCCGCGCCGATGAAAGGTTTTATACTTGCAGCAGGCATTGGGAGCCGCCTCAAACCATGGACCGACAGCCACCCCAAAGCATTGGTTCCGGTGGGCGGACGCCCTATCATCTCTTATGTGGTGGATAAAATGCTTGCAGTGGGCATTGACACCATCGTGGTGAACGTGCACCATTTCGCCTCGCAAATCACCGAATACCTGCGACGTGCATATCCCGATGTCGATATCCGTTTCAGCGATGAAACCCAACTGCTTCTCAACCATGGAGGCGGACTTCGCAAAGCGCTTCGTCTTATTGGCAACGATGATGTGCTAATCCACAATGCCGACATTCTTTCCACCATCGATTTGAACGATTTCATCGAGCAATTTCACATTAGCCAAGCCGATGCGTTGCTACTCACCCAACATCGCAACACACAGCGATACTTGCTTTTCAATAAATCGCGCCTTGATGGTTGGACAAACATCACCACCGGTGAAACTCGTCCCGATAATCTT
>SFNM01000022.1 GCA_004552725.1 Bacteroidales bacterium | reverse complement strand
GATATTCGCTTACTCGATGCCGCAGGTGTGAGCGATATAGCCATTGACCCGTCTGTGGTCTCGCCCGCTGAAGTATATGATATTCAAGGACGTCGTTTGGCCGCACCCGTGCGCGGTGTGAACATTGTGCGCTTCTCCGACGGCTCCGTTCAGAAAGTACTTATTCCTTAAAACACGATGCTATGGCCGCTCAACTCCCCGCAAAATTCGTAGAAATGCTGCAAAGTATGGGCGAGCCGGCCTTGGCTCAACTGCCCAATGCGCTACTGACCACAGCCCCGGCCGTGGCAGTGCGCATCAATAGGGCCAAAGGGTGCGATGTACCCGCCGCCGGTATGCCGGTGGAATGGTGTGCCGATGGCTATTACTTGCCTGAGCGCCCGGATTTTACGCTTGACCCGGCCCTGCATCAGGGCCTTTACTATGTGCAAGACGCCTCGTCGATGGCGCATGCTGCAGCAGTGGAAGCCGCCATTGAAATAGTTGGCCGAAAGCCTTTGCGCTACCTTGATGCTTGCGCATCGCCCGGAGGTAAAACCACTGCGGCGATGGACCGCTTGCCCGCCGGCTCGCTTACTGTGGCTAATGAATTTGACCGCCGTCGGTGCTCTATACTGCTGGAGAACGTGGCCAAATGGGGCAATGAGGCAGTAGTGATTACCAATGGAGATGCGTCGGCACTGACGCCCATTCCCGATTTCTTTGATATTATTGCTGCCGACGTGCCGTGTTCGGGCGAGGGAATGATGCGCAAGGACGAGCACGCGGTGGAGCAGTGGTCGCCGGCATTGGTGGCGGACTGTGCTACATTGCAGCGGCGCATTGTTGCCAACTTATGGCAGTCGCTTCGTCCGGGCGGATGTTTCATCTACTCCACTTGCACATTTAATACGTCGGAGAATGAGGATATACTTAGGTTTTTAATCAGCGAATACGGAGCCATCCCCCACCCTATTGCGGCGCTCAATCGCGAGGAAATTATAGGTGCGGTGGGGCTTGATGTGCCGGCTTATCGCTTTCTGCCGGGTAGAGTCCGCGGCGAAGGTCAATTCATAGCCTTGCTCCAAAAGGCGGACAGCGGCGAGCGTAGGCAATTGCGCCGACCAAAATCCGCACCCCGAGCAAAAATGCCGAAATTGCCCGAATTTCTTGTTGGCAATTACAAGTACAATATGATAGGGTCCGACACCATCACCGCAATTGCGGCCGACCATGCGGAAGATGTGGAATTGGTGCGCTCCGTATGGCCGGTGACCGCTGCGGGAGTGGAAGTGGCCACTGTGCGCGGCAAAGACATCATACCTGCGCAACCGTTGGCACTCTGTCGCAACCTCTCGCGCCAATTATATCCTGAGGTGGAAGTGGACCACGACACGGCGCTCAACTATTTACGCAGAAATGCCATCACAATCGAAGCGCCGCGCGGTATAGTTCTTCTAACCTACGGCCATAAGCCGCTTGGCTGGGTTAAAAATCTTGGCAACAGAGCCAACAATCTGTACCCGGCGCCGTGGCGTATTCTCAAATCGTAAAATAAGGCCTTATAAGAGGCGTGCGAGTGTTCGTCCGAGGATTACCATGCCGAAGCCGCCGGCGACGCTTACAAGCAGGTATAAGGCGGCTACGAGCCATTGTTGGTTGTTGCCTGCCACCCACAGTTCGTTGGCAAAGGTTGAGAAGGTGGTGAATGAGCCGCAGAAGCCGGTGACCAGCAGAGCCATTACCGAGGGCGATAACCACTCGTGGCGTTGAGATAACCCCATCAGCAAGCCGATGATGAGGCACCCGGCAAGGTTTATGCAGAGAGTAGCGAGCGGCAGGCCGTCGACGGCCAACAATCGGCCAAGCAAATAGCGGGCTACGGCGCCGACAAAACCGCCGCATCCCACTAAAAGTATAGTATGCCACATGGCTTAGAGGTATTTGTCGCCGAAGTTGACCTTGGCATCGTTGACCATCTGCTTGATTTTCTGCTCGTTGGCTTTAGGACAGATGAGGAGCACGTCGCCGGCATCGGCCACGATGTAGTCGTTCAAACCATCTACCACGATGAGTTTGTCGTCCTTTACGGCAAAGATATTCCCGGTGGAATTGTAAGCCAACACGCGGCATTGTTGAGCCACATTACCCACATTGTTCTTTGGGGATATGTCGTAGAGGGCGCTCCAAGTGCCGAGGTCGTTCCAACCGAAGGAGGCCGTTTCTACGTAGACGTTGTTGGCACGTTCCATCACGGCATAGTCGATTGAAATGCTCACGCAGCCGGGGAAATTGCGAGCCACGAAGTAGAGTTCGGCCGGTGTACCGAACACCCCTTTACCGGTTTGGAACACGCGGCTTATGTCGGGGGCACAGTCGGCGAATGCTTGGATTATAGCGGATGCTTTCCATAGGAAGATGCCGGAGTTCCAGAAAAATTCGCCGGTGCGGATGAAAGTTTCGGCCAGCGCGCGGTCGGGCTTCTCGGTGAAGGTCTTTACCTTGTGGAATTCGGCATTGATTTCGTCGCCGATTTGGATGTAGCCGTAGCCGGTTTCGGGGCGGGTGGGAGTGATGCCGAGGGTGAGCAGCGCATCGCGATTTTCCACGAAGTCAAAGCCCTGACGCACAATGCGTAAGAACTCGTTCTCGCGGGTGATGAGGTGGTCGCTGGGGGTGACAATCATCGACGCTTCGGGGTCGCGGGCGGCGATGTGGTAGGCAGCCCAGGCGATGCACGGCGCGGTGTTGCGGCGAGCCGGCTCGGCCAAGATTTGCGCCGGTGCCAACTGCGGCAGTTGCTCGAGCACCAATTCGCGGTAAGAGTTGTTAGTGAGGATTATGATATTTTCAGCGGGAACGATTTGCACGATGCGGTCGAATGTCATTTGCAGCAAAGAGCGTCCGGTTCCCAAGAAGTCGATAAATTGTTTGGGGCGTTGCGAGCGGCTATAGGGCCAAAATCGGCTGCCGATGCCGCCGCACATTATTACACAATATCTATGAGAGTTTTCCATATTTAGGGTAGTAAGGTGTTGCGAGAATTTCGCACTGCTAAGTTAGCGATTTACATTCATACCACAAAATAATTTGAGAAATTTCTTGTTAAAAAATATGTTGCGAGGTTAGAAAACGGCGAGATTGTCTAAGTATTGATTGCGTCTTTGAGGTTATTATTTGGAAATTCGGCGGGATAGTAGTAAATTTGCAAACGTAAGACATACATTATGAAAAGATTATGCGTGATAATTATGAGTATTTATAGTCTCTTATGTGGTTGTGGCGATGAGCCGGAAACCGAAGTTGTGTTTATAGGAGACTCCATAGTAGCACATTGGAATCTTCAAGAGAGTTTTCCTACTTTGCGGTGTTCGAACTTGGGCTTGGGCGGCACCGGATTGGATTACTTGTGCAAGCATGCCGGTTCTTGTAGCGACAAGGTAGCGGTGGTAATCAGCGGCACCAATGATATGTGGACGCTGTCGGCGCCGGGTGCAATTAATGAATATGCGCGAGAGTACGCTGCAGCAGTGCGTGGTTTGGGAGCATCTACGGCGTTTGTGATAGCCATCTTGCCGCGAGCATCGGTTAGCGACTCCGAGAAATTACAAACAATGCGCGTTCAACTTAATTCCGCCATCAACCGCGAGTTGGCCGTTGAGCGCAATGTAGTTTACCTTGACTTTAACGAGCAGATGGGTCAAGATGGAGCGCCATATTCTGAATTATTTTACGATGGATTACATCCTAATGGTCAAGGCTACGAGCGTTTGAGCGCGTTGTTATATCCGTATCTGCGCGAACTTTTCCCAAAAAAATTAGGGCGGTAAATTTGTTGCGCTCGCATAGTTTTGATAACCACAATGTGAGTATCAATACCCCTGCGGCTACTAATGGTGCGGCCACGTAGGTATGGACCCACAAGGGTAAGCAGTCAAAGTTGACGAATTGGTGTATAACAGCCTCTAATACAAATGTTTGGAGTACATACACGCCAAGGGTGTATGTGCCGAATTGAGACATCCATTTCGCCGCGGCGGTGTTATGGGTGAAGCGCATAAAAGCCAACAATATGAAGGTGGTGGCAGCGGAGCCGAGGGCTATACGAAAGCCGCGCACTGCAAGCAGTTGGCATAGCATCGAGCTGTCACCGTTGAAGAATTTGAGCACGGCATCAGAGGTTTTGATTACCTGGTAGTGCTTGGCTTCAAGTTCGGGAAACATCCACACGAACGATATAGCGGTTGCTATCATCAGTATGGTGCAGTGGCGTTTAAACCATTCGCTCCAATGCTTTATGGCAGCACCTAAAAGGAAGGCGGGATACATCCACGGCAGGTGAAGATATGGGACAATTTGGCTGATAATCAATGTAATAACTAACCATACTGCTACATACTTAGTCCGCTTAGCTGCAATGAAGAATAGCACAGAGCATATAAATAGCGACCGCAGGAACCACAGGCCGTAGATTATCAGTTCTTTATGGTTGACATCGGCGTCCAACAGGTAGTAAATGCCCGACACGATTATCGAACCGGCGATTGCCGGCACCAAAAGTTGGCACCCCTTGCGTAGGACGAAATTTTTAAAGTTGAAACGTATGGATGAGGCGGCAAAGTAGCCGGAGATGGCCATAAACAACGGCATGTGGAATGAGGTAATGAAGCGGAACATTCCAATGTCGGTTTTGTCGACCGACACTAAGTGCTGAAGCGCGTGGCCATATAATACAAGAAATATGGCCACGAGTTTCAGCAAGTCGAGTGCAACAATGCGCTTGGACATTTATTACTATGCTTTTTTGCGGCGGGTTGGTTTTTTGCGGCGGAGGACCATGGCGGAGCGGGCGGGGAGGTAGAGTTTGAGCCATTCCACGCCGGCGGGAGCGTAGAGTTCGTCGCGAGTGGTGATGTGTTCGACGGTTTCGTCGATGTTGCCGAAGCCGCCGAAGTTGGGGTTGTCGCTCGACAGGGCTGTGAGGTACACGCCGCCGGGAGCGAGGATGCCGTAGTCGGTGAACGACTTGAATGGGCTGAAGTTGAACACAAACACGAGGTCGCCGCGCATGAAAGCGAGCACTTGGTCGTCGTCCTTTTCCCAAAGTTTGCGCACGGGCAGGTCTTGGAAGTTGTAGGTGCCGCCGATAAGTTCGACCATGGCGTTGTCGAAGTTGTTAAGGAACTGATATTGAAGGTCTTCGCGGTCGACGAGGTCCCACTGACGGCGAGCATATTTGTAACTCCAGCCATTGCCTTCGCGTGGGAAGTCGATCCATTCGGGATGGCCGAACTCGTTGCCCATGAAGTTGAGGTATCCGCCGTTGATAGAAGCAGCGGTGACCAGGCGAATCATCTTGTGGAGGGCTATGCCGCGAGCCACGGTGGCGTCGTTGTCGCCCACCATCATGTGCCAGTACATCTCCTTGTCGATGAGGCGGAAGATGACGGTTTTGTCGCCCACGAGTGCTTGGTCGTGGCTTTCGACGTATGAGATGGTGCGTTCGTCGGCGCGTCGGTTGGTTAGTTCCCAGAAGATGGATGTTGGGTGCCAATCTTCGTCCTTTTTTTCTTTGAGGGTCTTAATCCAGTAGTCGGGGATGCCCATTGCCATGCGGTAGTCGAAGCCCATGCCGCCGTCGGCGAATGGAAGCGCCAAACCGGGCATACCGCTCATTTCCTCGGCGATGGTGATGGCGTTGGGGTTGACTTCGTGGATGAGTTTGTTGGCGAGGGTTAGATATGTGATGGCGTTGGTGTCTTGTCCGCCATTGTAGTAGTCGCCGTATCCGCCGAAGGCTTGTCCGAGGCCGTGGTTGTAGTAAAGCATGGATGTGACGCCGTCGAAGCGGAAGCCGTCGAAGTGGAATTCTTCGAGCCAATACTTGCAGTTGGAGAGGAGGAAGTGCATCACTTCGTCTTTTCCGTAGTCGAAGCAGAGCGAGTCCCACGCGGGGTGTTCTCGGCGATGGTCGCCGTAGAAGTAGAGGTCGTATGAGCCGTCGAGGCGCCCGAGGCCTTCGTTTTCATTCTTCACGGCGTGGGAGTGAACGATGTCCATGATTACGGCGATGCCGGCGGCGTGAGCGGCATCGATTAGGGCGCGCAGTTGGTCGGGAGTGCCGAAGCGGCTGGATGGGGCGAAGAAACTCGACACGTGGTAGCCGAACGAGCCGTAGTAGGGGTGCTCTTGGATGGCCATGATTTGGATGGCGTTGTAGCCGTCGGCGGCGATGCGAGGCAGGACTTTGGTGCGAAATTCGTCGTAAGAGCCAACTTTTTCTTCTTGCTGAGCCATGCCGATGTGACATTCGTAGATGAGCAGGGGCTTCACGTCGGGAGTGAATTTTTTCACTTTCCATTTGTATGGCTTGGCAGGGTCCCACACTTGTGCGGAGAAGATTTTGGTGTTGTCGTCTTGGATAACGCGAGTGGCGTAAGCGGGGATTCGTTCGCCTTGACCACCGGGCCATTCTACCAACATTTTGAAGAGTTGTTCATGGCTAAGAGCGTCGGGGGGGAATACGCCTTTCCAAACTCCGTTGCCAAGAGGTTGCAGCGCGTATTCCGAGCGCTTCTCCCAGTTGGAGAAGTCACCGATAAGGGTGATGGCGGTGGCGTTGGGGGCCCATTCGCGGAACACCCATTGTCCGTCGTCGTATTTGTGGAGGCCGAAGTATCGATGAGCGTTGGCAAATTCGCTGAGGGAGCCCGACTCTTGAGTGAGACGTTGCTCCACGTTGATAACGTCGTTGTGGCGGCCGTTGATAGCGTCGGCAAAAGGTTCGAGCCAGGGGTCGTTTTTCAGGATAGGCAGCACTTTGGGCTTTCGAGTGCTTGCGGAGCGCTTTTTGACGGGAGTTTTGGATTTTTCAGCCATATTTACTAAAAGTTGGTTAGAGAGGTCGAATGAATTAGTGACAGCCGCAGCCGCAGTCGTGGTCGTGGCAGCCGCAGTCGTGGTCGCCACAGTCGCAACCGTCGCCACAGTCGTGGTCGTGGTCGTGGCAACCGCAGCCGCAACCGCCTTGAGCGGCTTTGATTTCTTGTTCGGAGGCATCGCGGACAGTCTTCACTTCGCCACGGAGGCGCACTTTCGAGCCGGCGAGGGGGTGGTTGAAGTCCATGGTGACTTCTTTATCGGAGATATTAAGCACGGTACCATACACTTGGAAGCCGTCGGCGGTCATCATAGGCAGAGCGGCGCCAACGTGCACCATTTTGGAGTCGAATTTACCGTCGACGTTGAACACTTCTTTTTCGAGGTTAACGATGTATTCGTCGCTGCGAGGGCCGAATGCTTGTTCGGGGGTAGCCACCACGTCGAAGTGACCGCCGACTTCCATGTCGAGGAGTTGCTGTTCGAGGGGTTCGAGCAAACCGGCAGTAGCGCCGTAAACGATTACTTCGGGCTGGTCGGGGTCGACTTGGTGCATCAGGGTTTCTTCGCCGTTGTCAGCGATTTTGTAGAGGTCGTAAGTGATTTCAACGTATTTACCGTGGGTGATTTTTTCCATTTTTTTAGTTGTTAGATGTTATTTTAATGGCAAATTTACGAAATTTAGCGCATTATACCAAGTTTTTTCGCTAAAAAACCGCTATCTTTGCAGTCTAAAAAAGAATTTTAGAGTATGAACAAATTCTACCAATGGATTGAGCGCCCACAAGTGTGGGGCTTCTTTGTGTCGATAGCCGTGATAGCGTTGGTGTCGATTGCTTTTTTCTATCCCGATAATTTTGAGAGCAATTCGTTGCGCCAAGCGGATATGCAGCAAGGTGCGGCCAACGGCCATGAGGCTCAAATGTATTATGATGCCACCGGCGAGAAGGCCTTGTGGACAGATGCCTTGTTTGGCGGTATGCCTACCTTCCAAATATCGCCCAATTATCCGTCGAACGGGCTTTTCACTTGGCTCAACAGTGTGTACGGTCTTGGCTTGCCTTCGCCATCCAACCTGTTGTTTATGATGATGTTCGGCTTCTTGATATTGCTCTATGTGATGGGCTTGCAATGGTACTATGCATTGATAGGTTCGATTGCATGGGGGCTGTCGTCGTATTTCGTAATCATCATCGGCGCCGGACATATCTGGAAGTTTGTGACGTTGGCTTATATACCGCCCACGATAGGCGGGTTAATACTCTGCTATAAAGGGCGATACCTGCTTGGCGGAGCGCTTACCGCTTTGTTTGCGATGTTGCAACTCAATGCCAACCACCCGCAGATGTCGTATTACTTTGCCTTTGTGATGGTGGCCTTGGTTATCGCTTATCTGGTGCAAGCCATCAAGGCCAAGAGTGTGCGCCGCTGGGCGGTGGCAACGGCAGTGGTGGCTGCGGCGGGATTGCTTGCCGTAGGTGCCAACTCTCCGAGTTTGTATCATACCTACGAGTATGCCAAAGAGACCAAACGCTCGCAGAGCGAACTCACTCCCCTACCCTCGGCCAATGCCGGCTCGGCCGACCGCCCCACAGGCGGTATGCCTCGTGCCGACATCATCGGCTGGAGTTACGGCAAGGCTGAAACGGCGTCGTTGCTCATTCCCAATATTCGCGGCGGAGCCTCGGCCAAACCTGTGGGAGGGCGAATGGTGTCGTGGACGCTCGACCAACTGCCCGATGCCAAGCAGTATGAGAATAGCGCTGTAGGGTCGGTAATTCCATATCTAACGCAGTATTACAACGACAGCGAGGGCACCAACGGCCCGGTGTATGTTGGTGCTGTGATTTTCGCTCTCTTTGTGTTAGGTTGCTTTGTGGTGCGCGGCCCCATCAAATGGGCGTTGCTGTGCACCACTGTATTGTCGATATTGCTGGCGTGGGGCGTCAACTTCGAGAGCCTCACCGATTTGATGATATATCACTTCCCTTTGTACAATAAGTTCCGAGCGGTGGAGAGTATTTTGGTGATTGCCGAGTTCACCATACCGCTTTTGGCCATCATCACTCTAAGCCAACTGCTTGCCAACCGCGAGGAGGCGCTGCGCCACACCAAGAAAGTGTTATATTGCTTTGGCGGCTGCGCCTTGTTCTGCCTCTTTGCCGTGGCGTTCCCCGGTGCTTTCGGCGAGGCCATTACGGCTACCGACCGCGCCACCGTTGGAGAAATCGTGCGTCAGGTGAGCGAAATGGCTCAGCAGCAAGGTTATTCTCCGGCCGACATCAGTGCTGCCGCTTACCAATATTCGTTGGCCAATCCCGAAGTGGTGCAGGCAGTGGAAGATTTGCGCTTCGGATTATTGCGAGCCGACGCGTGGCGGTCGCTGATTTTCGTGCTGCTTTCGGGAGGCCTAATTTATCTATGGCTTATCGACAAGGTGCGTAGGCCGGTAGTGATAGCCGGAGTGGCTTTCTTGACACTAATCGACTTGTACACAGTGGATAAACGCTATGTAGACCATGCCTCGTTTGTGAAAGTCGCTCACGGACAGGCAGAGTTCACTCCCGACGATATCGACCTCGCTATCATGGCCGATACCACTCACTTCCGAGTGCTCGACGAGCAAGGGTTCTACCGTGCCGACCGCTCGTATTTCCACCATACTATCGGCGGTTATCATGCAGCCAAACTCATTCGCTACGAGGATTTGCTGCAGCGCCGTCTGAACATCGTGGCTCAAATGGGCTACTATCCTGAATTGCGCAACGATAGCGTTATCGCCACCTACCCTGCTGATTATCAGCCGCAATTGCGTCGGTTGGCCTCGAGTTATCGCACTCTTGATATGCTGAACGCCAAGTATGTAATCACCGGAGATGCGCAAGCGCCGGTAATTCAAAACACCTTTGCGCTGGGTGCCGCATGGCCGGTGGGTCGCCTCACTTATGTGGACAATGCCGACGCGGAAATGGCTGCTTTGGATAGCATCGACCCCGCGGTGGAAGCCGTTGCCGACCGCCGATTCGAGGCAGTTCTCGGCGAGGTGAACGTGGCGCTTGACTCTGCCGCTACTGTGGCTCTTGAGCGCTATACGCCCAACAGTGTGGTGTATAACTCTTCGTCGGCCACTCCGATGCTGGCCGTGTTCTCCGAAATATGGTTCCCGTGGGGCTGGAAAGCCACCATCGATGGCCAGCCGACAGAAATCGGGCGTGTGAATTATGTGTTGCGCGCAATGTCAGTTCCGGCGGGCAAGCACCGCATCGAGATGGTGTTCGACCCCGATTCGTTGCACACAACGTCGACTTTGGCCTACGCTTCGATTTCGCTGATTTACCTCTTGCTTTTGGCAGCAGTAGGCTTTGAAGTGTATGGTCGCTTAAAACGCTGATAATATGCGATTTGCAAAGAGGTTTCGTCGTTGGCGCCATAGTCGCGGGTTCGGCATCCATTCGCCGTATGCCTTCCGCTTTGTGTGCGAGGTGCTCAATCCGCCTCGCAAGTATGGTTTTTATGCTTACGAACAACTCGATGCACTCCGACGCCAACTGCGCGTTCGCACCATCTCAAAGCAACGCTTGCGCATGCTTTTCCGAGTGATTGTGGAACTGCGACCGGCCACGGTGGCTATCGTAGCCGAGGCAGAAACGGCAGCGCTTCTGAAGCGAGTGGTGGCGATGGCCGCGCCGAAAGCCGAGATTGTGGATGGGCGTGCTGATTTGCTTATCTGCGACTCGCTGAGGGTGTGTCCGGATGCCGCCAATGCGATTTTTCTCAACCCGGCCAATGGGGCCGTTGACGCTTTTTCCTCGCGTCAGTACGGCCATCTCTACCGCAATCCGGATATTACTATCTATGTGGGTCACAAGCATTTGCCTCGCCAAACATTTGAAGTAAAATTTTGATAAGATGCGTTCTCTCTTCGTTGTCATCGCTTTGCTCGTTGCATCATTGTGGTCCTTGGCCGGGTCGCGCCATACGCTCGACAACCCCGGCACGGGTCGCAACCCTTATTATCAGGGTTATACGTATCGCGTGGAGGATGGAGATACCATCTTGGTGCTGATGCTCAGCGAAATCACTTGCTTCAACGAGTTGCACTTCCGCAATCGCAAGGAGGAGCAATTCTATTGGCGCACCGTGCGCGATGTTCGCCTCACCCTACCATACGCCAAACTCATAGCCGAAACGCTCGTCGAGACCTACGAGTATGTGGAGACTTTTCCTACCGACCGTGAGCGGCGCAAGTATCTCAGCGATATGGAGGATGCACTTTTTGCGCAATACAAGCCGGTGTTGAAGAAATTCAGCCGTTCGCAGGCGAAGGTGTTGGTAAAACTCATTCAGCGCGAGACAAATCAGAGCAGTTACGAGATTGTGAAGGCGTTTTTGGGCTCGTTTCGTGCTACTTTTTGGCAGGGGTTTGGCAAACTGTTCGGTGTGAGCCTCAAAAGCGAGTTTAAGCCCGCTACCGACCGCAAAGATGCTATTCTCGACCGTGTGGCTACCCTCATCGAGCAAGGAGCGCTATGAATTACGATGCTATTCGCCCTCGATATGAGGCATTTATGTTGCTTGAACGCGGTTTGACCGATAATACCCGCGAAGCCTACCTGCGCGATGCCGATTGCATCAATCAATTTCTCGTGGAGCGGTCGATAGCGTTTGAAGATGTTCAAATTGTTGACTTGGAGGAGTTCGTGGCCGACCTTTGTGCCTTGGGTATCTCGCCGCGCTCGGTGGCGCGCACCATCTCGGGCATCAAAAGCCTTTTCCGCTTTATGAAAATGGAGAACATTATCGAGGGCAATCCGGCTCTGTTGCTCCAATCTCCGCGGCTTGAACAGCACCTTCCCGAGGTGCTCTCCGTAGACGAAATCGACCGCATGATTGAATGTATTGACACAGCCGGAGCGACCGGCTTGCGCAATCGCGCCATCATCGAAACACTCTATGGCTGCGGCTTGCGCGTGAGCGAACTGGTCAATATGGAATTGGCCAATATTGACTTTGAGCAGCAGATTCTTTTGGTGCGAGGGAAGGGCCGCAAGGAGCGGTTGGTGCCTATGTCGCCGGCCTCAATACAAGCCATTCGCTTGTATATGGCTTCAGAACGCTCTGTAATCGACGTAAAACCCGGCGAGGAGGGATTTATCTTTCTCAATGTGCGCGGGCGTCGTATGACCCGCCAAATGGTCTTTATCATGCTTCGGCGAGCGGCTACCGACGCCGGCATCACGCGCACCATCTCACCGCACACTCTGCGCCACTCATTCGCCACTCACCTGCTCGAAGGCGGTGCCAACCTGCGCGCCATCCAGCAAATGCTCGGCCACGAAAGCCTGGCCACCACGGAAATCTACCTGCATCTCGACTCGTCGCACCTCCGCGCCGAAATCCTGGCCCACCACCCGCGCTACAGCCACTGACCATTGTGAATAGGCACTCCTTGTGAATAGGCCCAATTAGGCTAATTAGGCCTATTCGTCCACCCTGCGCGGTGGCGGGGTGGGGTATGAAAAAAGCCCGCCGGGAGGGGCGGGCTTTTGTATTGAGGGTGGGGAGGATTAGCGGATGATTACTTTGGAGGTGGCGGTGCCTTGGCGACGGATGTAGAGGCCGGGGGTCAGTTCGCCGTTGATGCGTACACCTTGGAGGTTGTAGAATTCTACGGGAGCATCTTGGTTGTCTTCGATGTCGAGAGCGCTGTCGGGTTTGTCGAAGGTAACGGTGATTGACTTGAAGGAAATGGTGCCGCCGTCGTTTTTGAGGCCGTCGATTTCGAGGGATTCAGCGTTGCCGGTCCAAACGCCGGTTTCGGCATTGAATTCGCCGGAGTTGAAGTCGCATTTAGCGAGGTAAACGCCATGTTTGGCTGCTTCGAATTCGAAGGATACGGATTTGATTTCGTAGCCGGACATAGCGGAGATGGTCATGATGGCTTTCTTGTAGAAGCGGAGGGTCCAGAAGCATTCTTTACCTTCAGCGTCTTGAGGACGGTAGAATGCGCCGCCGTCAGCGCTTGCACCCTTGGCGATGGAGATGCTGACGGGAGCCACGGTGATGGGTTGGTCCTGAATCTTAATGGTTTGCGGCTTGGTGTAGTCGGTGTGGTCGGTCATGTCGAAGCCGTAGTTGGAGGGGTCAACGGTGGCGAAGGGGAAGTAAGCTTCGTTGCCTTCAACGGGTTCAACGACGGTGAAGGTGGCTTCGTTGACGTCGGAATCAGCCATGCCTTCTTTCACGGCGATAGCCTTGATGGTTACGTCGAATACCAAAATGATGGGTTCGGAGTAAACGGTGGAAGTGGAGGTGGGTTCGGTGCCGTCGATGGTGTAGTGGATGGTAGCGCCTTCGGTAGCGGAGGTGAGTGCTACTTGGGTGCCTTTGGTCACTTGGCCACCTTCGATGGAGAATTCGGGAGCAGCTACGCGTTCTACGCCGCCGTCAAATCTTACGGGGTAGAGTTGGGCAGCGCCTTTGTAAACGTTTACCATAGCGTAAACGGTGATGTCGGTACCTTCGGGCACGTCGACTACGTCGTAGTAAGCTTCGTTCCAGAATTGGTTGAAGAGGGTGCAGGAGCCGGTTTCATCGGTGACGGTGAAGGTGTTATCCTTGTCAGCGGCGGCGACTGTGGCGCCGGTGATGACTACGTATTGGTTAACGAGGTCAGCGCTGAGTTCTTCAACGGCGATTTGGTTGGGAGCCACGGGAGTGCCGGGGGTAGCTTCGAGGAAGGATTCGGGTTCGAGGTCTTTGAGTTGGAATTGGCCTTGGCTGTAGTTGATGGCGGTGCCTTTGATGCCGGCGGGGATAACGTCGCCGTCAAAGTAGATGTCGTCGATGTCACCGTAGAGGAGGATGTTGCCGGTGGCGTCGCTTACCCAGAGGTAGCGGCCGTTTTGGTAAACCACGGTTACAGGGTTGTTGATGACTACGTTGGCAGTGCCTTCGGTGGTGCATTGTTTGAGGGCGGCGGCGATGTTGTCAACTACAACGTCTTTTTCTTCAGGGATTTCCACGTCGAAGTCGCCGTCGGTGGAGAGCACGAGGCTGCGGATTTCCCAGGTGCCGGCGCTTTCGGTGGAGGATACATACTTGAAGCCTACTTGGATCTTCTTGCCTTCGAAGGCGCTGAGGTCGATTTCGCCGGAGGAAACGAAATTCCAGTCGCTGCCGGTGCCCCATTCGGGGATGGTGAGTTCGGTGATGTCGGAGGAACCTTCTTCGCGAACAACGAATTTCCAGAGGCTGGCGGCGTTGGATTCGAACTTGTAAGTGTGTTCAAATTCAGCGGTAACTGCTGTGCCGTTGACGGGAGTGAAAGCGGGAGTCCAAGCGTAGCTGGTGGCAGCGTAAGCTACTTTGTTGGCGTAAGCGCTGGCATAGAGGTAGGAAGAGCTGTTGTAAGTTTTCCAAGTCCAAATGTAGCTGAGGCCTTCGGGGAGGTCGCCTTCGATAGTGATGCCGCCTTCAACGATAGGAGTTGCGGAGTCAGTGGGGTCGAGGAGCTCGAGGGTGGTGTATTCGCCGGGTTCTTCGGGATCGGGATCGGGAGTGGGATCGGGATCAACGGGGGTGTCGCCGTTGGCTAAGATTTCGAGGGCGCTCAGGCGGAGCTGCTTGCCGTCACCGTCGAAAGTGATGGCGGTTTGAGGGGTAGCGGATACGAACGAGAAGGTGGAGCCGTCCTTAGTAGTTACGTCGCCTTCGAGGGTCCAACCTTCAGAAGCGGTGGCGGAAACAGCCTTGCTGTTGGATGCCACGGTAACGGTTACCTTGGTGAAAGCGGTGGTGCCGGAGATGGTGAAAGTCGAACCGGCATACACGCGGATGTGGCCATTAGTATTGGCAGGGTTAGCTTGAGCTAGGTCGCTGGAGGAAGTGCCTTTGTTCAAAGTCAGGGTGTAGCTTTGGGCAGTGGTTTCGTACTTGATTACCTTGGCGGCATCATCCGTGGTTTCGGTCCACGAATAGGTGTTCCATGCTTCACCTTCGCCGGGAATCACCACTGCGGAAGCGGCGCTCGACAGGCCAAGCACGAGAGCTAATGAAAGTAAAAATTTTTTCATATCGATATAGAATTGGTTAGTAAGTTGCTGTGGGGTAGGGGGTTAGCGGATTACTTTGCGCACCAGGATGATTTCGGTGGGGAAGTGGTCGGAGTAGCCGTTGAGGTACGAGCCGGAGGCGAAGGTGCGCAGCGGGTAGCCTTGGCGGGTGCCTTCGGTGTCGCGCAAGAAGTCGTGGTTATGTACGATAGAACGCTGGAAGTGCCACATTTGTTCGTCGCCGTTGGCCAAATTTCCGGAGAGGATGATTTGGTCGAACAGGTTCCACGCGCTCTTGTAGGCGAGGGTGCCGATGCCGTCGTCGAGCATCTTCCAGAAGGGGTTGTAGAAGCCGTGGGCGTCGACATCGTCGCGCGAGCGCTTGGCGTCCAGTACCTTAGCGCAGGATTTGTCTTGGGGGTCGTCGTTGAGGTCGCCCATGATGATTACACCCATGTTGGGGTCGACGCGCCATAGCGAGTCGGCGATTTCGCGGCAGAGAGCGGCAGCGGCTTCGCGGTTAGGCGACGATTGCTCTTGGCCACCGAGGCGCGAGGGCCAGTGGTTGACGATGATGCCCACGCGTTGGCCCATCAGCGAGCCTACCACGCACATTTGGTCGCGGGTGGCGAAGGGCACGGCGGTGAGGGTGTGGTTGGTCACGTTCTCCACCTTGAAGTAGCGCGGGTTGTAGAGCAAGCCCACGTCGATGCCGCGGCGGTCTGGCGAGTCGTGGTGGCAGATTTGCAGATTCCACTTGGCGATTTCGGGCTGAGCCACAAGGTCTTGCAGCACCGTGCGATTCTCCACTTCGGACACACCGATGATGGCCGGACCGTTGGGCGTGGCCTTGGTGGTGAGGTTGGAGATGGCGAAAGCCAAGTTGTGGAGCTTGTTATAATACTTGCGACTATTCCACTGATTTTTGCCGTCGGGAGTGTACTCGAGGTCACGGCCGAGCGGGTTGTTGGGGATAGTGTCGAAGAGGTTTTCAAGGTTATAGAAAGCGATGCCCACGGCTTGGATACCCGTGCGCTGAGCGTAAGTAATTGAGCAACAGAGGCTTACTAAAAGGGTTGCAAAAATAAAGCGTTTTAGCATAGAATAACTGCAGTCGTTGGTGTTTTTCACAAAAAAGTTTGCACCCCAAAGTTACAACTTTTTTTCCAATTCGCAAATTAAAAAGTGATTAAATTTTTGCGCCGTAGCTCGGCTTCCGCCTCGCCACAGGACCCGCGGCGGGCGAAGGTGGAGGCAAGGGTATGTGGCCTTGAGTCCTGTGGCGAGGCGGAAGCCGAGCTGCGGTGCGCCATTTTGCTGTTTGCGCTTTTTTTGCTACATTTGCAAAAAATATAGCTATGGATTTCAACCCTTATCGCATTGAGCCCGTTCGCCGCAATTCGCGCCGATGCATTGGCCATGATTACTGTGAGCCGTGCATCTATATGATTACGGCCACAGAGCGCCCCGGGCGGCCAGCCTTGGCCTTTGTCAATGCGAGTGCAGTGATGGAGCGCACCACCATAGGCGAAGCCGTGTATCAGGAGATAGTCGGCATCCATGCTTTTCATCCTCAGATAGTGGTTTATGCGCTGGTAGTGATGCCGGATCACATCCACATTGTGATGCACGTAAAAGAGCGCCTGCCGAAGCCGTTAGGGCAGGTGTTGAACGGCTTCTTTGGCGCTTGCTCACGACATTGGCAACGGTTGGCCGCTTTGCCGGCTGTGCAGCCACTTTTCAAGCCTTTCAACGACCGCATCCTTTGGCATAAAGGCCAACTGTCGGCCATGATAAGGTATGTCAAAGATAACCCGCGCCGGTTTATTGTAAAGCTGAAGAATCCTGAGTTATTTCGCCGCTTCAACCACCTTCAGGTCGGCGATAGAGAATTTGCCGCCTACGGCAATATCTTTTTACTGCGCGATTTCGACCGCCAACAGGTGGTGGTGCACCGCGCCGATTCACCCCAAACGCGCAGTGAGCACGCGGTGCAGTGGATGCGCTGCGCCGCTTCCGGAGGCGTGCTCGTCTCTCCATTTATCAGCCCCGATGAGAGGGAAATCTACAAGCAAGCGCTGGCTGCCGGTGGCCGATTCGTGGTTATTCGCAACGAAGGCTTTTCCGACCGTTTCAAGCCGATGGGCCACGAGTTTGAACTCTGCGCAAGTGGCCGCCTGCTGCTCATAGCTCCGTGGCCTGAAAAAGGCGCCGCCAAAGTAACCCGCCAAGAAGCCCTCCAAATGAACGACCTCGCCGCCTTCCTCACCACCTACCAAGGCCCGCTTATTCTCAAGCAATCATAGCGCACCGCAGCTCGGCTTCCGCCTCGCCACAGGACCCAAGGCTGGCGCCGAGTGGGTGGCAAGGGTCTGTGGCCTTGGGTCCTGTGGCGAGGCGGCAGCTGAGCTTGGTTGCGCCGCGGTGGCCACTCGCAAAAAAGCGCAGCCCGGGTGGGGCTGCGCTGTGTAGGAGGGTGGAACGGGTGGGGGATTAGTCCCAGGTCAGGTTCCAGATGGAGATGCGGTCTTTGTTGGCATCGGCAGCGGAGAGGGAGTTGTTGACGATGCGGATTTGGAAGTCACCGGTGATGTTGACGGCCAAGGAGTATTCGTAGGCGGTCTTGGTGGTGAATGAGGTGAGTTCGAGGGTTTCTTCCTTGACTACGGAGCCGTTTTGGAGCACTTGGATGGTGATGGAGCACTTGGTGTCGGTGTAGGCGAAGCCGTAGTTGAATTTGAGGGTGTTGATGCCGCCGGTGAGGGTGGGGGACTCAAGCGAACCGGGGGCGGACACTTTGCCATTGAGGGTGGGGGCAAGGGTTTTCTCGTTGCCGATGAAGGCGAAGCGGGGGTTCTGCTCTGTGCCGCCGGCTGCTACACCGCTGAGGATGTTGCAGTTGGTGGCTACCCAACCGGTGGCGTTGGTGTAAGTGCCGTATGTGGCCTTTGGAGTGCCGGCGTTGAAGGTGTTGAATTGGCCTTTGGTGTCGTCGGCGGGTTCGGGTTCTGGATCAGGACCTGGGGTTGGGTCGCCGGCACCTTCCACGGAGATGGGTTGGTCGGAGACGAGTTTGAGGTTGCGGATTTCCCAAGTGTCGGCGCCGTCGGCGGTGGAGCCGTATTTGAAGGCCAGTTGAATCTTCTTGCCGGCGTAAGCGCTCAGGGAGATGTCGCCGGAGTTAGCGAATGTCCAAGCGCCGGCTGTGGGCCAGGTGGGCACGGTGAGCATGGTCCATGAGGAGGCACCTTCTTCGCGCACGGCCAAGCCGCACATAGTGGTGAGGGTGGTTTGGAACTTGGCGGCGTGCTCGAAGGCAGCAGTGATGGAAGATGCGCCGGCGAGGTTGATGATGGGCGAGATGGCCCATGCTTCGGAGGCGTTGTTGGTGCCGCTGACGTAAGCGGAGCCGTTGAGGTAGTAAGCGCCGTTATAGTCTTTCCATACCCAGATGTTGTCGGGGCCGGAGACGGTTTGGAATGTCCAGTTGTCGACGGCGTTAGCAGCGGTGGCGTCGAGCAGGGTTACGGTGTTGCCCGAGGGAGTGGGACCGGGGTCAACGCCTTGGCCTTCGAGCGAGTATTCCGAGCAGTTCTTGAGGCCGGGGAGGGTGTTGTACTTCATGATGTCGCCGAGCACGGAGAGACGCTTGCCGATGTTGCCGGGGTTGTCGACGAGGTTGACGGCGGCGCGCAGAGCGGAGGATGCGGGCAGTTGGATGCAGACGCATTGCTCTTTGGCGGCTACGGTGGCGTCGTCGGCGATGAGCACGTTGGCATATTGGGTGGTGGCGGCTTCGAAGTGGGCGTCGTAGTTTTCGTAGTAGCCTACGATGTAGCCTTCAACCCACACGCCGGATTCAACGGCTTCGGTGGTCGACGACGGAGCTTTGGCGATGATTTGAGCGCAAGAGTAGGGGTTGTCGGCGGAGCCGTCGCCAACCACGGGTTCGGGAGCTTCCTTGCCTTCGATTTCGAATTCGGAGGTGGAACCGGAGTTGTTGGTGATGCCGTTGGCGCCCATCACGGAGGCGAATGTGCCGCGGATGAGGATGTGACGGCCGTAGTTGTCGGGGTTCTCGCGCAGGGCGCCCATGGTGCGGAGGTCAGAGCCTTGAGGCAGGGCGATAACGAGGGCTTGGGCGAGGGTTTTGGTGTCGGCGGTTTGGCCGATGACTAAGGTGTTGCCTAAGGTGGGGGTGGCGGACCATTCGATGTCGTTGTCGGAGGCGATTGTTTCGACTTCGGGGCCGACGGTGCCTACGATGTAGCCTTCAACCCAGCCGGAGACGTTGGAACCGTTGGCGGCGTAAGCGGCAGCTTCAGCCACGGAGTAGGGGTTTACGCGGTTGCCTTTGGGCACGGAGGGATGGCCCACGTTGAGGATGGAGTTGATGTCGATGAGGGTGAGTTGCCAACCGCCCGAACCGGCGAGGTTCATGTAGTAGCCGACGATGGCGACCACGTCGCAAGCCTCGGTGGGTAGTTTAGTGTTCCAGAAGTTGGAGTAGCCTGAAGTGCGGACGTCGAGGGTGTTGCCTTCGGAGTCGCGGATTTGCTGAGTTTCGCCGCTGGAGTGGTAGGTGGAGAGGGTTTCGAGGGTGGAGTTTTCAACCCAGGTAACGTTGTTGAAGCGCACCAGTTGCGATTGCCAGCGACGGAGTTCCGAGGAAGTTACGCCCAATTCACTGAAGGAAGCGACTTGGATGGTGTCGATTTGGTTGAATTTGGGCAGGTCGTTGAGTTCAGAACTGCTGTAGAAGCGTTCCGGGGCCATGAAGGAGGTTTCGTAGCCGGGGATTGAGGAGTTGTAGGAGGGGAAGCCCACTTGGAACAGGCCGCGGTACTTACCGCAGTGCAATCCGGTGAGGTCCACCACCACTTCCTGACCGCGGCGGTATTTGAGGTAGAGGTTGTAGGAGTTGATGGAGAAGGTGAGGGCACCGGTTTGGTCCTGCAACACGATGTATTTGAAGCAGTTGCCGGCATAGTCGGAGGAGACCACGCGGCCGGAGATGATGTAGTGCGAGCCGTCTTCGCGGGCGGGCACTTGTTCGCAGTAGTTGTCGGCGTCTTGCCACATCAGTTCCTTGATTTCGGCGATGGTGGCATTGGGTTTCATGGTGGCGACGGGGACGCGGTTGAGGTCGGGGTCGTCGAAGTGGTCCTGACAAGCCGAGAAGCCAAGCGCCGCGGCAATTGTGGCGGCGAAGGCGAGAGCGTATGATTTGATACCTTTCATAGTGAGAGGAAATTATTCGTTAACGATTTTGATGGCTTGAAGTTTCACATTCTTGATCTCCCAAGTACCGGCGGATTCGGTGGAGGAAGTGTAGTGGAAGCCAAATTGAATTTTCTTGCCGGCGAAGGCGCTGAGGTCGAGGGCGCCGGATTCAACGAATGTCCAGTCGGCATTGGTAGAGAAGTTGGGGATGGTGACGGTTTGCCACTCGCCGCCGATTTCGCGCACGGCCACGCTCACTTGCTGCTTGGCGCTTTCGAGGGAGGCGAACTTATTGCAGCAGTGCGAGAATTGGAGGGTGGGGGTGTGGTAGCCGTTGAGGTCGATTTCGGGGGAGATGAGCCACGAGTCGGAGGGGTAGCTGGTGCTGTTGGCGAAAGCCGATGCGTTCATGCCGTACTTTTCAGTGGCTTTCCACACGTAGGTGAGGCCTTCGCCCATGGAGATGTCTTCGATGGTGAAATCGCCTTGGGAGTTAGCACCGAAGGGCTCGTTGAGAAGGGTGGTGAGGTTGGGGTCGGGGGCGCCTTCGCCGTCGAAGTCGATGCAGGAGTTGGCGTCGATGAGCAGCAGTTGCCACGAAGTGCGGTAGCAGCTGAGGATGCCCACCACGGAGCCGTGGCCGTAGGGCAGGTTGTCGTAGGCGAAGTCGGAGTACGAGCTGTTGTAAACAATCATTTCGTTGCCGTTATCGTCGATGATGTAGCGCGAAGTGGTGGAACCGTTGGTGAAAGGTTCGCCGGCTTCTTTGAACTTGATGTTGTCGATGCGAATCAGGCGGCTTTGCCACTGGATTTTGCCTTCGGTGGATTTGTTGGCTTCGTTGAGTTCGTCGAGGGTGACGGTTGTGGTGTCGCAATGTCCGGCATAGTAGTCGACGGCTGCATGGGGCTGGAAGTCAGCGAGTTCAATGCGGTTGACACCGGTGCCGTCGGAAGTGCCGAGTTGCATCAGACCGGAGTATCGACCGATGGTGAGGCCGGTGACGTTGATTGCCAATCCGATACCTTGAGGGTATTCCTCATAGAGGTCGGCGGAGTTTATGCCGATTGTGATGGCGCCGGTGGCGTCTTGGAGCACAATCGACTTGTAGATGTTGCCGGATTGGTCGGAACTAACCACGGTGCCGGAGATTACGATTGAATCGCCATCGGCGTTGAGACCGATTTTGGTGCCGTAGGAGTCTTGGTCCTGCCAATAAGCGGCTTTTAATTCGGCCAAAGTGGTGTTGGCCTTGAAATTTTCGGGGAGAGTGGGCACGTCCATGGGCGGGCGGGTCCAATCGTCGTCACAGGCTGAGAGAGCGGCGACGCTCATCAGTGCGGTGGCTATGTATAATGAGTATTTATTCATAATTTCGAGGGATTAGAAACGGATACCGGCATTGAAGAACACGCGCACGCCTTGTGCGTAGGTGTAGCGGTTGGGATATTTGGTGCGGTCGTAAGCGTCGGTGTCGATGCGGCCTTGTTGGTAAGCGTAGGTCACTACATCGCGGTTATTGAGCACGTTGTTGATATTGAGGTTGAGGTTGAGCGAAGCCGAGCGGCTCAGGTAGATGACTTTACCGATGGAGATGTTGAGTGTAAAGGCATTTTTGAGCTTGTCTTGAGTGGAGAGCTCGTCGATTTTTGCTTGGAGGTCTTCGGGGTTGGGATAGAGCTTCCACAGGTCGGGCAGAGCTTCGTGGTAGGCGGGCGAGAGGTTCACGTAAGCGTCGCCTTGGATTGTGCCGTTGATACCGAAGAACCACATGCCTGGAGCGGCCCAGTCGAGGCCGAGGTTGGCGGTGTATTGCGGTGTTGAACCTACGTAGTAGTTTTTGAGGTAAACGGTTTGAGTGGTGTCGTTGTGCAGACCGTTCTCGAAAGTGCGAGTGCCTCGCGGATTGTTTTTGTATTGGAAGCGGGAGTAGTTACCGGCGAAAGTGGCTGTCAGCGAGGGGGTAATCTTGTAAGCCATACCGAGTTCCACGCCTTTGTATTCTTTCTTGACGCCGGCGAGCACGTAGTAGGTGTAAGAGTTGTAACGGTCGTCGTAGAAGCCTGTGCGTTCGATACCATCGGCGCTTTGTGTGTAGAAAGCGGAGAGAGTACCGCGGAAGCGACGGTAGTTCCAGGTGTATCGGAAGTCGCCGCTGAGGATGCGTTCGCTGCAAACGCCTTCAACCACGTCGTTCTTCACGCGCGGCATCAGGTAGATGTTGTCGGCAAGCGGGGCGCGGGTTTCGTAGTTGGCATTGACGGTGAAGAAGTTATGGCCGTCGAGCTTGTAGGTGGCGCCGAGTTTGAGGCCGAGGTTGTCGAACGATTGCCAGTCGCCCTTGCCGTAGGAGGTGAGGGGCGCGCGACCGTTGCGCATGTGGCCTTCGCGTTGGTATTGGGTGAACGAAGCTTGGAAGCCGTAGTTGATGTCCCAGCGGGGTAGGGTGATGGTGTTTTGCAACCATGCTTTGGCGTTGATGGCCATGATGTTGTAGTCGTAGCCGAATTTGTCGCCTTTATACACGCGATGGGTGTAGGGGTCGGGGTAGTTGAAGTCGTTGACCAAGTTATCCGGGGCGAGGGTGATGTCGCGGTCGGAGAATGGGTCGATATCAATCCAGAAGTCGCCGCCGAGGAGGTCGCGGACGGTCTTGTAGTTGGCCGAGTTAGCGTAGTTGAATGAAACGCCGCCTTGCAACGACATAAAGTTGTTGATGCGGGTGTTTACGTAGGAGTTGAATTTGAGGTTGAAGGTGGTGTTTATGCGGTTTTCGAGGATGTAAGAAGCACCTTCTTGTTGCTCGTAAGGGCGGTTTGCATTTGCATATCGACCGATTTGGTTGATTTGGTAGATGTTGTCCCAGTCGATTTGAGAGAACGATTCGTCGTTTTGCCAGAGCCAGGTGTAGTATTCGGATTGCTCTGTGGGGTTACCGTCGTCGTCGAGGTAGTACGAGGGGAGGTAACGGTAGTAAGTGGGGTTGGGGTCGTTGGCTTTGTAGTATTGGAGAGCCGAACGGTTGTAATAGTTGTAAACGCCTGCAATGGCGGTATTTACGGTGGTAGAGCCCTTCTTGTAGAGCCAGTTGAGCATCACGGTGGGGTCGTAGGTTTCGGTGATGCGAGCGGCACGTTTTTTGCCTTGGTACCAGCCCCAGTTGGGGTTGTATAGGTTGTCGTCCATCAGGTCGTATACCTCTTGGTAGGTGCCGGTGGCGGTGGCGCGTTGAGTGGGGCCGCCCCAAGCGGTGAGCACCAGTTGGTTGTTGGCGTTGAAGTACTTCTCGATGGAGAGGAACAGGCCGCCGGAGTTGTAGAATGTGCCTTCGATTACACCTTCTTTGGCGTAACGGCCGATGCCGCTAACGGTTACGGCCCAACCTTTGTCGTTGAGGCCCGAGGCGTAGGTGAGCATGCCGCGGAACATGTAGTTGGAATTGGTGAAGGCGAGCGAACCGTTGTAGCCGGTGGCGTAGAGGTCGGTGGTGGTGTTATAGTTGACGGAACCGCCGATGTCGCCGAAGCCGTAGTTGTTGGCAGCCAAACCAATGCCGGTGGTTTTATTGCGGAAAGCGCGCGAGGTCATACCCATGAGCGAGGAGAAGTTGAAACGACCGCGAATCATGTCGTTCATCTGCACACCGTTGATGTAAACGGCTTGATATTGAGAGTCATAGCCGCGATAGCGGAAGTACATGGGGCCGAAGTTGTACGAGGCAGTGTTGTAGTATACGTCGTCGTTAGCGCCGGTGAGAGCGGCAATGGCTTGTGTGTTGTCGTCTTCGTCTTCGAGGATAGATTCATCAAGGATGAGGTCGTCGTTGTTGCCGAAGAAATCTGTATCAGCCGAGGGGTTGATGCGGATTTGGCCTAAGTCGTTGCTACCGGCCATAAGCGATACGTCGAACGAAAGGCTTTCGAAGCCGTCGGCGGTGATGATAATGATGTCGCTACCGGGGGTGGACTTCAGCTGGAAGTCGCCGTTGAAACTCGTGAAGGATGCGGCGGCCGCCTTTTGCAGCGACACTTGCGCACCGTTCACCGGATTGCCCGAAGCGCTGCTAACCACCAAGCCGTTAACGGTGGCGGTTTGAGCCGAAATCTGCAACACTGCAGATACCAGCGCGATTAAGAACAGTTTTAGTCTCATTAGATTGTTAATTAGTTATTGTTTTTTGAATTATTTTCAGTTAGAAAAATGGTTGGGCTATTTGCACACTAATGCAATTTACTAATAAGTTGCCAAAGTTACAAACTTTTTTCCAATTAGGAACAATTTTTTGCGAAATTCTCAAAAATTTAACAGTTTTCGAGAGAGGAGAGATAAGAGGTAAGAGTGGAGGGTGGAGCGACGGAGAGCGGAGAGAGGAGCGGTGGCGTTAGCCAAGGGTCGTGTGGCGAGGCGGCAGCGAGCTGCTTTCGTCGGCTGTTGTAGCGGAGCCTTTTTGCACTTACTCCGAGCTCCTGCGCAGCCACAGAATGTGGCTGCTTACAGTTTAAATGTTTTTTATTGGAAAATTTGGAAATGTAATAATTTATATTTAACTTTGCATTAAATTGTATATCATTATGGAAGCAACTGTATCACAAAAACGACCGACTATGTTTCGGCTTGATTCTGCTTTAGTTGAAAGGCTGAAGCAAATGGCTAAGAAAGAGCACCGTAGCCTCAATAATTTCATCGAGTGCATTCTAATCAACGTGGCCTATTCGGAGCCCAATGACCTTACCCGCCAATCGCTCGCCGATGCCCGCGCCCACCGCTACGAAGGCGG
>SFNM01000103.1 GCA_004552725.1 Bacteroidales bacterium | reverse complement strand
CGAGTAAGCGAATATCGTAAAGCACCAAGTATTCGCTATAGGCGGGTGAAGTGACGTGGAAACCGTAGTTATACACACCGTCGCTATCCACTGTAATCGGAATGTTGTACATTGTGAGATTGTTTTCTTCGTCGAGCGCGGGCACCGGGTCGATTGCAATTAGATTATACATCACATCGCTCACGGTTTTGCCCATCAACAACGCCACTTCCATAGTTTCAAGGTAATCAGCATTGGAAGAGAACGCACCGAATTGCAGGGTGTATTCCTCGCCGGCTTTGAGGCGTAAAGGTGGTGAAATCAGCCAATCATCGGCATCGTTATAGTAACTATAGAAGTACATTGCGGCACCGGTAGATGAGTCGTAGCCCCAGGTGCTACGGTCGCGATTATCGTCGATTATGGTGTAGTAATTATAAAAATCGTCACGGTTCTGGAACACACCGCCGAAAGGAGGTTCGATGGGATCGCCCACCACAGCCGAATTGGACAATGCACCGGCCACCGGGGTATCCTCTACAGCGCTATAAATAGCGTAGCAATGGCGACGCAGAGCCGGGTCGGCGGTGAGTGAGAAAGTACATTCGGTGAGCCCGCGAGCGAGCACGTCGCCGGTCATATAGTTGAGCACGATGTAGCGCAAAGTTGCCGAATTGTAGGGCTGACCGTGGAGGCCTGCAGCAGGTGCTGTCCATGTAAGGGTAATGTCCAGACCTTCGTCTACGAGTGTCACATTGGTAGGCGCTGCCGGGGTGTCCCAACCTACCAAGAACTCATAGTCGATGGCTGCAGAGGTGCCGGCATCGTTGGCGCAAGTAACAGAGATGTTGAAGATGCCGTTGGCGCCTTCCAGCGGCAAAGTCACTTGCGAACCGGGCGCTGCATAGTCCAAGAACGACAGTTTGCCTTCGGCTTCTACGATGGTGTAAGTAATCTCACCCTCAAGCGCTTGGCCATTGTAAGTGGTTGTGGGCATGGTGAACGAGAGCACGCCGGAGTTAGCACCGTCGGGGTCGTTGACGTACTTCACATCGGTCACTACTGCGGGTGCATTGATATCCGGCTCGATGAAGAATGCACCGGAAACTGCGCTCACCGACGTGAGATAGTGGCACAATGTGGCATTGGCGCTGATGGGATTGATGCGGAAGGTAGGCAAGTATTCCGAGCCGATGGCCATTGATGAGGAGCCGAAGGTCCAATAGATGGAACCGTCGGAATGGTTCACATACATAGCCTGGCGGAATTTCATATTGTAGAGAATATCCTCGGGCAGGAGGTTCACTCCGGTGATTTGGCCGATGGTGACAATACGGCCTGTGGTGCGGTCTATACGAGCCAAATAATGAGTTTGGTCGCCGGTAATGTAGTCTTCTCTGAGATAGATGCAGAGCAGTTGACCATCGGTGGTAGCCGTTATAGCCACAAAATTCTTATGCGGGTCAAGTACCCCGGAAATAAAGGATATTGCACCGGTAGAGGGGTCGATTTCCACCAATCGTGTGTCGCTATAATCGCGGTTGAAGCCATAGATACGGTCGTTATCGGGGCAGTAAGTGAGAGCCTTCGTTGTGGCCTGGCCGTTGTCGGGCAGTGCGGTTTCGCTCAAAAGTTCAAAAGTAGAGGCATCAAAGATTTTCCATACGGGGTGAATGGCTTGGAAATCACTCTTATAGTCGTATTCGTTGCAATAAATTTTGCCATTGTGATAGCAAGCACCGCCGCCAAACATACCACCCAAGTCGGGGATTTTCACATCGATAGAGTAAGCGCCGTTGGCATACGGGATGTGGAACAAACCGTTGGGCGCTGTGGTGTATTCATCGATAAGGGCAGCGGTGGAAGCGATGTAAAGTTCCACGCCTTCGCTGGAAATGCGCTTGTTGTAGGTGTTAATGGCATCAGCAATAAGGCCGTTGTCGAGGTCGTCGGAGATATTGTCGGCATAATACGGATGCGACAATTCGGGGTCGGCAAATTCGCCGCCGGGGGCGATTGAATATACTTGCACATCCTTGATATCGAGTGAGTTGCCTACGTATGTAGCGTTAAAGCCAACATAGTAAGTGCCGTCGGCATCAACTGAGAATTGAACGGTGGCGAACTCGCCGAAACCGTTCTGCAACAATTTGGTTTGCTTGTCGATTATTTGTGTTTGGCCTTCGGCAGTGGCTGATTGACCCACACGGATGCTGAAATCGGCATAATATTGCGTACCGGAGGTTTTGGCTTTGTAGCGGATAAGATAACGAGTGCCGGAAGTGAGTTCCACAGCCGGAGTGATGAGCCAATCGTTACATTTCCCGGAGCCTTGCAGATAGGCCGAGCCGTAGTCGAATTTGAATTGGTTGGCGTTGTTATCGGCATTGAGCACGGTCCAATCGGCAAATTCTTCACGCGTATTGATGCTAAAGTTGGCTTCGAGGGTTTGCGGACCGGCCTCATCGTCAAGGTCCACTATCATTTCTGTGGCTACTGCAGGCTTGGATGGGTCGATGGCAGTAGTTACCGACACGATGATTTTGCCGGTTAACACCTCGGGGGTAATCACTACGGAACTCTCCTCGCCGGCTATACAATTATCGGCAGTTGCCACTTCCACACCGTTTACCGCTACACTCGCACTCATCGCAGTGGAGATATGAGCGTTGTTGACATCACGCTCAGGATTGAGCCACTTCACTTTGAGTGTGCCCGCGGTTTTATTCGGCACCACGGCCATGGAATATATGGCATCGGGCTGCTGAGGGTCGGCAGTGCTCACACGAAAACGCTTAAGCGACATAACCCCGTTGGCCGCCGGCGCACTGTGGTGCAAGCCCACATAGATAATGGGTTTAGGGGTATCGAGATGCACATGGCAGTAACGAGTCACCTTGCCGGCCTCGAAATCATAAACCTCACTCACCAATTGGCGGGTCATCGAGCCAACATTCGGTTGGTCTCCGATATAAAAGTCTAAGGTTTCCGGAGCAAAACAACCTCGCAGAGCCACTGTATATTGAAGCAAATAGTCGGTGCCGCCATCGAGCGTTAGTGCAGGCGAAAACAGCCAGTCGTCGGATGCTTTATCTGTGGTATTACCTATGTAAGCCAAGCCGTTAAGATATTCGGTAAAGCCCCAGGTAATCCCATCTTCGTTAGTATCTACAGCCGACCAACCGAGGGTCGACACATCATTAGTGAATTCATAGAAAGCGACAGTTTGACCCGTGGCCGCTGACGCTACAATCGGGCAAAGGCACATAGCCAAGCCAAGTGATAATTTGAAGATTGGGTTATTAGGGTAGTTTTGCATAAACAGGCAAAATATTATAATTTCAGAAAAAACTCCCCCAAAGGTAGCAATTTTATTGCAATTACCCAATTATTCTTCACAATTTATTCCAATTTAAACATTTTTAGCAAAAAACGCCTATTCACTTAATCACACCTACTCCTTTGGTGAGGCAAAGACCCCAAATCCCGTCTAATGCTTAGAAGAGTGACTGTAGGATGGGGAGGGTGCGCAAGGTGGTGAGGTCGCAGTGGTGGATGCTGTAGTATTGGAGGAGTTTGTCGAGGATAGTGCGACGGAGTTGGCGGTTGAGAGGGAGGCGTCCGGCAGTGCGGAAGTCGGAGCGCATCACGAGGGCGGCGATGCGCGCCTCAGCGGGCTGTAAAGCGAGGTGGTCGAGAGGTGCGGAGCGCCGGAAGCGGCCATCGCTCATGTCAAAGAATGAACCCCGCTGCCATTGGTCAACATTGGGAGCGATACCCAACAGCCGAGCCAAATGGCAAAGGAAGGTGATGGGAAATGATGCTACATCGGCACCGGAGGGCAGGCAGTCGAGCAGTTGCACGGCCGAGAACAAGGCGTTGGTAAGCGTAGCATCGGGAGGTGAGTCGTGCAAGGTACGTTCGATTACTTCGGCTATGAACATGGCCACGGCCGAGCGAGCGGGGCTATCGGTGAGAGTGGCCGGCACATATAGCGGGGCGACGTCGGTGATTTTGAACAGGTCGCTACCGGGGCGAATTGAGCCTTGACATTCAAACATGCCGAGGGGCATCATCAGAGCGCGACGTCGGCGGTCTTCGCGGCCGTTTCCGGCCGACACCAACAATCCGACGCGCCCCATTTGCTCGCTCCAAACGGAGACGATACAATGGCGGTCGTTGTATTTAATGGTGCGCAAGGCGATACATCGCAGGGAGGTAATCATACGTCGCTAAGATTGAAAAAAGGCTGTAGGGGCGGCCAAACAGCGCATCCCTACAGCCTATATTATCTATACAACTTACTCGGCTACTTCGATGATTTCAACTTCAAAGATGAGGAGTTGGTTGGGGCCGATGCCGATTTGTGGCACACCTTTGATACCGTAGGCAATGTTGCCGGGAATGTAAAGGGTGGCTTTAGCGCCGGGGCCAAGGAGTTTGAGTCCTTCGCCGAAGCCGGGGATTACTTGTGAGGGTTGGAATTTGGCGGGTTCGCCGCGTTCTACGCTGGAGTCGAACACGGTGCCGTCGATGAAGCGGCCGGTGTAGTGGAGAGTGAGTGTGGTTTGGTCGTTGATTTCCACTTCAGCGGTAGCGGGAGTAGTGATTTTGTAGCGGAGGCCGCTTTCGGTGGTCTTCACTTCGGGGTCGGATTGGCAGAGTTTGTCGAGGAATGTTTGACCGGCACGTTCGTTTTGCACTGCCGCAGGCGATTTAGCGTCGAGTTCGTCTTGGAAAGCCTGTGCTTGCTGTTGAAGGTCGTTGAAGATACGGTTCATTTGCACGTTGATATCGCGCATAGTTTCCATATCGAGGCTGTCGGCGCTGAAAGATTTGATAAATTCTTTGAGGAAGCGAGCGCGGTCGATTTTCACGCCGAATTGTTGTTCGTAATCATCGATTTCGCTAAGTACTTTGGTAGCGACTTGCAAGCCAATGATAGTGCCTTGCGATGTGCCTTGCGAAAGGCCGATGCGCAATCCGCGCACGATGTCGTTCTTGACTTGCTCGGATTGGTTTTCGGGTTTGAATTGTTGGAAGTCGCCAAGCATATACGACCCAACCATGAAGCCATAATATGAGGTGATGGTGTCGCAAATTTCGGGCGAAGCGGCGAATTTAGGCTGTTGGCCTTCTTCGGGTGCTTGAGTGCATGCTGAGGCGAGCAAGAGCAAAGCAGCGCCGGCAGCAAAAAGCGTTTTTTTCATTGTTTATGTAAGTTAAGAGTTATTTTACAATTCTAATGAGGTTGACGTTAAAGTCTAAGGCAGCGCCCCCGGGGATTACACCGGGCACGCCTTGTGCGCCGTAGCCCAATTCAGCGGGTATGACCAGCCGATAAGAGCCGCCGGGCTGCATCAAGCAGAGACCTTCGGAGAAACCGGGCACCAGGCCTTCCACGGGGAATTGCACCGGTTCGGTCGACTCGTCGAACAGTTCGCCGGAGGATAATCGGGCGGTGTAGGTGAGTTCGACGGTATCGGCTTCGGTGGGTAAGTCGCCTTGGCCGGGATTGAGCACGATGAACACTAATCCGGAGGGAGTGCGAGCGGCATTGGGCAGGGCTGCAATGGAGTCGATGAAAGCAGTTTCGGCGGCAGCAAGTTCGCGGTCGTGGGCATCGAAGGCGTCGCGCAAGATTACCTGCGCTTGTTGCGGTGTAACGTCTACAGAGTCGCCATGAAGGTATGCTTGCAAGGTATTCAACACCTCGGAGCGGTCGTAGTTGATGCCTTGGTCCTGCAGATGTAGGAGCGAAGCCTGGATATTAGCGCCTAAGAGCACGGCGATGGCTTGATTGAGCGCATTAGATTGTGCTACGGCAGTGGCCATGGCGAGTGCCAATACGGCAGATGCTGTTTTGCGCAACATTATTTCTTGTTGACGGAGATGAGTTGAACGTCGAAGATAAGAGTTTCGTTAGGACCGATGCCGGGCACGCCTTGAGGGCCGTAAGCGAGGTTGGAAGGGATGTGGAGGCGCCATTTATCGCCTTCTTTCATCATTTGCAGTGCTTCGACCCATCCGGGGATTACTTGGCTCACGCCGAAGGTGGCGGGTTCGCCGCGTTCAACGCTGGAGTCGAACACGGTTCCGTCGATGAGGCGGCCTGTATAGTGCACGGTCACGGAGTCGGAGGCAGCGGGTTGAGCACCGGTGCCGGCTTCGAGCACTTCGTATTGCAAGCCGGAAGAAGTGGTCTTCACTTCGGGGCGAGCGCCGTTTTCAGCGAGGTATTTTTGACCTTTTTCGGCATTGATTTTGGCTTGTTGCTCAGCAGCGGCTTGCTGCATCTCTTGCATCTTAGTGAAGAATTCTTGGATGATTTGTTTTGCTTCGGCGTATGACATACGGGGTTGAGCGCCGGCAAAAACAGCGCTCACGCCTTGAGTGAAACTATCTACGTCGATGCTTTCGATGCCGGAGGCACGGAAATTATTGCCCAT
>SFNM01000021.1 GCA_004552725.1 Bacteroidales bacterium | reverse complement strand
CGCCATCACCGCCGACGACATCACCTACATCGCCAACCACCTCCCCGCGCTGGGCGAGTGCAACCGCGCCATGCGTCGCAAGTTCGAACGCCTCCTCCATAAACAAGCCAACCGCCGCTAACCATTGTGGCTCGGCGCAGCGAAGCGCCTCGCCGCCCCACCTGCGGCGAGTCCTGTGGCGAGGCGGCAGCCGAGCGGCGCGGAAGCGCCCCATCCGCGGCGAGTCCTGTGGTGAGGCGGAAGCCGAACTACTCCGGATACCATATCAACGCAAATTTTTCCAGCCGGATTAAGTTAAAAAGTAGCGCCCGCCGGGTGAGGGCGGGCGCTGCTTGCGGTATGGATGTGGGGATTAGATCCAGCGGGTGAAGGCGAAGTCTTGGCGGTGGGGCAGGGCTTCGTTGTTGGGGAAGATGCGGTAACCGTATTTGAAGATACCGGCATCTTTGGTGCGGGCGCTGAGTTCGAAGGTGACGATGCTGCCTTCTTCTTTCACCACCTTGAAGGGGCGCACGGAGTGGAGGCTTTCTTGGCCGTCTTCGTAGCGGTAGGCTACTTGTTCGATGCCGAGGTCGCGACCGAGGCCGTTGGTGTCGAGGGTGATTTCCACGCGGTAGGGCTCGTTGGCCGAACGGGTGCCGGCGTCGACGCTTTGGCGCACGTCGAGCACCTTGATGCCATCCCAAGCGGCGGCCACGCGTTCTTTCCAAGCGGCGATTTCGCGAGCTTTGGCGAAGTCGTGAGCGGCGAGCTTTTTAGCGCGGGCAGCTTCCTTGCTGTAGAAGCGGTCGATGTAGTCGTCGATCATGCGCTTCATAGTGAAGTGGGGAGCGATGTCGGCGATGGAGCCTTTGATGTACTCAATCCAGCGGGGCGAGTAGCCTTTGGAGTTCACTTCGAAGTACAGGGGGATGATTTCGTTCTCGAGCATGTTGTAGATAGTAGCAGCGTCGAGTTTATCTTGCTGAGCTTGGTCTTTGAAGGTGCGTTTGTCGGTGAGGGCCCAACCGGCTTTTTCGTTGAAGCGGTAGCCTTCGTACCACCAGCCGTCGAGCACGGAGAAGTTAAGCACACCGTTCATTTCGGCTTTTTCGCCTGAGGTACCCGATGCTTCCAAGGGGCGAGTGGGGGTGTTGAGCCAGATGTCGACACCGGTCACCAGTCGCTTGGCAACGGTCATATTGTAGTCTTCCAAGAAGATAATCTTTCCTTGGAATTCGGGGCGATGCGAAATTTCAGTGATTTTTTTGATAAGACCTTGACCGGCGCCGTCGGCGGGGTGAGCCTTACCCGAGAAGATGAATTGCACGGGACGTTGGGGGTTGTTCACGATGCGAGCGAGGCGTTCGAGGTCGGTGAACAGCAGATGTGCACGTTTGTAAGTAGCAAAACGACGAGCGAAACCGATAATCAGCGCGTTGGGATTGATGCGGTCGAGCACTTCCATAACGCGCGAGGGGTCACCTTGGTTTGCGAGCCATTTTTCGCGGAAGTCGCGCTTCACGAAGTTGATGAATTTATTCTTCAACAAGGTGCGCATGTTCCAGATTTCTTCGTCGGGCACATTGTAGATGCCGCGCCACACTTCGGGATTGCTTTGGTCAGAGAATACTTCCGGACCGAGTTTGTTCATGTAGAATTCTTTCCATTCGGAAGCGGCCCAGGTGGGCATGTGCACACCGTTGGTCACGTAGCCCACGTGGGATTCTTCCCAGGAGTAGCCTTTCCAGATGCCGGCGAACATTTTCTTGGATACTTCGCCGTGGAGGTAGCTCACGCCGTTGGCTTCTTGGCAGGTGTTCAGAGCGAAAGTGCTCATGCAGAAGCGTTCGTTGGTGCCGGGGTTTTCGCGGCCCATGTCGATGAGTTCGCCCCAGGAGATGCCGAGTTTGCCGGGGAATTCGCCCATGTACTTGCCGAAGAGGGCTTCGTCGAAGTAGTCGTGGCCGGCGGGCACGGGAGTGTGCACAGTGTAGAGCGAAGTGGCGCGAACCATTTCGAGGGCTACATTGAAGTCGAGGTGCTCTTCTTGCACATAGTCCACCAAACGTTGGAGGTTGAGCAGAGCGGCGTGGCCTTCGTTGCAGTGATAGAGTTGGGCCTTGATGCCGAGTTTTTTGAGCATCAGCACGCCGCCGATACCGAGCATATATTCTTGCTTGATGCGGTTTTCCCAGTCGCCACCATAAAGTTGGTGAGTGATTTGACGGTCGAAGTCGCTGTTAGCGTCGAAGTCTGTATCGAGCAGATAGAGTTTCATACGGCCTACGTTCACGCGCCAGATGTGGGCATAAACGAAGCGACCACCGGGGAAGGGCACGTCGAGCACCATGGGGTTGCCATTGTTGTCCAGCACCGGTTCGATGGGGAGTTGGTTGAAGTTTTGTGCTTCGTAGTTAGCGATTTGTTGGCCGTCAACGCTCAGTGATTGAGTGAAGTAGCCATAGCGATACAAGAAGCCGACAGCAGTCATGTCGATGCAGGAGTCGGATGCTTCCTTGATGTAGTCGCCGGCGAGCACGCCGAGGCCGCCGGAGTAGATTTTCAGGCAGTTGCACAGACCATATTCCATAGAGAAATATGCCACAGAGGGCACATCCTTACGCATAGGTTGAGCCAAGTATTCGCGCATTTTGCGATATACCTGGGCGATACGGTCCATCAAAGAGGTATCGGCCAAAATTTCGTCGATACGTTCCGAAGAGATGCGTTGGAGCAGCATTACGGGGTTTTCGCCGGTGCGGCGCCAAAGTTCGGGGCAGAGGTCGCGGAAGAGCGATTTACCTTCGCTGTTCCATACCCACCAAAGGTTGCGGGCAATTTCCTCGAGCGGTTTGAGTTGCGAGGGAAGAGTGGCTTGAACGGTAATGTCACGCAATACGGGAGCATTAGTTCGGCTTACCGGAAGTTTCATATGATATAATTTCTGTAAAAATTGTGATTATTTCGTATTATTGTTGCGAAAGGCAATTTTGAATGCCTCGACATAATATTTAATGAAGTGGCTCCAATCGGCGGCCGCTGCAGTGGCGCGAGCCGCTTGGGAGTAGAGTGTGCGAGTTTGGTTGTCGGCAGCGGTGAGCGCTTGCACATGTTGGGCAATAGCATCGGCCACATATTCGTAATTACCATCGGTTCGTTCGATTACCTCTACGCCGCAGTCGACGAATGTGGCTGAAGCAGCGGTGCGAGCCCATTGGCCGAAGCCCGACAGCGAAGTGGTGACGGTGGGCACACCGAAGGCCACACTCTCCAACGGGGTGTAGCCCCACGGCTCATAGTAGGACGGGAACACGGTGAGGTCCATACCTATCAGCAGGTCGTAGTAAGAGCGATTGAAGATGCCGTCATTCCCATTGAGATAGCAAGGCACATAGATGAGTGTCACGTTGCTTTCGAGGTTTTCGCGCGCAAAACCTAATTGGTGGATGCGTTGGCACACCGGATCATCATTGTAGTTGTGCAGATTATGAGTGATTACAGCATCGCTCAGGGGCAATTCGTTGCCGTTGGCCAAAGCCTCACCGAGGTCGGCGCGCGCTCCGGCACACCATGCGGGTACCATCACGTATGCCAACACTTGACGAGCGCTACCGCGGTCGGTCAAGCGAGCCATCGCATCGCAAAATACGTCGATACCTTTGTTGCGGAACTCACAACGACCCGAAGTGGCTACGATGAATGTGTCGTCAGTGAATTGTCGGCCGGTCAGAGCGCGTGCCACCTTCAGAAGTTGGGCTCGCGCTTCTTTGCGAGCCTTGTCAAAGCGAGCAGGCGCAGGTACAAAGCCCGGCTCAAAGCCATTGGGAGTCACAACGTCGGGACGGCGTTCCAACAATTGCGCACATTCTTCAGCCGTCACGTCGCTCACAGTAGTGAAGCAGTCGGCGGCATGCGCTGCAGCCTTCTCCAACGAGTGTTTCGACTGCATATTCAGTTCAGCGGCCATTTGGTCGCCATTATAATTATGTAGATAGTCGTAAAGGGGCTTACCGTTGCCGCAAATGCTACGGCCAATGCTGGTGGCATGGGTTGTGAACACGGTGGCCACCTGCGGCATACGGTCTTTCAAAACCAACAGGCCCATACCGGTGGTCCACTCGTTGAAATGAGCGATGCAACGAGCGGCTTTCTTGCCGAGATATGTTACAATACTTTCGATTACGGCGGCCACGGCGCGCGCAAAGGCGCACCCTTCGTCGTAATCGCCGTAAGCATGCAGCGAGTCCACTCCGTAGAGTTCCCACATACGACCGTAACATTGGTCCTTGGAGGCATACATAGCATCAAATTTCACCAATATTGCTATTGGGCTGCCGGGCACTTCCCATCGGCCGATGCGCACTTCCACGCCCTCGGGCAATACACCCTGCGAGCGCCAGCCGCGCAATAACGCTTTGTTTTCTTTAAAGTCGGCCGCCGGATGGGCTTCCGTCCACACATCAGGACCAATAAAAATTACCTTGTCTTTGTACAATCGTTGTAGGCTTTGCGCCTTGGTCGACAGCACAGTGTAAATGCCGCCAATCTTGTTGCAAACCTCCCAACTTGTTTCAAAAATATAATCAATTTCTTGATTAGCCATAGCTTGAGATTTCATTTTCAGACCGCAAAGTTACAAAAAAAAATCGAAACCATCAAGAAATCCGCCCTTTTCCCACAATTTTCCACCAAATTGCCACTCTTTCGTAAGAGGGACAATGCTTAGAGGAGGGAGGTGGGGAGGGAGGCGGCGGCGAGGACTTTGGCGAGGACTGCTTCGGGGGAATGGGTGAGGCGCAGGGAGGAGAGGGATAGGCTGCCATCGCGTTTGGAGAGGCGTTGGCCGGCAACGTTGCGCAATAAGGGTAGATGCACATAGCGATTGGGGCAAGGTAGGCCTAAGAGGTGTTGGATATAGCGTTGAGGCGCAGTAGAGAGCAAGAGGTCGTCGCCGCGCACCACTTCGGTCACACCCATCAAGGCATCGTCAATAGCCACTGCAAACTGGTAGGCCCACATTCCGTCGCGACGGCGCAACACGAAGTCGCCGAACTCGGCTCCAACATCGACACGCTGCGTTCCATATATGTCGTCGGAAAATTCTTCGACAGCACCGGGTTCCACGCGCAAACGCAGCGTCTCACTCAGCAAGTTGGCATCATAACAGGGATTAGCCGGGCGGCATCGGCCGGAGTAGACCACATGGCCGTCGCTTTGGTGCGGTGCCGAGGCCATAATTTCGGCTCGGGTGCAGCGACAGGGGTACACCATTCCGGCATCAGCCAACTGGGTGAGATACATATTATATATGTGGAAGCGGTCGGATTGGTATTCTACTTCGCCATCAGGGATTAGGCCGAGCCATTGAAGGTCATCGAGCAGTTGTTCGGCGTATTCACGGCGCGAACGTTGGGTGTCGATATCCTCAATGCGCACAATCCAGCGGCCTCCTCGAGTGCGAGCCGACATATACGACATCAAGGCAGCGTATACGTTGCCTAAGTGCATACGACCGGTGGGCGACGGTGCAAATCGTCCCACAACAGGCTGCTCGGTCGGCTTCCCGATTATTGTATTTAGTAATTGCTCGTTTATCATATAATTAAGCCTGACAACCGAATGATTATCAGGCCTGTGGTAGTACTCCCGAAGGGAATCGAACCCTTATCGTCGGAACCGGAATCCGAAATTTTATCCATTAAACTACAGGAGCATGTAAACTTTTTCCGGTTTTGATGGTGCAAATTTACGGCTTTTTTTGTAGTTTTGCAAAAAATATCGCAAATTATGTACATCAGAATACATCCCTCATGGCAACGCGCTCTTCAATCAGAGTGGAGTAGCCCCTATTTCACCAAGTTGGCAGAGTTTGTGCGCCAAGCCTATAGTGAAGGCGAGGTATATCCTCCGGCCGGACGCATTTTTGCGGCTTTGGACGCATGCCCGTTCGACAAAGTGAAAGTGGTAATCGTTGGTCAAGACCCGTATCACGAGCCGGGGCAAGCCAATGGCTTCTGCTTTTCGGTGTACGATGGCGTACCCTTCCCGCCATCGTTGGTCAATATTTTCAAAGAGATACGTTCGGATGTGGGCGTAGAGCCGCTGCCATCGGGCGACCTGCGGCGATGGAGCAACCAAGGTGTGCTTCTGCTGAACTCGTTGCTCACCGTAGGACGCGGCGATGCAGCATCACACCGTGGCAAAGGGTGGGAGCAGTTCACAGATGCCATAATCGCCAAACTTTCGGCCGAGCGCTCCAACATAGTGTTCCTTTTATGGGGCAACTACGCCATCCGCAAGGGTCAAGGCATCGACCGCTCGCGCCATTTGGTGCTTACCTCGGCACACCCATCGCCCTTATCGGCCTCGCGCGGCTTCTTCGGCAACCACCATTTCACCTTGGCCAACGACTACCTTAAGGCTCACGGCCAGCAACCGATAGATTGGCGATGAAGCGCCTGATTTACATACTAATAGCGTTGACAGTCACGGCGTTATCAGCACTGGCTCGCGACACATCGACCGGCATCTTCCGCGACGATGTGCGCACCTTGCGCGTCACTTTCGCCGACAACATTTTTGCTCCGCCGATGGTGGTGCTCGGCGCAGGCGAATGGCTCGACATTAGTTTCGACCAATTGGCCGAGGACCGCTCTTATCTGCGCTATCGAGCCGTGCGTTGCGATGCCGATTGGCAACCGTCGAGCATTGCCGAGAGCGAATGGCTCGATGGCTTCAACGAAAGTGCTATCGAGGATTACGCTTTCTCGCGCGCCACCACCGTGCACTATGTCAACTATCATTTCTCCTTCCCAAACGAGGATATATCCCCCACCCTTTCAGGTAATTACCTCTTGGAAGTATACTCTGAGGACAATCCCGACGAGGTGTGGCTCCAAGTGCGCACTATGCTCAGCGAGCAAGTGGCCGATGTGGCCGTGGAAATATCTTCGCGCACCGACATCGACTACAACGACCAACATCAGCAACTGTCGATTTCTGTAGGGACGGAACGCGCCCATGTGGCCAACCCATTCAACGACTTAAAAGTAGTGGTGCAACAAAACGGACGCACCGACAACGAAGTGACACTCATTCACCCATTGCGCCTCAGCGGACACACTGCCATCTTCGAGCACTCCGACCCGCTCATCTTCGAGGCCGGCAACGAATATCGTCGTATGGAAATCATTTCCACCCAATTTCCTTCAATCGGAGTGGACCGTATCGAATACCTCCACCCCTATTATCACTTCACCCTATTCACCGACGAAGCGCGGTTCGGCCGCAGTTATGCCTACGACAGCACCCAGCATGGGCGCTTCTTCATTCGCGAATACAACTCCTCCGACTCCGACACCGAAGCCGACTATGCGGTGGTGCATTTCATCCTTGACCAGCCGGAACTCAGCGACTGGACCATTTACCTCGATGGCGACTTCACTTGCCGTCGCTTCGACCAAGGGGCAGTGGTTCCCTTCAACCCCGCCACCGGCCGCTACGAAAAAGCCGTGCTGCTCAAGCAAGGTGCTTACAACTATCAATACTTAGCCGTGCCGTCAGGCTCCACAATTGGGACACCTCGCATCATCGAAGGCAACAAATATCAAACCACCAACGAATATCTCATTAAAGTTTATACTCGCGGTCCGGTCGACCGCACCGACCGCCTCATTTCAGTGGCTTTAGCATCCACCGCCAACTAATTCCCATGTATATGCTTGAAATTCAAAATACACTTGTCAGTCTTGATTTGCTCGAACGCTACTTCTGCTGCGACCTCGATAAATGCCTCGGTGAATGTTGCATCGAAGGCGATGCCGGAGCACCTATCACCGAAGACGAACGCCGACAAATCGAAGATATTTTGCCGGAAATATTTGATGACCTTATGCCCGCCGCCCAACGCGAAATTAAAGAACACGGGGTGGCATACATCGATGAAGAAGGTGACTTAGTCACCTCTATCGTCGACGGACGCAATTGCGTGTTTACCTGCTACGAGCCGGGTGGAATGTGCCATTGCGCCATCGAACGCGCTTTCCGCCAAGGTCGCGTAAACTTTATGAAGCCTGTATCGTGCCACCTTTACCCCGTGCGCGTAAAAGAATACGCCGACTTCACCGCTGTCAACTTCCACCGCTGGAAAATATGCCACTGCGCCGAAGTATTGGGCCGCAAACTCGGTGTTCGCGCCTACAAATTTCTGAAGGAGCCTCTCATCCGCCGCTTCGGAGAGGAATGGTACGACGAACTCGACCACACCGCCGACGAATACTTCCGCCAATACCCCAACGGCGTAGCCGATTGACCACCCCAACAAGAAGCCGTGGGTCCTGTAGCGAGGCAGTAGCCGAGCGGCGCGGAAGCGCCTGCCATCGCCTGCCGTCCTCACCCATGCCTACCGAGCGGTAGGTACACAATAAAAAAGTCGGCCCGAGGGTCGACTTATCTTTTTCGTTTGAGTTTGCTCGTATTATTCAGCAACAACAGCAGCGGTGTCAGCTACGGTGGTGTCAGCTACGGTGGTGTCAACTACTTCTTCAACGGGAGCAGCGGAATCAGCGCAGCAGGAGTCGCAGCATTCTTTTTCGGCGTTACCACCGCAGGAGAAGAGAGATACGCTGAAAGCAACAGCGAGCATGAGAACTAACTTTTTCATTTTCTTTTTTTGATTAAATGTTAAACAATTGTTTAGTGCTTCAAAAACTGATGCAAAGTTAAGCGATTATTTTGGATTGAAAAAATTTTTTAGCACTTTTTTTTGTTGCATTTTTATACAATCCACACAATAATTACATATCGCGTTGATTGTCAACGGATTGCAAAAGTGTTAAATAATGTTTACATGCTATACGATTATGTTGTAAAACATTTTTATAAACATCGGAGGATGTCACTCAACCGAGAGTAGGCGGAATGTAGATTTGCCTATGTGCAATAAAATTTGTAACTTTGCAATCTCAATGGAAAACTATTAAAACTTACTTATATGAAATTACTCGAAGGAAAAACTGCGCTCATCACCGGCGCAGCACGCGGTATCGGCAAGGCTCTTGCTATCCGCTTCGCTCAAGAAGGTGCTAATGTAGCATTCACTGACTTAGTAATCGACGAGAATGGCCAAGCCACTGAGGCTGAAATCGCAGCCCTCGGCGTTAAGGCCAAAGGCTATGCTTCCAACGCTGCCGACTTCGCTCAAACCGCCGAAGTGGTGAAGCAAGTGAAAGAAGACTTCGGCCGTATCGATATCTTGGTCAACAATGCCGGCATCACCAAAGATGGTCTGATGATGCGTATGACCGAACAACAATGGGACGCTGTAATCGCAGTAAACCTCAAGAGCGCCTTCAACTTCATCAATGCCGTGCTCCCCATCATGATGCGCCAACGTAGCGGCTCCATCATCAACATGGCTTCGGTGGTAGGTGTTCACGGCAATGCCGGTCAATCCAACTACGCAGCATCAAAAGCCGGTTTGATTGCTTTGGCAAAGAGTATTGCACAAGAAGTTGGTTCACGCGGCATCCGCGCCAACGCTATCGCACCGGGCTTTATCGAAACAGCGATGACAGCCGCACTTCCCCAAGACGTTCGCGACGAATGGTGCAAGAAAATACCTCTGCGCCGTGGCGGTCAAGTTGAAGACATCGCCAATGTGGCTCTCTTCTTGGCATCTGATATGTCGTCATACGTTTCGGGTCAAGTTATCCAAGTGGATGGTGGCATGAATATGTAATTCAACAACTATTAAATAAGTGCGAAGCGGCGAACAGATGTTTGCCGCTTCGCTTATATAATAATACTAAAAAACAGTTCATCAAGTAAAAGCCGGTTAGTGGAGGCGGGAGGCGAGGTTGTTGGCTTTGACTTTATGGCGTAGGTTGGGATTGGCTGCCATGTAGCGGAGCAAAGCGATGCGAGTGCTGACTTCGGGAGCCTCGTCGCCAAGTGGATTTTCGGCATCCATAGCGTATCCGGCGCGCTGGAGGGCGCGGATGTATGCGTCGCCATATCCGGCCCATTCCATAAATCGATATGCCACGATGTCGGCCTCGAATATTTGTTCGGGGGTATATTGCATGAGGTAGCGTTGTTGCTCGGTGCCATTGATTACCATGGTGGCGAGCATGGCGCCGAACCAGATAGCGTCGACAGTGCAGTCGGGACAGTCGTGTGTGGCAGCAATAGTGACGGTGGTGAGCACGGCAGCGCCGAAAATGCCCCAAAAGCGGGCTCGATTGCGCCGTTTTTTCTCCCATCGAGCATGAGCATAAACGTGTTGCAAGGCGGAATGTGCAGCCTCGCAGGCGAATAGCGATTGGATGTCGATTGGGTTGCCGTTGACCATATTATATAAGCCTTCGGTCATAAAAATGTACCCGTTGGAATATCCGAAGAAGGCTACGTCGGGTTCGCGCGTAACGCTGAGGATGGCAATTGGATTTATGGCACGGAGACCGCTATACTGCACTACTTCCTCGGCCATGGGTTCGAGGTCGAGGCGTGTAGGGACGTTGCGGAAATACTCGCCGCACTGTGCCAACAGCGCTTGCATATCGCGCTTGAGGTCTTTATCGCCATCGCCTGAGAGTGATTTATATGCATCTAAATAATTGCGATTGGTACGCTGGAGCAGACTCCAGAAAGCACCGGCCGATGGGGCGTGCATCACTGTGTCTGCCACATCGTAGCGAGCAATCAATTTGCGAAAGTCTTTTTCGGAATAGGATTTAGCCGAGGTGTTTACCACCACTGCAATGAGTGCTACGGCCAATGCGACGATGCGTGTGAAGCGTTTCATATTTATACAATAAAAGCCTCACACATGGTAAGTGTAAGGCTTATTTATTTAATTATTTGATTAGCGGATACGTAGTTTTTGGCCTATGCGCAAGGTGGCGGAAGCGCTGATGCCATTCAAGCGACACAACTGGCGCACAGACGTACCATTGCGCTGGGCAATGCGAGAGAGAGAGTCGCCGCGGCGCACTGTATAGGTTTTGGAGCCGGAAGCCGATGAGCGATTGCTGCGCGAAGATGAACCGGAGCCGTATTGTACTTTGTGAGTGCGGCGATATTCTTGTGCGTATGCATCGTTGGCCTCGGGCGAGAAGTTGCGAGCGTTTTGGTAAGTATCCTTAGTGAAAGTGTACTGGTCGGTGTGAGTTGTTTGGTTGGGGAAGTCGAAGATGGCTGCGGGGTTTATAGCATAGCCCATATAGCGAGTTTCGAAGTGGAGGTGGGAGCCGGTGGAGCGTCCGGTGTTGCCGGCAAGGGCAATGGGCTGACCTGCACGGACGTTTTGGTCAGGTTCAACCAAGAATTTCGACAAGTGGCCGTAGATGGTTTCGAGTTCGTTGGTATGACGAATAACCACATAATAACCATAACCGCGGCGGTCGTATTTGGTGATGCGCACACGTCCATCGAAAGCGGCATAGATTGTGTCGCCGATATTGGCTTTGAGGTCAATGCCTTTGTGCATACGACGGAAACGGCGGCGATAACCGTAAGGGGAAGTAACGTATCCGGGGTGAGGCATAGCAAAGTGGCTCACGTCGATAGTGGCGCTATAGGGCACCTCTACATTCGAATAGCAGTTGACAAAACCGCTATTCCAACCTTCTTCGTAGATATCGAATTCGGGTTCTTCTTCCTCGGCAAAAAGAGCCTCGAGATAGCGAGTGGTATTATCCACTTCGACCGAGCCTGCCGACTGCGAAGCAATGAGGTCGCCATGCTGGCGAGTATGTTGACCGGGCAATCGATAGTTTTGACCCTGAGCCGTGGGCACGCTCATCATCGCCACGGCCATTGATGCTGCAAGAAGAAGAGTATGAGAGAGTTTCATGAGGTATATCAATGGCGGAAAGTCCGCAAATAGTTCAAAATAAACGAATTACAAAGCCGTAATTCCGGGTTTAACATAAGTAGCGTTGTACCTGCGAAGGCACCTGCCTTGAAAAATTCCCTCAAAGTTACAATTTTTTGGTCAAATAGGAAAATAACTCAATATTAAATTTGTTTAAATTTATATTTTGCCAGCACAATCCATTGAAGTTCAACCACTTACATAAAATATGTTTTATAACATATTTTTAATCACCGCGTTCCCACAATGGTCGGCTCTTGTGGGTTCAATGTATAGATGCGGAACAACCGCCGCCCACGCCAGATACCTCGGCGCGGGCGGCATATACGTGTGGCAAGGGATTAGTTGGCGGGGGAGAGGGAGAGGTTGGCGAAGATGAAGCTGTAGATGTCGACCCACTCGTCGATGACTTTGGAGATGGGCTTGCCGGCGCCATGGCCGGCTCAGAAAGCACGACTTTAAAGCGCCAAGACCATCGGTTAACTTAACATTCTTAATCTTGCTGTTAGTTCTTGCATTCTTTGTATCAACTGTTGAAAAGGAAGGCTTTGGTCGTCATATATGAAGTGTCTTTGCATTGCTTCATAATCTTTCTTCCAATCAGCGAGTAATGCTTGCGGTGGTATGAACGATATGCTCGATGGTTTATGCAAAGAATAATCAACACCATCAACCTTATTGAAAATGGAGCGATGCTCAACAACACTCTCATATAGTCCTCTATTCTCTATGGCATTACCAAATTCGGTATCCATCAGCCTTTCAATGTCATAGAGGTGTCGACTCATTCGCTTGCTCCGCGGTGCTTCTTTCTGGAACTCTTCGTGTAAGAGGAACATTTTTTCAAGAAAAGTACGAGTCGGAACAACAGTAGGAAATAGAGCAGCCACGTCCTCCTCATCCATTAGTACATCAGCCATAAGGCTCCGCAAAGTTTTATTCTCGACAGGCTCGTCCATCGAAAGGCAACTGATTTCGATTTTTACTTTGGGCTCTAAATACTCCGATACATCCGGCAAGACAGATTTGTAATGAACAAATATCGTTGATGGATGTGTTGTTGCACGCAATTCAATTATACTTCCATCCGGGTTAGTTCTTGTAGTTTCCGGCTCAACTGTGAAATCGGTGACACCCATCCCTTTGAGAGCTTCGGCTATTTCGCTGGGAAGTTCACGAACTATATAGTGACGAGCAACACGCCGAACTTTTGCCAACTGATTTCCCGAGGTAGATGAAATGCTGAATGCTCCTTCTCGGCACAATGCTATATCAATATCCTCACTAAAGCGATGTATCAAATTCCAACCCTTGGACAATGATGTTCCACCTTTAAATGACATCAAGCCAAAATGGCGAGTCATTGTCAACGCTTTCAAAACCATTGTAACCCACCAATCCTTTTCCACCGCTAATTGTGGCAAATGTGTTTTCGCCGAGGTAATTGCGAGGACTTCGCGCCGCTCCTCATGGCTTAGCTGTTGCCAGTGTTTCATTTTGCAGTATTTTTTTGATTATGCGTTGAATCCATATCGGCGCGAGACGTAGATCTTCTTGAAGATATGGGTCTTGCTGCTTTTCGATAAACCGCCGAATTGCTTCAAATTCGGCTCCGGCAATGTTTTCTTCGCTAATTTCTCGCAATCCTTGTATCAGCAAAGGCATTGCTGTGCCCTTTGCCGCAAAATTTTTTGGAGAGGCATGGCGAAAAAATATTTTTCGATTGCCTATTTCGACTGTTCTGGTTGAGCCGGTGGTAATATAGGATAAATTCATTGGCACTTGGGTTGACAATCCAATTAGATTGGCCGCAGTGCTTCCTGTTGGCAGTATCCGGCATTTATCGCGTTCGGCAATCTCTTTTGCCAACTTTTCGAGCGGAATCGGCACTTTACCAAATCTGGATACTTTTGGCTTGACATAAATACCGTGAGCCGCTTTCTCAAGGATACCGCGAAGAGTGGCTTCAAACAATATTTTTCGTATAGTTTCAGCCGCACCCAAATCCGTGTAATCAGCAATGAAGAAAACTGAATGAGGTTGACTCTCAACAATCTTCTCCAAAACTGTGGATTTAATATTTCCTCTGATTGCGGTATTCATTTTAAGATTTATTAGCACCGATATTTCGCAAATATTTCGGTGCAAAGTTAGCAATAATTTTTCACACAACCAAATCTTCGCCCAATTTTCAACGTTTTTAATTGAATTTACATAAAACGTAGGGCGTAGCTTTTGCGGGCTACGTCCTACGTTTATGGTTGAGAGGCAAGGGATTAGTTGGCGGGGGTGAGGGAGAGGTTGGCGAAGATGAAGCTGTAGATGTCGACCCACTCGTCGATGACTTTGGAGATGGGCTTGCCTGCGCCGTGGCCGGCCTTGGAGTCGATGCGGATGAGGTGGGGACGGTCGCCGATGTTGCTGGCTTGGAGAGTGGCAGCGTATTTGAAGGAGTGGGCGGGGACCACGCGGTCGTCGTGGTCGGCGGTGGTAACGAGGATTGATGGGTAAAGGGTGCCGTCGTTGCGCACGTTGTGGATGGGCGAGTAGTCGTGGAGGTATGCTGCCATCTCGGGCGAATCGTTGGCGGTGCCGTAGTCGTGGGCCCAGTTCCAGCCGATGGTGAACAGGTGGTAGCGCATCATGTCCATCACGCCCACGCGGGGAATGGCCACGCGGTAGAGGTCGGGGCGCATATTCACCACGGCGCCCACCAAGAGGCCACCGTTCGAACCGCCTTCGCACACGAGCAGATCCTTAGTGGTCCAACCTTGGGCAATCATGTGCTCGGCAGCACAGATGAAGTCGTTGAACACGTTGAGTTTGTGCATTTTAGTGCCGGCTTCGTGCCAGTCGTCGCCGTATTCAGCACCACCGCGGAGGTTGGTGTAAACGAAGATGCCACCTTGTTCGAGCCAGTAGAGGCGGTTGGCGCTGAAGTTGGGATAGAGAGGCACGTTGAAACCGCCGTAGCCGTACATGTAGGTGGGGTTGGTGCCGTCGGCCTTGAGGTCGGCGCGGCGCACCACGAACATGGGCACGCGGGTGCCGTCGTAGGAAGTAAAGAACACCTGCTCAGTGACATAGTCCTCGGGGTTGAAGCCTTCGATGGCGGCCTGGCGGTAGAGGGTGCTTTCGCCCGAGGCCATGTCGTAGCGGTAAATCGAGGTGGGATAGGTGAACGAGGTGAAGGCGTAGAACACTTCCGGTTGCTTGCGCGAGCAGGAGAAACCGGTGCTGCCGTAGGTGGGGAAGCGGATTTCGCGCACCTGTTGGCCGTCGGTGGTGTAGATGTAAGCATGGTGGGCGGCGTCTTGGGCGTAAACCAAGATGAGTTTGTCGCCGGCGAATTGCACGCTGACCAGCACGCTGGCTTGCTCGGGCACCACTTCCACCCAGTTGGCACGTTGCGGCGCATCGACCGGCGCTTTCACCACGCGATAACGCTTGGCATCGACCGAGGTGTAGAAGTAGATGTAGCCGTCAACCACATCAATCGGCTGAATATCATAGTCTTGCGAAGATTCAACCAGCACAAATTCGCCGTCGGCGCGGCGCAAATCGCGCACCCACAGCGAGTTGCCGTGACCCTCGCCGGCTCCGTAGATAAACATGGTGGATTCGTCGTCGGACACCTCCACAGAGTGGAAGTGCAACGGCTCGTTGCGGTCTTCAAACACCACCACGTCGTCGGCTTGCGAAGTGCCAAGGCGATGGAAGTACACGCGGTGGTACTCATTGGCCATCGAGAATTCCTTGCCTGGCTCGGGGCGGTCGTAAGCGCTGTAATAGAAGCCGTCGCCGGCCCATGCGGCGCCGGTGAACTTGGCCCATTCGATGTGGTCGGTAAGCAGGCGACCGGTGGAGGTTTCCATCACGAATATTTCGCACCAGTCGCTACCGCTGCGCGACACGGTGTAGGCCGTGTAGCGGCCGTCGCCCGAGAGGTACACACCGGTGAGCGCCACAGTGCCGTCGTCGCTCAGCGTGTTAGGGTCGAGGAACACGCGCGGCTCGGCACCGATGGAATCCATACAGAAAAGCACGGCTTGATTGCGCAAACCGTCGTTGTCGTAGAAGTAGTAACGGCCATCATTGTCGCGGTGCGGCATCGAGCACTTGCGATAGTTGTTCAGCGCAGTCAGACGCGAGCGAATGGCCTCGCGGTAAGGCACTTGGTCGAGATAAGCGCGAGTGAGCACATTCTCGGCTTCAACCCATTGCAAGGTAGCAGCCGCTGTATCATTTTCTAACGGGCGATACGGGTCATTCACCGTCACACCGTTTACTTGGTAAGAGGTGCCATCGGCCGGAGCAGCCGGATACACCAACTGAGCCTCGGCGCTAACAGCCACCGAGCCACAAATTGCAGTCATAGCAATCGCTTTCAAAATATCCATAATAAACAAATTTGGCAAAGAAAAAAATTATAGCACCCTTACACGGCGAAACGAAATCAACGAAATTACGAATTATCTAACGTAAAACGTTTTTTTCTTTTTTGAGATTGATGCGCAAATTTACAAAATTTCAGCAGTTTATGCAAGGGGGAGGGGCGGAAAATCGGCGGGGAGGGCGGAGGATTGGAGGATGAGGATGTCGGCAGGGTTGGGGCCGAAGGTGATGGTGGTGCGGCCGTTGGCAGTTAGCACGCGGCGTATTTGGTTGCGGCCGATTGAGAGGATGACGGCGCCGTCGGCATCGCGCACGGTGAGGTCAGTGTTGGCATCAGCGGCGGATGCGGTGGTGGTTAGGTCGACGGTTTCGGCTCGAGTGCGACGTACTACTGTGGGGTGCATGCCGTGGTTGAAGACGGCGATGGTGATTACCATGGGAAAGACTAACAGCAAGAGCATCAGGGCAATAACGGCTAAGCGCCATTCGTATATGCCACCGAGGGCTACGACAGCGGGCAGTATGAGCCACCAGGCGTAGCGCCACAGCACGCGCCGAGCGATGGCGGCAATGTAAGCGCCGACGGCCACACCTGCGGCGCCGTGCGAGGGCACCTGCGGCGCCTCCTCTTGCACAAAAGCATCACCGACACCTACGGAGTCGAGTGACTCCGCGGTGTCGGTGATGCTATATTGCGTATGTTCGGTCATTATTTTTTCACGCCATCGCGCTCAAGCAGGGCGTCGATTGTGGGGTCTTGGCCGCGGAAGCGACGATAGAGCAAAGCGGGATCTTCGCTACCACCGCGTTCGAGCACATTTTTGCGGAAACTTTGAGCGGTAGCGGGGTCGAAGATGCCGTTTTGTTTGAACAGAGCGAAGGCATCGGCATCGAGTACTTCGGCCCATTTGTAACTATAATATCCGGCTGCGTAGCCACCTGAGAAGATGTGGCTAAAGGCGGGCGAAATCATAGTGCCTTCAACTGCAGGGAAGATTTCCACAGGTTTGATGGCTTGCACTTCGAAAGCGGCAGCATCGGCCACCGGACCGGTGATGGTGTGCCATGCCATGTCGAGGAAACCGAAGTTGAGTTGGCGCATGCAAGCGTAGGCGGCACCGTAGCGTTGCGAGGCAATGAGGCGGTCAACGAGTTCTTGAGGAATGGCCTCGCCGGTGATGTAGTGGCGAGCGAAACCGTCGAGGTACTCGCGTTCGGTCATATAGTTTTCGTTGAATTGCGAGGGAAGTTCCACGAAGTCGCGGCGCACGTTGGTGCCGGAAGTGTAGGTGTAGGTGCAATGCGACAACAGGCCGTGGAGAGCGTGACCAAATTCGTGAAGGAATGTTTCCACTTCGTATGGGGTGAGCAGCGAGGGTGTTTCGGCAGTGGGTTTGGTGAAGTTCATCACGATGGACACCAATGGACGGTGGTCAATGCCTTGAGCGTCAATGGTTTGCTCGGCAAAGTTGGTCATCCAAGCGCCGGGACGCTTCGAAGCGCGGGGGAAGAAGTCGGTGTAGAGCACACCCACAAACGAGCCGTCGGCATCCAACACGTCGTAAGCCTTCACGTCGGGGTGGTAGACTTCAATGTTGTCGTTGGGCACGAATTGCAGGCCGTAGAGGCGGGTTGCGAGGCCGAATACGCCTTTTACCACGTTGCTCAATTCGAAGTATGGACGGAGGGCTTCTTCATCGAAGGAGTATTTGGCTGCTTTGAGTTTGTTAGCATAGTAGGAGTAGTCCCAAGGTTGGATATCCACGGAGTGGCCTTCACATTCAGCGGCAAATTGGGAAAGTTCGGCCAATTCGGCGTTGAGCGGTTCGCGATATGCGGTGGCAAGTTGGTTGAGCAGGTTGTACACATTCTCAACGCTGCCGGCCATAGTATGGCGCAGCGAACTGGCGGCGTAAGTGTCGTAGCCGAGCAAGTTGGCAATTTGGCGACGCACTTCGGCGATACGGGCCATGATTTCCACGTTGTTGAACTCGCCGGCGGTGTTGCGTCCGCAGTAGAGGCGGTAGAAGCGTTCGCGCAAGTCGCGACGAGCGGAATATTTGAGGAACGCGGAGTAAACCGGTTGGTCCAATGTGAAGAGATAATCACCGGCGCGGCCTTCAGCAGCGGCACCTTCAGCGGCGGCAGTGACCGAACTTTCGGGCAGCCCTTCGAGGTCGTTGGCAGTCAGCCAAATTTTGTATGTACTGAGTTCTTTCAGCACATTTTGACCGAAACGTGTGGTAAGTTCGGAGAGTTCTGCATTAAGTTGGCGATATTTTTCGCGGTCAGCACCTTCGAGTGTGGCACCATTGTCGGCAAACTGCTCATAGCAGAGTTGGAGCAAAGTTTGTTGCTCCGGTGTGAGGGTGGCGCGATCCACGGTTTCATACACGTGCTTCACGCGCTGCCACAAAGCCTCGTTGAGGATGATTGAAGTGGAGTAGTCGCTGAGTTTAGCCGACGCGCCGATGGAGATTTCCATCATCTCGTTATCGGCGTTGGCGCTGAGCAGGTTGAAGAAGATACCGAGCACTCGGCTGAGGTCTTGGCCACATCGGTCGAGGGCCTCGACGGTGTTGGCAAAAGTGGCCTCTGCGGGATTGTTGGCGATAGCGTCAACTTCAGCACGCGCTTTCTCAATGCCATAGTCGATGGCTTCAGCCATATTTTGGTTGGTAATTTGCGAGAACAGCGGGGTGGCATGAGGGCCTGTGAACTCGCTGTAGAACGGGTTTTGTGCTTTTGCCATAATTGCAAATATAGCGAATAAGGAGATTAAAACTTTACGCATAGTAAACGATAGTTAGGTATTTTGCCGCAAAGTTAAGGAATTTTTTCCATAATTGAAAAAAAAGGCGTAACTTTGCAGAAAATTTTCGCCCCAACGGGGGCGCATACTAATAAAAATAGGTACTTTTTCACTAAAAAAGCCAAATCAAATCACTATGAGCATTTCAGGAGCCCTCAATCTGCAACCCAAACTTTGGAGTTCGCTGAAACATTATTCTGCCGAGCGCTTCCGCGAGGATATAGTTGCCGGCATAGTAGTAGGTATCGTGGCCTTGCCGTTGGCCATTGCTTTCGGCATCGCCTCAGGTGTGAGTCCCACTATCGGCCTCATCACCGCCATCATCGGCGGTTTCATCGTATCGATGATGGGCGGTTGCTCGGTGCAAATCGGCGGTCCTACCGGCGCATTCATCGTAATCGTTTATAACATCATTGCCCAATTCGGTCTCACGGGCTTGGCATTAGCCACAGCCATGGCCGGCATCATTCTTTTGCTGATGGGCTTCTTCCGCTTGGGCACGGTCATCAAATTTATCCCCTACCCTGTGGTGGTAGGATTTACCGCAGGTATCGCCCTCACCATCTTCTCCACACAAGTCAACGACTTCTTGGGCCTCGGATTGAAAGACCTCCCGGGCGAGTTCATTCCCAAATGGGGAGCAATTTTGAGCAATTTATCGCTCATCGACCTGAGCACAGTGGCAGTGGCCGTCGTTTCGTTGGCAATCATTATTTTCACTCCCAAAATTTCGAAAAAACTGCCTGGCGCGCTCATTGCCATCATCATTGTCACCGCCCTCACATATATATTAAATATGACAATGGGCTTTGAGGTGGAAACCATCGGCAAACGCTTCGGTGATATGCCCACCGACATCCCGATGCCTCATGGTTTCGACCTCAACATGGCCACCATCAATATGTTGCTGCCGGCCGCCTTCACCATCGCCGTGTTGGGCGCCATCGAATCGCTCCTCTCGGCCACTGTGGCCGACGGTATCACCGGTTCGCGCACCAATTCCAACACCGAACTTATCGGCCAAGGTTTGGCTAACCTCATCGTGCCATTGTTTGGCGGCATCCCCGTCACCGGTGCCATCGCCCGCACCATGACCAACATCACCAACGGCGGCCGCACCCCGGTGGCCGGCATAGTCCACGCGCTGGTGTTGCTGCTCATCTTCCTATTCCTCATGCCGCTTATCAACTATGTGCCGATGGCCTGCTTGGCTGCAGTGCTGATGGTTGTAGCATATAATATGAGCGGCTGGCGCACCGTTGTGGGTATCTTCCACGCGCCCAAGAGCGACATCTGGGTGCTTCTCACCACCTTCCTGCTCACCGTAATTTTCGACCTCACCATCGCCATCGAAATCGGCCTGCTATTGGCCATCGTGCTGTTCCTCCGCCGCGTGATGGAGAACTCTGAAATCAAGGCTTACTCCGGCCAACTCGATGTGCACGAAGGCACCGACCTTCCCTCGCAAGAGGTGCTCAATGTGGCCAAAGGCGTAAGTATCTACGAAATCGACGGCCCGTTCTTCTTCGGCATCGCTACCAAATTCGATGAAATGATGCGCTCCACCCAGCACACTATGCCTATCGTTCGTATCATCCGCATGCGTAAAGTGGCTTTTGTCGACGCCACCGCCATCCACAACCTCGAGCTGCTGATTACCTCCTCGCAGAAAGAAGGCATCCATGTGGTGCTCTCGGGTGTGCGCGACAACGTGCGCGAGTCGCTCGAACACGCCGGCATCCACAACCTCATCGGCGAAGACCACATCTGCGACCACATCACCAAAGCCGTCCGTATGGCCAACTCCATCGCCACCAACAACAAATAATCCCGGAGGCAGATAACTCCTTGCCGCAGAGCGGTAGTAAATAATAAGGGTGTATCCATTTGTTGATACGCCCTTATTATATTAGGTATTATAGTTGCAACAACGAGTGGGTTTATAACACTGCTGAGACTTGATTCTCGATGGCTCTACAAATGAATGCGTTGATAGAAAGGCCTGCCTGCTTGGCCAACGTAGCCACACGAGAATGTAAATCGGGTGTAATACGCAAATTCAACGCGCCCGAGTAACTCTTATGCGGTTCTAAGCCCTCTTCTTCACACAAAATAAGGTAGTCTTCTACGGCTTGGTGAAATGCATCTTTAAGTTCTTGCACGCTTTCGCCTTCAAAAGTAACTAAAGCATTAATACCCTCTATTTTACCGAAGAACACACCATCCGGCTCGCTAAATTCCACTGAGCCGATAAATCCTTTATATTGTAATGTATTCATATTAGTCCCTCCTGATGCAATTCGTTGTACAATATCCTTAAAACATATTCTTTCACAATATTTCCCGGATGAGGTTTGTGCAACATTAACGGTTTTCGGCCATCGCACAAAAATATTACTCGAGATCCGGAAGTTTTACCTTTATTTCTAAGCGAATAGCCTAAAAATGTTAACATACGACAAACTTCATCCCATGTAAAATCTTTTGGGATAGTTTTAAATCGGTTGATGAGTTTATCTTTTGTTCCCACTATGACAATTTTTGGCAAATATAGCAATTATTCCGATTATGCACAAATTTTGCAATAAATATCTCAAAATAAAGTGATGCCGAGCGATTTTGAGCACCGCAAGGAGAGAAAGATTATGTGCGAATACGTTCTTTTGGACTCACCGCTATAAATGATGGAAGAATGAGAAAGTAAATGACATATATCAAAAGCGCCCGGCTGTGTGGGGCCGGGCGCTTGGTATTTGAGGAAATGATGTTTAGAGGTATTTGGAGAAGTCCACGTTGCGCATATCGCCGGTTTCGGTGAAGGCGGTGTGGAAAGCGAAGGCGGCTTTGAGTGAGTGGGGTGTCTGGCCGCCCTTGCCCATTTTGAGATACTCGCGCAGCAGGGGACGGTAGTCGGGGTGAGCGCAGTTCTCGATGATGGCTTTGGCGCGATCTACGGAAGATGCTGACGTAAGCGCTGCGGGTGAAGTCGCCCGAACCGCCGATACCGTTCATCATCTTGGTGCCGAGCACGTGGGTGGAGTTGATGCCACCGAAGATGTCGGCCTCGAGAGCGGTGTTCATAGCGATAACGCCGAGACGACGAATTACCTCAGGGTTGTTGGAGATTTCGGCCGGGCGCATCACAATTTTATCATGGAAGTAATCTATGTTGGCGAAGAGTTCTTCTTCCACCTTGTCGCTGAAGGTCATCGAGCAGGTGGAAGCGAAGGTGCACTTGCCTTGGCGGATGAGTTCGAACACAGCGTCTTGGATTACTTCGGTGTACATTTGGAATTTGGGCAGCACGGTGCTTTCGCCCAGGTTGTAGAGCACGGCGTTGGCCACGTTGCCCACACCGGATTGCAAGGGGAGGAACTCTTTGGGGAGGGCGCCACGTTTGTACTCGCGAACGAGGAAGTCCACCACGTTGTTGCCAATGAGTTTCGACACTTCGTCGGGTTCAGTGAAGGGCGACACACCGTCGAGAGATGAAGTCTTGACGATACCAACCACCTTGTTGGGGTCGATTTTGAGGATGGGCGAGCCCACGCGGTCGGAGGGCTTGTAGATGGCTATTTCGCGACGATAGGGGGGATCGAGGGGCATATACACGTCGTGCATGCCGAGCAGGGTCTTGGGCAGACGGTCGTTGAGTTCGATGAGGATTTTGTCGGCCATTGCAGCGTAGGTGGGAGTATTGCCCAAGCCACAGCCGAGGATGATTTCACCATCGGGAGTGATGTCGGCGGCTTCGATGATAGCGAAGTCGATGTTGCCGTAGAAGCCGTAGCGGGTTTCTTGCGCCATGTCGGAGAGGTGACGGTCGCAATAGTGGCAGTCGTGGCTGTTGATACGCTTGCGCAAGTCGGGTTTGTTTTGGTAAGGCGCACGCAAGTTGATGGCGTTGGCACGTGCAAGCACGCCGTCGGCGTGATCGGAGGTGGAAGCACCCGATAGAATGTTAATTTTGAAGGGGCGTCCTTGAGCGTGTTCTTCTTCAGCGATAGCAGCAAGAGCCTCGGTGATAAACTTAGGCGCGCCGGGGGCGGTGAAGCCCGAGAAACCTACGGTGGCGCCGTTGGGAATCATTTGCGCGGCTTCTTGAGCCGTGATAAAGTTATAAGCCATTGGTTAGGAAGTTATTTAGTATTTTTCTTGGGTAAGAAATGGTTTAATAATGATTATATTTGAGGTCGACGCAAAATTTCACTCCAAATCACAGCGCGGCGCAAGCGCTGATGGCGGTCGCAGCGTTGCGCTGCTTCAATCGGCTTGTCCATCGGCGCTCCAATCGGCAGCATTTCCACTGAGGGCACGCCTTCGTCGGGCAAGGCCGTGCGCGGAGCAACCCTTGGCTGCGCCGGAGCCGGCTCTTTCGCCTCCACTTTCTGCTGCAGCATGGCGATTTGCTTGGCTATCTGACGACTCACCTCAGGCGTAGGCTTGGCCTTAGCCGTAGCCTCCGCTATCTTGTGCTTCTTGAAGTGACCATAGAGCGAGGTCACCACTATCAGCGCCATCGGCCCTATCCAGTCGACATTATCTGCAAGAAAGTTGCTCATATTTGAAGTAATTTTTGTAATTTTGCACAAAATTACTTATAATTGTGTATTAACACAAATTTTTTTGCAAAATAATGACTAAAACAGACAATATTTCGTCGGAAAACCGATTTTTATACATCGAAACATACGGTTGCCAGATGAACGTGGCCGATTCCGAGGTGGTTGCCTCCATTCTGGAAATGGCGGGCTATGACCTCACCGACAATATCGAGAATGCCGACGCCATCCTTCTAAATACTTGCTCCATCCGCGACAACGCGGAGCAGAAAATCTTCTCGCGCCTGCAATTTCTCGCCTCGTTGCGTCGCCGCCGCAAGGGCTCGCGCTTGATTATCGGCGTGATTGGCTGCATGGCCGAGCGCGTGCAGCAAACGCTGCTCAACGACTACGGTGTTGACGTGGTGGCAGGGCCCGACGCTTACCTCGCCCTCCCCGAACTCTTTGCCTCAGCCGAAATGGGCCACAAGGCCATGAACGTGGACCTCAGCACCACCGAGACCTACCGCAACGTGGTACCACGGCGCATCGGGGCCAACCGCGTGAGCGGTTTCGTAAGCATCATGCGCGGCTGCAACAACTTCTGCTCCTACTGCATCGTGCCCTACACTCGCGGGCGCGAGCGGTCGCGTCCGCTCGACAGCATCCTGCGCGAGGTGGCCGACTTGGCCGAGCGCGGCTTCAAGGAAGTGACCCTTTTGGGCCAGAATGTCAACTCCTACCGCTTCGAAGCCGCCGACGGCACCGTCACCGACTTCGCCGCCCTGCTGCTGGCTGTGGCCGATGCCGCTCCGACGATGCGCGTGCGCTTCACCACTTCCCACCCCAAAGACCTCTCCGACGATGTCATCAATGCCATGGCGTCGCGCCCCAACATCTGCAAGCACATCCACCTGCCGGTGCAGTCGGGTAGCAACGAAGTGCTCAAAAATATGAACCGCAAATACACGCGTGAATGGTATCTCGACCGCGTGGCAGCCATCCGCCGGGTGATGCCACAGTGCACCATCACCACCGATATGTTCACCGGCTTCTACAACGAGTCGGAAGCGGATTTCGACCTCACCCTCGACTTGATGCGCACCGTGGGCTTCGATGCCGCTTTTATGTTTAAATACTCCGAGCGTCCGGGCACCCTCGCCTCGCGCTCGATGCCCGACAACGTGCCGGAAGAGGTGAAAATCGACCGCCTCAACCGCATGATTGCACTCCAAAACGAACTATCGCTGGCTTCGAACCGCCGCGACATCGGTCGCACTTTCGACGTGCTGGTTGAAGGCATCTCCAAACGCTCGGCCGACCAATTAGTGGGTCGCACCGACGGCAACAAGACGTGCGTGCTACCGCGCGGCACATACGGCGTGGGGCAAATCGCCCGCGTGCGCGTGGTCGACGCCACTTCCGCCACTCTCATCTGCGAATTAGCCGACTGATAATCACACACACTCAACTATTATTGCTATGGCTCGCAATCAATTTGCCTCGAAATTAGGACTCCTCGCCGCCACCGTCGGCTCAGCCGTCGGTCTCGGCAATATTTGGCGCTTCCCCGCCGAAACCGCCGACAACGGCGGTGCCGCTTTCTTGTTGCTCTACATCGCCTGCATCGCCATCCTCGGCATCCCGGCCATGCTCGCCGAATTTGCTCTCGGACGCGCCGGGCGCAGCGACTCTGTGGGCGTATTCCGCAAGATGGCGCCCGGCACACGCTGGTGGCTCATCGGCATTGTGTCGGTAGTGGCACCGTTTATGATTAACGCCTACTATTTCGTGGTAGAAGGCTGGACGTTTGAATACCTAATCAGCTCTGTCACAGGCGATTTATTTGCGCCCATCGAAGGCGCCACCACCAATTCCGAAATCTTCGCCGCACACATGGGACAGTACATCGCCAGCCCGTGGCTGCCGATTTTGGCCACATGGACGGTGATTTTAATCAATATGTTCGTGCTGCTGGGCGGTGTAGCAAAGGGCATTGAGCGCTTGTCGAACATCATGATGCCCACTCTGTTTGTGGTACTCATCATCCTCTGCGGTGTGACGCTGTCGCTGCCGGGAGCGGCCGACGGCATCGCGTGGTTCCTGGCACCGGACTTCTCAAAAATCACGTTCTCCACCGTGATTTCAGCCTTAGGGCAAGCATTCTTCTCGCTCAGCCTCGGCATGGGTATCCTCATCACATACGCTTCTTACTATCCCGACGACGCTCGCCTCACCCGCACCTCGGTCATTGTGGTGGCTTCATCGCTTTTGGTGGCTGTGTTGGTGGGCTTGGTCATATTCCCGGCCATGACCGCCACCGGCCTTCAAGGACAAGAACTGCGCGGCACCACATTGGTATTCCGCACACTTCCCGAAGTGTTTGCGCTGATGCCGGCCACGGGATTGTGCGCCATCCTGTTCTTCTTGCTGCTGTTCGCCGCCGCCCTCACATCCACGGTGTCGCTGCTTGAAGTCACCGTGGCCTTTTTGGTGGAACGGCTCAACCTCTCGCGCCGCGCTGCGGTGCTGTGGACCACCCTGCCGCTGCTGCCGCTCAGCGCCGTTTGCGCTCTTTCGTTCAGCACCATGGAGGATGTCAAGGTTTTCGGCCTCACCATCTTCGACCTGCTCGACTACATCACCTCCAACTACCTCCTGCCGCTGGTGTCGATTGCCGTGTGCATCTTCGTGGGATGGGTGGCGCCGCGCACTCTCTTACGCGACGAAATGTCGAACCACGGACGCCTGCGCTGCCGTGTGATTCGTCCGGTGGAAATGGTGGTGCGCTACCTCGCGCCGGCGCTCGTATTGCTCATTTTAGTTTGGAACTTGGTGCGCAATGGCTAAACGCTTTCGCCTCAACGGGCCGCAGTTGGCGGGTGTAACCTTCGGCTTGGCGGTGCTGCTCATCGCAGCGCTGGTAGCCTCGCGTGGGTGCTCCTCCCCTACCCCGCAAGTGGTGGTAGTCGTCGACACGGTCGCCGTCGCCCCGCAACGGCCCCACACGCCGAAGTCATCGACATCAAAGCGCCGCAAAAGCGCCAAAAGCACGCCGCAGCGAAGCGCCGCGCCGCGCGATTTCCGCCGCGACACCGTCAACTGACACTAAGCAGGAAGGTGGTGCGCACGCGTGGAACGCGTGTCCGCCCCCATCCTCCGCCAGCGAGAGAAACGCGCGCGCCGCACCTCCGCCGCCACATGGCGCACGCGTGGAACGCGTGCTCGCATCGATAACCCCGCAGTGCCGCGTAACGAAGTGAAGCGGCTCTGTGGGGTATGTGGTTCCCCACGACGTAGCAACCATGGAATGGTTGCCTATGTTTGGCGCGGTTAATCAACCATTCCATGGTTGAGATGGAGAGGTATGAGCACCACCCCACAGAGCCGCTTACGCGGCACTGCGGGGTTACCGATGCGAGAACGCGTTCCACGCGTTTCTCTCGCCTGCGGGGGGGTGTGCGGTGCACACGCGTTCCACGCGTTTTTCATCGCCGGCGGAGTTGTGCGGTGCGAACGCGCACGCGTGGAACGCGTGTGCCATGTGGCGGGGAGGTCGTGTGCAAACGCGCTCGCGGGGCTTATGGGGTGAAGGGGGAAGCCGGCCAGGCGGTTTTGAGGTCGGATTCGATGACGATTTGAGCCAGGATGGTTAGTTCCAGGTGGGCACCTTCCACCGGCGGAGCGGCCGTGAGCGTGTAGGTCTCAAACAACTTTGAGGTCGTAGCGCCCGGAGCCACCGGCTGCGTGTAGTAATAGAAGCCGTCAGAGCCCTTTGTCCAGTTCGAGCCTGCCAGGCCGTTGAACGTGCCCTCGGTGTCGCGCCAAGGAGCCACGATGGCACCGGAGGCATTCACCCAGAAACCCACCATCGTGGCGCGGATATAGCCCGAGGCCAAGCCCGTGTTTTTTATTTGCAAGTCGGACTTCACTTTGCCGACCACCTTATCAGTGACTTCCACATCCACCTCGTTGGCCAAGATGCCGATGGTGAACTCGTAGCGATGGTCGGGCTTCCACTCGGTGACAGACAGCGTGTTGAGTTTCTTCGACAGCGTGTATTCGCCACGGCCTTCGATTTTGAAATTAATGGTGAGGGTGGCATCGGCGCCGATGGCTTGGGGCATGAGCATAAACGTCTGGGTGGCGTTGCCCAGCGGACCGGTGGCGTCTTTGGTGTGGGAATATGTTTGCTTGTAGGATTGAGTGGCGGCATCGGTGACAGCCCATGTGTAGTCCACGCCATCGGTGCCGGAAGCGGCAAAGGTGCACGTGCCGGAGCCGTGTACGCCGCTGATTTCGATGCTCTGCACCGTGGTGCCGGGCGGCATTTGCCCCATCTTGAACACCAACGCGCTGAGAGCGTGGTGAAATTTGAGGTCGACGACACCACCGGCGCGGTCGCGGTTGGGCGCAATGGCCACCACGATGTCGGGCTGCGCCTCGGCATCTTTGGTGCCGTCGGCGGAATGTGGCACAGTGTATGCGCCCAGCGAACCGGTGCACACACCGCCGCTCATGCTGTAGGTAGGCGCAAAACCGGGTATGGTCATCGAGGTGGCGTGGGCAAAGAACGATACCGCTTCTTGCGGCCAGAAGTGCGACGAGGTGGCCGACGACCCGCTCACACTTATCACTTCATTTTCCATCAACTTGGCGCCGGAGGCGGTGTAGCCGCTCACCACTATCTCGCTCAAGGCTTTTTTCGAGCCGAAAGGCTCGCCTCGCGAGGCGCCGTCGGAGCGCCAGTCGAAGTCGTCGTTGAGCCCTTGCGACAGCGACAGCGGCACCGAGTCGCCGTCGACATCAAGCCACCAGCGGTCGGCATCGTCGGCGGAACGCGAAGCCGTGGGCGCATCGCTCTGCACGGTGAAAGAGATACGGCCGTCGTCGATGTCGCGGTGCAAGTCGTCGTCGCACGCAGTGGAGAGCAGCGCCAGGGTCGGCAGCGCCACCGCCGCCAACGCACGCGCTAAGTGAGAGAAGGAAAAATCAGTCATTGCTTTTGTAAGTTAGTGAATGTGAGGGGTTTTACCCCCTCACACCCTGTCATTAGTTCAATTATTCATTGACTAAGGTAAGAGGAGAAAGTATTGTCTGCGATTAGGGGTTGGTTTGCATAGGAATCTCAGTATCAGCACCTTTCACGAAGTCGTCGACGGTGATATCAATTGTGATGGGCACGAGTACTGGAGTCGGAGTATCAGTGCCGGGGTCGTAGCCGCCATTACCTTTGTCGAAAGTAAAGGTGTAAGTGTATTTCTTACCTTGCTCCCAAGCAAACGAATAAGGAATAGCAACATATGCAGTGCTTGTTTCATTACCCCAGAGATATACATCACCAGCTTTTGCGATACCTGTACCGTCATTTACGTTACGAATGGAGCACTTTACAAGGAAGTACGATTTTGTGCTTTCTGTAGCTTTACCCTCTGAAGGATTCCAAGCAGTGGTAGCAGCACCTGAGTGGGGGAGGAGGAGCATAGCGTTTGCGCTGTATTCCTTGGTGGCAATGTTTTCTGATGTTAGCTTGACTGTATTATTATCGCCATGAACAGCTTGTTTGCCGGCAGGAACAGCAACTGCGAAGCTTTGGTTTGCGGCTTGGAGAGCCCAAGTGCCTTGGTTTGCAATAGCAGTTGTTGACGATTGGTCGTGGTCGACTACATTATCGTCTGTGTCTAAAGCCGGGAAGGTGAAAGTACCTGTGCCGGCTACGTTCACAATCTTCACTTCGTCGATGACTACGTCGAGGTGGCCGTTTTTGTTAATAGCCTCGAATACGATTTGCGAGAGAGCGTGGCGGAAGTTGAGGGTAACTGGAGCATTGGCAGACTTGGATTGAGTCTTGCGAGCGTAAACAAAGTCAACTTGGCTTCCAACAGCAGGATTAACTGTGAAGTCTTTAACCTGCGGAGTGGCGGGATTGGTCCAGTCCATATCTGCATTTTGGAGAGCGTAGAAGGTCACGTCGCCGGTACTGGGCCAGTAGCGGGTACCTCCTTGGTTTTCGTATTTGCTGCCATTGAGTTTGATGAGGTCACCATTGATATAGGATTTACTATTGTAAACGGCATAGACTCTGAATTCCTTAGGTTTGTTGTTGTTACAGTACACGCCTTGGCCGTCTTCGGTAGAAACGCGGGAGGGATTGTTGGCGGTGACAGCAAAACTGATCACGTTGCCGTCTTGGTTGAGGTCGACGGTTTCGTCGTTGGAGCAGGCAGTGAAGGCCAGCAGAGCCGCTGCTCCGATGAAATACTTTTTCATTCGCATTAAGGGTTTTTAGTTAATTGATAGATTTATTGTTCGTTGGTGAATGTGGTGTGTGCCGAGAGTGATTGTGTGTTTACATTTCAATAATCTCATGCACTTCTTGCCAATCGTCGACCGAGGGGTTGAAGCCGTGGCCGTTTTCGATAGGCTGAGGGAGGTCGAGACCGTCGACGATGAGGTGAACATGGCGACGGTCGGGGGCGCTCAACACTTGGTCGGTGACGTCGAACCGGTCGGCATCGCTTCCGTAGAGGAATTTGCCGCCATCATCTAAGATGATGTAGAGCAACAGGCGATTGCGTTCGGGGTTGTCGGTGCTGCGACCGAAAGTGTAGAATTTGCCGTAGATGGTTGAATTGCCGTCGCTGAAGGCCTCGAAAGGCAACGTAACACTCTCTGCATCAAGCATTTCGTTGCACATAGTCAAGCGGCCCGACATACCCGACAGCGATGCGCACATCTGCGACACGTGTTTCAGGTTGGATACATTGCGCACCTCGTAGGTGTAGGTGCAAGTTAGTTCGTGGGGATATAGCACTATGACTTGTTCGTCGGTAATAGGCACTTCAATGGGGGTGGCACGTCCGCCGTCGTGGTGCGAGAGGTAACGCACACCGAAGTCGCCCACCTCCACCTCGGTGGCGATGGCGCCCCACATTTGGTCGGGGCAAATCACCACGCGCTCGTCGTCGGTGCGCGGAGCGTAGTTGGCGGCGTTGCCGTAGATAGGCTCAAGAACGTTGCCGGTGCGGGTGTAGAATGAGTAGTCGAAGAAGTTGTCGGTGCCACCGAAGAGCACTGCCTCGGTGTCGTTGTTATAGCACATCACCAGGTAGTTGCCCGAGCGCAACTGCACTTCGCCGCCTTCGGTGCCGCGGAAGTCGTAGCGCACCGGCTCGCCACCGCCCACGGGGTAGAACAGCACGCACATACCCGCCGGCGAGGCGTCGGGAGCATAGCGCCAGTCGAACACCACGCGGATATGACCCACGTGCGGGTGTTGGTAGCAGAGTTCCTTGTGCTCGCAGCCGCTCAGCAGGGGCAGCAGGCACAGCCAGGCGATGATACACAGCCACTTGCTCACTGCGCACCTCCTTTCCGGTTGACATTGTCGCGTCCGATGAGCCACACCAGCGACACTTCGGCCTTGGTGGGTCCCCACCAATGGCGGCGCTTTGTGGCTTGCCACACGTAGCAGTCGTCCACGGGCTTGTACTCCCAGTACTGACCGCCCACGTAGCCCAGCCCGATGGTAAAATCGAGGTTGAGGCGACGGCGGATGGGCAGCGAGTAGCCGTACTCGATGCCGCCACCGGCATGGCATTTATCCCACAACGAGCCGCCGGGCCGGCCTGCTATCTGGCCCTTGCCACCGGTTTCGAAGTCGTAGGTGAGCACTTGTCCGTACACGCCTATGTGATGGCCCGTCAGCGGTTTGGCTTGGGCTGCGCTGCCAAACCAATAGCGCACAGCCAAGTCGCCGCCGTAGGCTCGCCAATACCAATGATGTCGGTCGGTCTTCCACCAACCGTACATCCAGTTTCCTACCACCGACCAATTGCCACCGAGGTAGAACTCGGCGCCGATGGATGGCACGAGCAATGCGTCGGTGAGCAAATTGGTCTTCAGCGCCATATAGAATGGCGACTTGGCAGGCATTGTGGCCATGGGCACCATGACCGGCTCCGGCACCGTGGCAACCACCGACGGCGCAAACGGCAGAGGCTGCTTGGTGGCCTCTATCATCCGCATACGCCACACGGTGGCATACCACAACTGCAAGCGCGAGGCTCGTAGTTCCGGAAAAATGTGTGTGTACATATATAAATAGGGCTTACCGCCGCGCAACTGCTTGAGCCACGCCACGGCATCCAACCCATCGAAGGGTTCACCGTTGTGTGCCACGATTTCGTGTAATAAATCGAGCACTTCTTCGCGGAAGGGCACGTCGGAATCCTGCTCCACCAGCCGGATGAGGCCGCCCCAGTCGCGCCCCAAGTATGTGAAGGTCATCATGGAGTCTTCCACCTCTTCGTAGCGACGGAAGTAGTCGAAGAGCACGCCGGCGCGTCGTTCCGACAGCCATCGGTTGAAAGCTATCGAGCCTTCGGGCGAGGCTCCGCCCACCACCTCTACTCGCTCTAACCGGAAAAGGCTGTCGGGATACTGACTACGCAGGCGGTCGCCAATCCCGGCGAGCGCATCGCCGTTGCCATGCAACGACATATCCAAATTTACCTTACTTTGTCGGAAGTATATACGAACAGAGTCCTCCACAACCGCAGAGACGGTCACGGAGCACAACAGTAATGCTATGCCGAGCAGAAGTCTGTTCATTAATTTAAAATATCAACTAAATTCGTGATTTCAAGTCTAACATCCAAGTGGATTGCAATAGATCTGTGTATTGATAATCCCTGTGAGGTGTCTAGGCGCAAAATTACAACATTATTTTTACACCACCAAATATTTAACACATTTTTTCACAGTTTTCTAACCACCCCCCCCCCGTTCTTATATCTCTGATTTTCAGGTTTTTAATACATTTGATTTAACATTTTTTAACATTTCAAATAATACAAATCAACAAAAAACCCGCCGAAGCGGGTGGTGAGGTGGAAGGGTAAAGAGAGGTGAGGAGGGGTAGTGAGTGGGGGGTGTGATGGTGTGATGGTGTGATGGTGACACACACGCGTGGAACGCGTGCGCCACACGACGGATGGGTGCGGCGCGCTGGAACGCGCTGGCGGGGGTGTGATGGTGGCGCGCACGCGTGGAACGCGTGCGACATGCGACGGATGGGTGCGGCGCGCTGGAACGCGCTGGCGGGGGTGTGATGTGTGGCGCACACGCGTTCCACGCGTGCGCCACACGGCGGAGGATGCGCGGCGCACACGCGTTTCTCTCGCTGGCGGTTGGTGGCACACACGTGGAACGCGTGCGACACGCGACGGATGGATGCGGCGCGCTGGAACGCGCTGGCGGGGGTGTGATGTGTGGCGCACACGCGTGGAACGCGTGCTCGCATCGGTAGCCCCGCAGTGCCCAGAGCGTAGGCGCGTAGCGCCATAGCGCAGGGCTCTGTGGGGTATGGCGCTCTCCACACCATCACCAACCATGGAATGGTTGATTAACAACCACCTTTCATTCATCAAACCATGATTCGCTGAACCGCTCAAATTTTTCGCCGCTTAACATGGAGCGATACTCATCCAACAAATCATGAACTTTATGATGTTCTTTTTGATTTATAATATAATTCCGAACCACCACAAGTCCACTTGGCGAAACGCTCACAGCGGCGTACTCATGCGACCAGCCCTCGAACCCCGGCAACCGAAGTGAATTTTTTATCATCAAACTTGACGAACGCTTCACCTCTTGCACCAAATCACAAATGCGCACAGTGGCGGGATACTTAACCAACAAATGTATATGATTCAGAGCCGCATTGATGCGAAGGAGTTTGCATCCATGGCTTTCAATCACTTTCATAATGTAAATGAAAAGCGGTTTTTCCTTATCTTCCGACAAGACGCTGACACGCCGCTTAGTCACGAATACCAAATGTGCATATAACTCTATGTAACTCATAATCAGGCTGTTTTAGTTAAGCAACCATTCCATGGTTGCTACGTTGTGGGGCACCGCTCACCCCACAGAGCCGCTTCACTTCGTTACGCGGCACTGCGGGGTTATCAATGCGAGCACGCGTTCCACGCGTGCGCCATGCGACGGCGGATGTGCGGCACACACGCGTTTCTCTCGCTGGCGGCGGAGAGGTGGCACACACGCGTGGAACGTATGGCTGCATCGATAGCGGAGACGCTACGCACGCGTTCTACGCGTGCGCCGGTGGCGATTAGGCTTGGTGAGCGGGGCGGAGGAGGTCGTTGACGGTCTTGACCGGGTTGAAGGTCTCGATGGGCACTTGCACGAAGACGGTGTTCCAGTTGCTCATGGCACCATTCCACAGGCCTGGGAGTTCGAGCGCTTTTAGTTCGCGACCGGCGAATGATTTCGACGAAATGAAGCCGGTTTGCGGGTCGACGAATTTGGGCAGGTCGAAGTGTTGGCCGTCGATGTCCTTGATGTAGCAGACGAGGTCCACGGGATTGAAATGAGTGGCGCGGCTCATCATAGCCATATAGTCGGTGTTGTCGGGGTCGATTTGGGTCGACTCGAGGATTTGCGGCGAGTAGGAGCCGTCGGGGTTAAAGGCAATGAACGGGCCGCCGCCGGGCTCGCCGTCGTTGCGTACCATACCGCACACGCGCACCGGGCGCTCGAATTTACCGCGCAGATATTCAGCGAGTTCGGCTTCCGGGAGAGAGTCGAACAAGGGCGATTCGGTGCAAAGAGTGGTGCGCATGAACGCAACCATTGCAGCGAGGTCATCGGAAGAATAACTGCCTTCGCGCAACAGGCGCAGGAAGGCTTCGATTTGGTCGTGTACCTGGATAAGGCGGCCGGCCAACACTTGCTTATAGCGGATGGTGGGCTGGCGCAAGCCGTCGGGCACCACGTTGTCGATATTTTTGATGAATACCACAGCAGAATCTATGTCGCTGAGGTTGGCGATGAGCGCACCGTGGCCACCGGGGCGGAACACCAAGTTGCCATTATCGTCGCGGAAAGCCGAACCATCGAGGGCGGCAGCCACTGTGTCGGTCGAGGGCTTTTGCTCCGACACCGACACCTCATATTCCACGCCAAAGCGTTGGCTCATAGCATGTTGCACAGCCTTGATTTTAGCATCGAAAAGCGCGTGGTGGTCGGCCGACACGGTGAAATGGAGTTTCACGCGACCGTTGGAGGCAGCGGTTTGCGCGCCTTCGGCAAAGTGCTCTTCCAGCGGAGTGCGAGTGCCGTCGGCATAGCGGTGGAAAGTAAGCAAGGCTTTGGGCAGCGAGCCGTAGTTCATGCCCTCCTTGGAGATGATGGCCGCAATAATTTCTTTCTGACGGCCTTGAGCCAACAAGGTGGCGGCATCAGCACCGTGGAGATGGGTGGTGGTAGCGTCGAGTTCTGCTTTGAATGGCAGATGCTCCAGGTTAGCAAGAAGTTTGGCAACAGGCGAACCTTCGGCGGCAACAGCGTCGGAACCGTCGACGAAGGCAAACAACGCCTTGAACATACGCGAAGCGGCTCCCGAAGCGGGCACAAATTTCTCCACCTCACCACCGTCGGCAAGGTATTTCTGCCAACGCGCTATGGCGGCGTCTTCTTGTTCGGCGCTAAGGTCTTCGATACCGCGACCCAAAGTGGCGCTGCCGGCCAAACGCAAGAAGGGGAAGCCGGTAGCAAAGCGTTGTAGTTGTTCTTCTACTTGCGCCGGGGCGATGCCGCGGGCTTGCAAGAGTTGTAGATCATTGTTGTTGAACATTTTGGTTTGAGAGTTTAGGATTATTATTTCATGGTTTATCTTGTCACACGTTTGATGAGATTATAGGCCGGCACAATACCCAACTGGCCCGCGCGACTGAGGTCGTCGATGCCGAGGCGCTCGTTGCCGAGGGTAAGGTACACGAAGCCGCGATTATACCACGCTTCGCCCAAGTTAGGCTCGATTTCGATAGCCTTATTGAGCGCAGCCAAAGCCGAGGTATAGTCTTCCATAGCAATATTGACCACCGCCAAGTTATACCACGCTTGGGCCATGCGCGGCGACAGTTCTATGAGTCGGCGTAGGTCGGTGGCCACATCGTCGAGCATTTTACGCTGCAACGAGGTACGGGTAGCACCGTCGAGGTGCTCGTCGGGATTGTCGCGAGCCACCTGCCAGAGGTGATAGTTGGCCTGCGCCCGCAAGTAAAGGGCCACAGGCTGGTCGGGGGTGAGTTGGAGTGCTCGATTGATGTCGGCAGCAGCCGCGGCATAATCGCGCAAGGTCATAAAATCAAGGGCGCGCCCGAAGTAATCAATGGCGCGAGGAGCGTGTGACGATAGGTATGAGTTGTAATATTCTATGGAATTGAAGTGCTGCGCCGAGGTAGCCTCATCGATAACGGGCAATTCGGGTGTGACGCAGATGGTGAAGCGCAAAATGCGCGTAGCGTTTAGGTCGTCGACCTCTTTTATATAATATGTGTTGGGACGCAACTCGGTAGCCACTGAGTGGTAGGCCAACTCCATCCAACCCAACGACTGGATTTGATGCGAGCGGTTCTGCACATGGCCGCGAATGGCTTGGTTGTTGTATTCTTCTTCGATTTGCACATTGTCGTCGACGGTGGCCATAGTGGCGAAGCGTCGGGCAGCCTCCTCGGTGGAGCGCTCGGTGGTGGCGGTTTCCTGCTCTTCAAGGGGCTGGAGGTTGCGAGCCAGGCGGCGAGCGTGGTTGTAATCGGCCTCCGCACGATTATAATCCTTGCACTGCGCATAGATGTCGCCACGGATATAATAACTGTCGGGCAAGCCCGGATAAGCCTCAATCACTCGATTGATATCGGAAATGGCACGGTCGAAGAGGCCTTTCTGAGCGCAGACAAGTGCGCGGTTATAGTAAGCACGCATATCGTTGGGGTTCAACTCTATCAACCGGTCCAAATCCACCAACGCGCGGTCGTTGGCCCCACCCTCCATCAGCAGCAGAGAGCGGTTGAACAAAGCGGTATAGTTCAGCGGATCCAACTGCAAAGCGTAGTCGAAATCGGCCATCGCGCCGTAGTAATCATCGCGCCGATAGCGCAAATACGCGCGGTTGATATACAAGCCGGTCAGGCGCGGTTGCAGTCGAATTGCTTCATCAAGGGCTGTGAGTGCCGCATCGCTGTCGTCGTCGCGATTGATACTAATGTCAGCGCGCAAAATGTAGGCATTTGCGTTGTTGCGATTGATTTCAAGAGCGCGGTCGATATCGCTTTCAGCAGCCACAGTGTCGCCTTGCGCCAAGCGCAGATGAGCGCGGCCCACGTAAGCACCGTCGTTGTTGGGATATGCCGCGAGCAAATCCGAGTAGGTGGAGTCGGCGCCATCATAATCTTCCACATCGATTTGTGCCAGCGCCTTGTTGTAGAGCAAATGGCGGTTGTTGGGCAGCAATTCCAGCGCCTTGTTGTAGTCGGCTATGGCATCGGCGTTGCGGCCCAAGTTCTGACGCGCCACGCCGCGCACTTCCCAAGCGTCGGTGAGATAAGGATTGCGTTCAAGAGCCTCGGTGGCATCGGCCTCGGCGCCTACATAGTCGTCGAGGTTGAGCTTGGCAATGGCGCGAAAGAAATAAGGCTGAGCCAAGTAGGGCTTGGCCTGAATTACGCGGTTAAAGTATTGTATAGAAAGCATATAGTCTTCGAAATAGAGGGCGTTTTGGCCCACGCGCAACACTTGGTCGGTATTGATTTGTGCCGAAGCGGTGATGGCCGTTACTATTGCGAGAATATGCAGTAAAAATCGTTTCATTATAAGTGGTTGGGCTTTTCACTGCAAACTTACCAAAAAAATTGCACATAGCCACATTTTTTCGCCACTTTTTTGCTTTTATAACAAAAATTTAGCGGCGGCCTCGGTGGAGGTCGCCGCTAACATTATTAGGCATGGGAATTATTGCACGGGGTTGAGGATGATGGTTTGGCGATTGCCTTGGGCCAGGAATTCTTTCCAGAAGGCTTTCACTTCGTCGAGAGTGATGGTGTTGAGCATCTCGGCTTGGCCGTTGAACACGTCAACGCCGTTGAGTTGAGTAGCAGCGATTGAAGCACACCAGTCGGTGTTTTCGTCGAGCGAAGCGATGGCTTCTTTCACCATAAATTCTTTCACGGGATTGAGTTCGTCTTCTTTCACGTCGGTGGCCATAGCGGCGATGATTTCATCAACAGCGGCAAACACATCGTTCGACAATTCGGGGCTCATGGGCCACATAGTGCGGCAAACCACATTGTTCTCGAGTTGACGGCTCATGTAGCAAGAAGCGCCGATGGAGTAAGTAGCGCCCATTTCTTCGCGCACCTTGTTGAGAAGGCGTTTGCTCAGGATTTGGCCGGCGATGGAAGCGATGGCGCGGTTGCGTGCGCTGTAAGGCATCTTGGCTTGGAGGCTGATGTAAGCCCAAGTTTGAGGAGTGCTCATCTCGGCTTGGTCAACGGTGGTATTGGTACCGGCCACGGCTTCGTAGGCGGGATTGTTCACAAATTCTACAGCAGCGGCTTTGTCGACGGGCAGAGTGGCAAGGTATTGGCACATCAGCGGCTTGAAGACTTCGAGGTCGATGTTACCAACAAATACGAAGGTAAAGTCGCCGGCGTTGGCAAGCATTTGGCGCACGAAGGCTTCAGTGGCTTCGCAGTCGGCTTTGCCGAGGATTTCGGTGGTAACCATTTGTTCGGCGGCAGCTTTGTAGAGAGTGCGGTTGATGAGCGATTGGAACTTGAAGTCGGGGGTATTTTCTTGGTTGGCAAGTGCACTCTTGAGCAAGCTCACTATCGAGTTAAAGTCTTCGGGATAGAGGTTGTATTCGGTGAAGTAAGCGTAGATGAGTTCCATCATAGTGGGCAGGTCGGCCACGGTGGAGCTACCTTGGACGGTGCGGTTGTAAGAGTCGATATCGAAACTTACTGACACTTGTTTGCCCATGAGGTATTTTTCTACGTCGGAGTTGGTGTAAGCGCCAAGGCCGTTTTGGCTGCCGGTATAAGGCAAGCAGATAATCGAGGGAGCGAGGGCTTCGGGGGCTACGGAATAACCGCCTTTGGCCATTGCTTGGAATTGAATGTCGTTTTCTTTGAAAGTGGTGGGTTTCACAATCACGCGCAAACCGTTGGAGAGAACGAATTCAGTAGCATCCCATTGAGCATTGTGTTGCTCGCTCTTGATGCTGCCGGCTGCGGGCAGGGCGGGAATGAGGGGGTCGGTACGCACTTCTTCAGCGTAGGGTTCAATGTCTTCAGCATCTACAGCGGTGAGAGCGGCGGCGAGGCCTTCTTCAGTAGCGTAGGGGAAGCCTTCTTTTTCGGGACTCATCACTACGATAACGCGGTTGTTTTCTGTCACGAGTTCGGGCAGGAGTTGGTTGATAGCGTCGATGGGCAGGAATTGAGCCATTTGGTCGTAGATTTGCTTCTCGAGTTCGATGCCTACCATAGGTTCGTTGTCTACAAAGAAGCGAACGATTTCGCGCGAGTAACTATCGGTCTCGGTATTGTTGCGCGAGTCATACAAACGCTGGTAGCGCGAGATGAGTTCGGCTTTGGCACGGTCGTATTCGCTGATGGTGAAGCCACCGCGCACGGCACGCAACAGTTCGCGGTAAGCGGCAGCGAGGGCGGGTTGGATGTCGTCGCCTTTGGGCACAACTTGCAGTGTCAGAGCGGATTTGGTCTTAGAGATGAAGAAGTCACCGATTTCGATAGAAGCCATTGCGAAGGGGCAGTTGGCGTCTTTAGCCAAGTCGCTCAGACGTTGGTTGAGCATCGAAGTTACCATGCGAGTCATGAAACTTACGGGGAAGTACAACTGAGTGTTGCGCATTTCGCGAGGAATGATAGGATCGCACTTGAACATCATCATAGCCATGGTCATAGCCATTTCGGGGTCGTGGCCGATAGCGTAGATGGTGCCTTCGTTGTCGGGCACTTGTTCGTAGGTGCGTTCGGCTGCGTTCTCGGGCATCTGGATGGGCGAGAAGATTTCTTTAATCTTGGCTTCGATGTAGTCAACGTCGATGTCACCAACCACGATAATACCTTGTTGGTCGGGACGATACCATTTTTCATAATAGTCAATCAGGGCTTGATAGGGGAAGTTGTCCACCACATCCATAGTGCCGATAGGCAAGCGTTCGCCATATTTGCAATTGGGGTAAACCACCGGAAGCAATTCGGTAATGATACGCATTTGGCCGGCATTACTGCGACGCCATTCTTCGTGTATCACACCACGTTCGGCATCAATTTCTTCAGGTGCGAGAGTCAGCGCATCTGCCCAGTCGTGAAGGATGAGCAAGCAACTGTCTTGAACGCTCTGACGAGCCACGGGCACGTTGCTGATGTTGTACACGGTTTCATCGACCGAGGTGTAGGCGTTGAGGTTCCAGCCGAATTTCACACCGATTGACTCCAGCCAGTTGATGACACCTTTTTCGGGGAAGTTTTTGGTGCCGTTGAAGCACATGTGTTCGAGGAAGTGAGCCAAACCGCGTTGGTTGTCGTCTTCCAAAATCGAACCGACCTTCTGAGCAATGTAGAAGTCGGCTTGACCTTTAGGGGTTTCGTTATGACGAATAAAATAGGTCATACCGTTGGGCAACACGCCGGTGCGAATGGCCGGATCCAGCGGAAGTTCCTGCATTTGATCAGGACCTTGTGCGAAGGCACAAATAGCGGTAAACACAGCCATCAGAATGGCTAATCCGCTCTTAAACAATTTGTTCATACTTTTTTTATAAGATTAATTTATTGTATTTTTTGCGTATGTATGACCTGAAATAGGCCGGTAGTTTTTGTTTCTCACAATATCAGACGCAAATTTACAAAAAAAATGACACCTCCCAATGTTAATCTCTGTTAATTTAATTCTTAGCCCTATTTTTCCTCTCGAAAGGGCTCGTTTTTTGCCTCTTTAGCCTCTTTTTTTACTAAAATATGTCATTTTCTCCTTTTTCTTTTTAAAAATCGCCAAAGAAATACAGCCTTATTTGCTTGTTCCGGATTATTTTCGTAACTTTGCGTGTTCAATTCCGCATCTGTTCAAATGAATACTGCTAAATACATCTTCCTCTCCCTGATTGCGCTGCTGGTTTGCTCCTGCGGCGAATACCAACGTGTGCTCAAAAGCAACGACTACAACTATAAATTCGACTACGCCAAGCAAGCGTTCGAACAAGGCCGCTACCTCCAAGCCGCCACTCTCTTCAAAGAATGTTGCACCGTGTTCAAAGGTACCGACCGCGCCGAAGAGTCGCTCTATCTCTTGGCTATGAGCCATTTCGAAAACCGCGACTACATCTCCTCCGGATCTACCTTCCGCTCTTACTACCAACGATACCCCAAAGGCAAATTCGTTGAACCCGCTCGCTTCTACTGCGGATACGGTTATTACCTCGACTCCCCCGACCCTCAACTCGACCAGTCGACCACCGTGCAAGGTATCCAAGAATTGCAATCTTTCCTCGACCTTTTCCCTCGTAGCGACAAAGTGCCTCAGGCCCAAGCCGCAATCTTCGAGTTGCAAGACAAACTCACACTCAAGCAACTCCAAAACGCTATGCTTTACTACAACCTCGGCACTTATATGGGCAACAACTACCTCAGTTGCATCATCGTAGCACAAAACGCTGTGCGCGATTACCCTTACTCCAAATACAAAGAAGAACTCGAACTCCTCATTCTCAAAGCTCGCTTCCAAGAAGCTCAACTCTCTGTTGACGAACGCAAAGAAGAACGCTTCCGCGAAGTAATCGATGAATACTACTCTTTCATCAACAACTACCCCGACAGCCCTAACCTCGACGAGGCTAAAAACATTTTCTCTATCGCAAGTAAATACGTACACGACTAATATTTTTCTAACGGCAAATGGACTACAAGAAATCTAACGCTCCTCTCAACACCGTAACTCGAGACTTGGTGGAACTCGCCGAGCCCACCGGCAACATCTACGAAACCGTTTGCATCATCGCAAAACGTGCCAACCAAATCGCCGGCGCTATGCGCGACGACCTCGAAAAGAAACTCCAAGAGTTCGCTTCGCTCAACGATAACCTCGAAGAAGTAACCGAAAACCGCGAACAAATCGAAATTTCTCGCTACTACGAGAAACTCCCGAAACCTACTCTCATCGCCACCCAAGAATACATCGAGGACAAACTCTACTACAGAAACCCGGTGCGCGAACGCTCCGCAAAAGACTGATTTCGCTTTTTTTATTTGCACATCTGCTTTTTTTTTACTACCTTTGCCCCCGATTTCATAAATATATTTTATTAACCTCCTAAAAACTTCTAAGAATGCACTTAAGTTCTGAAGAAAAAGTACAGATCTTCGAGAAGTACGGTAAGGGCAAGACTGACACTGGCTCGCCTGAAGCACAGATTGCATTATTCTCCATCCGTATCGCTCATTTGACTGAACACCTCAAGTCAAATCACAAAGATCATACAACTGAGCGCGCTCTGAAGATGCTCGTTGGTAAGCGTCGTCGTCTTCTCGACTATCTTATGCGCAAAGACATCAACCGCTACCGCGCCATCATCGCTCAAAAAGAACTCGGTATCCGCAAATAATTCCGCCCCTACGGAATTGTTGCGCACACCGTTACAACCAATCACGGGTCGCATCATCACTCCTCGGAGTATGACGCGACCCGTTTTCAAAACCCTCCCCCCCTCTTATTCCTTAATTATATAATTATGAAACTCTCACTCACTTCCGCTTTCATAGCCATGGTCTTGGCCTCATCATCATGCTCAATATTCTCCAACGCCGAGAAAATCCGCGGTGACCAAGGCACTTCCTCACAACCTGCTACCTCCCAACCTGTCGAACAACCTGTCGAACAACCTACCCCAACTCCCGAACCTTCCACTCCGATCCAAACCACTACAGACGTTAACGCTCAGGATACAGTGGCCGAAGAACCGCAACAACAACCCCAAGCAAACGTTCCCGCCGACCTGCCCGACACTGAAATCGCTCGCGAAATCGCCGGCGAATGGACCATCATTTCCGTGGGTGATACTACCATCGACCGCGACGAAGATATGCCTTACATCATATTCGAACCGTCGTCGGGAATGTTCTACGCCTACAACGGCTGCAACAACTCTTCAGGCTCATTCTCACTCACCGACAAAGACCAACTCATCCTCGGTCCCGGCCCCTCGACCATGAAATATTGTGGTGACGTGCAATTTGACCACCAAATCAACGTGGCTCTCGGCACCGAAGACATCCGCCTCAAAATATCTCACAACGGGCCCGAGACCTTCCTCGACGTTTGTCACAACAACAAATCAATCATGCGACTCCGCCGCGGCGACCTCTCATTCCTCAACGGCAACTGGGCTGTCGATGCCATCTACGGACTCTCTGAATTGGAAGTGGAAGCAACACTCTTTATCGACATCGACCAGCACCGCATCCACGGCAACACTGGTTGCAACTACTTCAACGGCGACATATACCTCGACCACCGTATCGGCAACGCTATCGACTTCAGCAACTTAGGCGTAACCCGCATGGCTTGTCCTCACACCGCACAAGAAACCGCTATGCTCGTCGCGCTTGAAAAAGCATACACCGCCGCTCCACAAGGCCACGACAACGTGGTAATTCTCGACGAAAACGGCCTCGCTCTCCTCATTCTCCGCCGCCTCCCACTCGACGGCCTCGACTCCGAAGAATAATTTCTCCATACTATCCAACGCGAGCGAAGAGATCTATTCAATCTCTTCGCTCGCGTTATTTTGTAGTAATTGGTGAGTACTATGTGAACAAAAGTTTGAGCGCCTCTTCCACGCGGCTCACCTGACATATTTCGATAGCAAATCGACCGGGGTCAAGGCTTTTGAGGCTGCCTGTCGGCAGGATGATGCGCTTGAATCCGAGTTTTTCCGCCTCAGCGATGCGTTGCTCGATTCGAGCCACGGGGCGAATTTCGCCCGAAAGGCCAACCTCGCCGGTGAGGCACACGTCGCGACCTACCGGGGTATCGAAGTTGCTCGACAGAATAGCACTTACCACCGGCAAATCGAGCGCCGGGTCGTTGACTTTGATGCCACCGGCAATGTTTAGGAACACGTCTTTGGCGGCCAACTTGAAGCCGGCACGCTTCTCAAGCACAGCCAAAAGCATATTCATACGCTTGGAGTCGAAGCCGGTGACGGCGCGTTGCGGCGTGCCGTAAGCCGCCGTGCTCACCAAGGCTTGAATTTCAATCAAAAATGGCCGTGCTCCTTCGATGGTGACACCGATGGCCACGCCGGAGAGCGCCGTATCGGCTGTGTTGAGCAGCAATTCTGAAGGATTGGTCACTTCGCGCAAGCCCTTCTGCCCCATTTCGTAAATGCCTAATTCAGATGTGTTGCCGAAGCGGTTTTTGATGGCGCGGAGGATGCGGAACATGTATTGGCGGTCGCCTTCGAATTGCAACACGGCATCTACGATGTGTTCCAACACCTTCGGCCCGGCCAACGAACCCTCTTTGGTGATATGACCGATGAGCAATACCGGCACGTTGGATTCTTTGGCGAATTTGAGTAATTGTGCTGCACATTCGCGCACTTGACTCACGCTGCCGGCGGAGGATTCCAACGCGTCGGATGCAATGGTTTGGATGGAGTCAACCACCACGATACCCGGTTGCACCTGTTCGATGTGGCGGAAGATGTTCTCGAGGGATGTTTCGCACACAATGAAGAGGTTGTCGGAACCGCGACCGAGGCGGTCAGCACGCAATTTGAGTTGCGTAGCGCTCTCTTCGCCGGATGCGTAAAGTATTGTTTTCGAACGGATTGAAAGCAAATTTTGCAGCACCAAGGTCGACTTGCCCACACCGGGTTCGCCGCCGATGAGCACCATCGCGCCCGGCACAAGGCCGCCACCGAGAACGCGGTTGAGTTCATTCGAAGGCAACTTGATCCGCGGCTGCTCTGTCGTAGAGATAGCGTTGAGTGGTATGGCTTGCGAGGTACCGGAAGCCACCGGCGACGGCGAGCGCGAAGCCCCGGACGCAGATGTCACCGGCACAGACTCTTCAACCATCGTATTCCACGCGCCGCAAGCCGGGCAACGGCCCGCCCACTTGGGCGAGTCGGCACCGCACTCGCTGCAGAACCACACACTTTTGTATTTACTCTTGGCCATATCGTCGGGCGATAAACTGTGAAAGGACTATGGCGGTGGCAGTGGCCACGTTGAGCGACTCTGAAGTGGGACGTTCGGGCGGGTATGATGGTATAAGAAGACGGCGCGACACCACTTGCGCCACTTCATCACTAATGCCGCTACCCTCGTTGCCCATAACAACCACAGCCGACGACGGCAAATCAGCCGTATATATATTTTCGCCGCCAAGGAATGTGCCACACACTTCAACGTGCTCGGCGGCCTGCGCCAACATTTGTGGCAGGTCGCCGTAGATTACACGCACGCGAGCGATGGCACCCATCGACGCTTGAATTACTTTGGGATTAAAGCAGTCGACGGTGTCGGCCGATGCCAAGATGGTGTCCACGCCCATCCAGTCGGCGGAGCGCATTATGGTGCCGAGGTTGCCGGGGTCTTGCACACGGTCGAGCGCCACTGTGATGCGACCGCGCAAGGCGTGCGGGTTGAAATCTGTGGGCTGCGGCTGACGATACACAGCGATGACGTCGGGAGTGAGCACCATCGACGACATCTCACTCAACTCGCCACGGTTGCACACTTCGGCCACAATGCCGCCGGGCATCGTATGCGCTTCGAGCCACTGCTCAGTGGCAAACAGGTGCACCAAGTCGAAATGCTCTATGGTATCGAGCACGCACTTGGTGCCCTCGGCCATGAAGCAGCCGGAGCGCTTGCGACCCTTCGCCGTGGCTAATTCCGCCACCTCTTTACGCATTGCTTTGGTCGTCATTAATTCGAGCGTTAGAATTTGTAACCGGCGTCTTGGATTAGCGCTTTATCGGAGGCGATGGTTGAGCCGACGGTAGTGAGCATATCGCCCACGAGGCCGCCGTTGATGCCCACGCGCATGGCTTCCAACTGCACTTCGCGACTGAGGCGAGCGCGGCCGCCGGCAAAGCGGATTTCCACAGCAGGATGAGTGAGACGCATAATGGCTATGGTGTCGAGAATTTCGTCGTCGGAGATGGGAGCGGTGCCTTCCAAGGGCGTGCCGGGAATGGGCGAGAGGATGTTGACGGGGATGGAGTGCGGACGTGCGCGACGCAGGGTGAGGGCGAACTCGGCACGCTGCTGCGCTGTTTCGCCCATACCGATGATGCCACCGGAGCATACTTCAAAACCAATTTTTTGAGCGGCAGCGATGGTGGCGAGCTTATCCTCGATGGTGTGAGTGGTGCATAGGTGGGAGAAGTACGAAGGTGCAGTCTCCAAGTTGCAGTGATAGCGACGCACGCCGCAGTCCCAGAGTTGTTGGAGTTCTTCCGTGGTAAGCAGACCGAGCGATGCACAAGTGAAAATGCCGGTTTGCTCTTTGACTTCGCGCAACATAGAGGTGATTTGGCGCAGGGCTTCGCCCTTAACCGAGCGACCGGAAGCCACCAGCGAGAAGCGCTTCACCCCGTTGGCGGCATTGTAGCGAGCGGCCTTCATGCACTCGTCGTGGTCGATGACCGGGTAAGTGCGGCAGCCTGTATTGTAGTGCGACGACTGCGCACACCACTTGCAGTTCTCCGAGCAGAGGCCCGAACGAGCGTTCACGATGGAGCACGAGTCGAAGTTGCGCGAGCAGAATTTCGCAGTAACAGCGGCAGCTGCATCGCGCAGAGCCTGCGACGGCGCCCCAACCAGGCTGTACACCTGTTCCTCGGACAACTGCCCGCCGCCAAGCACGATGTCACGCAAGCGCGCCACTTCTTCTGCTGATATATGGTTTTGTGTCATAACTAATTAAATGATATTATGTTAATGTAGTGAATCAAAGGGGTAAACGGAACCGCGCTGCGCTTCGTGGAAGGGTGGAGGTGTTCGCATACACCCCATGCTTCGAGGGGTATGCTCAAAAAGTATGCCAAAATCCGGCATCAGTAGGGACGCGGCCTGCCGCGTCCGCGAAATCTATGCCTAATAGTATGATTATATGTAAGTTTGCGCGGACGCGGCAGGCCGCGTCCCTACTGATTTACATTTTATGTTGGCTGTGGCACCACTGGCTGGCCCGTCGAACCGAGCACGGGAAGGTTTAGTAGAGGGGGTCTTCTTCGGAGAAGGAGGCGATTTCGTCGGGGTCGTAGCCTTCGGCGCCGAAGAATTCTTCGTCGAGTTCGTCTTCGGCCTGGCGTTTTGCGGCTTTGGCTTCGAGTTGCTTGTCGAATTCGTCGAGGTCGACGGTTTGTGCGGGTGCTTTACCTTGCGACAAAGAGCAGAAAGGATCTTTGAGGGTACGACCGGGTATCATCTCGGTCATTTCCATAAAGAAAGCGCGGTCGGTCATATAGTCAAATACATAAAGCAGCCGTTGGCCTTCGTCGTCGATAAAGTCTTCGAGGTATGTATCCTCCATGAGGTAAGCATCCTCGTCGGAGTCGAAGTCCATATCTTCGAAAGTGATTTCTTTGCGTTTCT
>SFNM01000102.1 GCA_004552725.1 Bacteroidales bacterium | reverse complement strand
CTTGAAACTATTTCTTTTTTCTGAATTTATCGTTATTGCTGACGTACTGTATATGTTGCGGAAAGTCGCATAATTTGCTGATATCTCCGAGTTATTAATAATAAATGATGACGCTCCTCCGGTTATGGTATGTGGAGAGTTCAGAGTGTATGTGGCATCGTCCCATGTGTAGTCAGTTCCGCCATCGAATATGATGCGTTCACTATCACTATTCCCATTTATTTCAAGACTGCCACTTGTGTTTATGATCATACATTGCTGACCAATTTTGGTTTTTAATACTACCGATTTACCGGACGCATTGTTGATTATCAATTTTGCTGATAATCGAATAATGCCGCTGATAGTGACATCGCCGGTGAGATTTACCGTCTCATCGGTGGTGATGGTTGTGGCGGGCCATGTCCCTTCAGTAGGTAGGGTGGCTTGAACAGGCATCGTAATCAAAAGTGATGCAATAGAGAGCAATATTGCTCGCACGAATGTGTGTGTTTGCATACTATTTAGTATTTATATTATTGTTGATTGGTAATTAAAAATGCAAGCAAATTTACACATAATTTTACAAACTACCCCCCTATTTGGTTAAAAAATGTTAAACCACCTAAACTTGGTCATTATTCTTTACTTAAAAGCCGTAAATTTAATACATCAACCATTTTTCCATCGGTGTCGTTGCAATATATTGGCTGAAATATTTTTTTGGTGGCGTGAGGGATTTTTTGTATCTTTGCCAAAAATTACCTAAGTATGAAACGTTTTACACTTTTTTGCCTTATCACCTTGCTGACTGTGGTGGCCGCCGCAGCACAAGGCTCTAATGCCATTCGCTGGCGTATGTCAGTAAAAATGACCTCCGACACTGAAGGTGTCATTACCTTGCGCGCAGTGGTGCAGCAAGGTTGGCACTTGTATTCCACTCAGTTGCCCGCCAATGGCCCAAAACCCACCAAATTCGACTTCTCTCAGAGTGTGGGTATTAAAACTGTGGGTAAATTGACCCCTTCGCGCTCACCGCTCACCGTCCACGATGAAATGTTCGATATGGACCTCAAATGGTGGGACTCAAACGTGGAATTTACTCAAAAATTCAAAATTGTGAACCGCTCCGGCGCCAAAGTGGTTGCAACCGTGAACTTTATGGGTTGTAACAACGAAACATGTATGCCGCCCAAGACCGAAACGCTCACCTACATTTTTAAATAAGTATGACCAATCGTATCCATTCCCTCGCTTTGCTTTTGATGGCCGTGATGCTCAGTGCTGTATCGGCTATGGCTCAGCGACCCGTCAATGTGAAATGGACCACCGAAGTGCAGACCGTATCGGCCACTTCGGGCATCATCAAATGGACTGCCGACATTAATGCCGGATGGCATATCTATGGGCTGTCGATCCCGTCGCAAGGCGATGCCGTCACTCCTCCTCCCACGGAAATCACTGTAGACGAGGGCTGTAAAGTGGTGTTTGATGGCGACATTGTGGCTTCACCGGAAGCCACAGTCCACTACGACGAAGGAATGTGCCTCAATATCCCCATTTGGGAAGGTAAAGTGGTGTTCTCTCGTAAATTCCATCTGCCCGACAATGTGAAAGGAGCCGTGATTAGCGGCAAAATTCGCTATATGGCTTGCTTGGCCGACGCTTGCACTCCTCCCACTACCGAGAAGTTCGAAGTGACTTTCGGCGACCCCAATGCTGTGGTAGAAACAACACCTGACCAACCGCAAACTGAGGCAACTCCCGAAGCCGCACCGACTCCCGAAGCAGAAAGCGACCTGTGGGCTCCTGTCAATATGGAAGCCGCCACTGATGCCAACGAGCCCGAAGCCGACTCCCCTTGGTGGGTGATTCTTGGCTTAGGATTTTTGGGCGGTTTGGTCGCCTTGCTCACCCCTTGCGTATGGCCCATGATACCGATGACCGTAAGTTTCTTCCTCAAGAAAGGCAAGAGCCGCCGTCGCTCAATTATTGATGCCTTCACTTACGCCTTGTCGATTATTGTGATTTACTTGGTATTAGGTATCGCAATCACCATGATTTTCGGCGCCGGCACGCTCAACGAATTGGCTACCAGCGCTATCTTCAACGTGATTTTCTTCCTGTTGCTGGTAGTATTTGCCGTGTCGTTCTTCGGCGCTTTCAATATTGAATTGCCCTCGAAATGGAGCAATGCCATCGACTCTAAAGCCGAGTCGACCACCGGCTTTATCTCAATATTCTTTATGGCCTTCACCTTGGTGCTGGTGTCGTTCTCATGCACCGGCCCGATTATCGGCACATTGCTGGTTGAAGCGGCTTCGCAAGGCAACATCGTAGGCCCGGCTCTTGGTATGGGCGGCTTTGCCTTCGGGTTGGCTCTGCCATTTGGTTTGTTCGCATTCTTCCCCTCGCTGCTGAAAGAGATGCCGCGCTCCGGCTCGTGGCTCAACACTGTGAAAGTGGTGTTAGGCTTCATCGAGTTGATTTTGGCGCTGAAGTTCCTGTCGGTAGCAGATTTGGCCTACGGATGGCATATCCTCGACCGCGAAGTCTTCCTCTCGCTATGGATTATCCTCTTTGCCATGCTGGGTATGTATCTTCTTGGCAAACTGCGGTTTAGCCACGATGCTCCGGTGGAGCACGTCTCCATTCCCCGCTTCTTTATGGCTCTGATTTCGCTGGCATTTGCAATGTATCTCATTCCCGGCTTGTGGGGCGCTCCGCTCAAGAGCATCAGCGCATTCGCTCCGCCGTTGAACACCCAGGATTTCAACCTCTATGGCGGCGAAATCCGCGAGTTCGATGACTATGAAGAAGGTATGGCTTACGCCAAAAAGAACAATTTGCCCGTATTGCTCGACTTCACCGGCCACGGATGCGTGAACTGCCGCAAGATGGAAGCCGCTGTGTTTGATACAGAGCGAGTTAAGTCGATTGTGGAAAATGATTTCGTGCTCATCAAACTCATCGTTGACGAGCGCCAAAACCTCGCCGAACCTTACACTGTGGAAGAGTATGGCGGCACTACCGAAATCACCACCACCGGCGAGCGCTGGAGTTACCTCCAACGCCATAAATTCGGCACCAACTCGCAGCCTTACTATGTGACCCTCGACGCCAACGGTCAGCCGCTGGCTCCCGCTCGCGTTTACAACGAAAATGTGGACCAATTCGTGGAGTGGCTCAATGCCTCGTCGGCCAAATTCCATCAGAAGTAACATTCAATTTTTACTATACCTAATCAATGCAGGGGCACATCCCCTGCATTGATTAACATTTTTTTCGGTACTATTTCTAATTTTATTTGACAATGATGCACTCACGCCAAGAACGCCTTGAAGCGCTCGGCCGTATACTCGACACCCTCGACATCCTCCGCGTTAAATGCCCGTGGGATGCAAAACAAACCAATGAATCGCTGCGCCCCAACACCATCGAAGAGGTGTATGAGTTGGCGCAAGCCCTGTTGCGCGACGATGCCCCCGAAATCCGCAAGGAATTGGGCGACGTGTTGCTCCATGTGCTATTTTATTCCAAAATAGCCGACGAGCAAGGCCGTTTCGACATCGCCGACGTGTGCGATGCTCTCAACCAAAAACTTATCTTCCGCCATCCGCACGTCTTCGGCACTGTCCATGTTGACGACGCCCATCAAGTGGAGCAAAACTGGGAAGATATCAAATTGCGCGAGCGTGGAGGCAACCGCACTGTGCTCGCAGGCGTGCCCGATGCGTTGCCGTCGTTGGTGAAAGCCTTCCGTGTGCAAGAAAAGGCCGCCAACGTAGGCTTCGACTGGGAGCAACCTGAGCAAGTGTGGGCTAAAGTGCAAGAAGAAATGCAAGAAGTGGCGCAAGCAATCCAAGCCGGCCAACCCGTTGATATTGAGGCCGAATTTGGCGACTTGCTCTTCAGTGTAATCAACGCTGCTCGTTTATATAAAGTCAACCCCGAGAACGCGCTTGAGCGTACCAACCAAAAATTTATCGCGCGCTTCAATTATATCGAAGCAAAGGCCGCTGAGCAAGGTAAGCATGTGCGTGAACTCACTCTCGAACAAATGGAAGCCCTTTGGCAAGAGGCCAAAACTGCCGTTAAACCCGCTCAAAATCAAGCGTGAAAGTTTGCATTGCTGAAAAACCGTCGGTAGCCGCCGACTTGGCTAAGGTGTTGGGCGCCGACCGCCGTCGCGAAGGCTTTTTCGAAGGTCCCGAGTACTGTGTTACTTGGACCTTCGGCCATCTCTGTACTCTCAAAGAACCTCACGACTACATCGACCGCTGGAAACATTGGTCCTTAGGCCAATTACCCATGATACCGCCGCGCTTCGGCATCAAACTCATGGACGACGAGGGCGTGCGTAAACAGTTCAAAATCATTTCCGAATTGTTCTCCAAAGCCGAAATGATTATCAACTGCGGTGATGCCGGCCAGGAAGGCGAATTAATCCAGCGATGGGTGATGCAGTTGGCCGAAGTGAAATGTCCGGTGATGCGCCTGTGGATTTCCTCGCTTACCGAAGACTCCATCCGCGAGGGCTTTGCCTCGCTCAAGCCCCAAGAGCAATACAACAACCTATACTACGCCGGATTGGCCCGCGCCATTGGCGACTGGATTTTAGGCATGAACGCTACCCGCCTTTACTCGCTCAAATACTCCCAGCCGGGCCATGTGCTTTCTGTGGGACGGGTGCAAACGCCCACGTTGGCCATGATTGTGCGTCGCCATTTTGAAATCCAAAACTTTGTGCCGGTCGACACATGGGAACTCCACACCTCCTATCGCGATGTCGACTTCGCTTCTTCCAAAAAATTCGAGAAGGAAGAAATGGCTGCAGCCTTGGCCGACGCCATCAAAGATAAATTGTTGGAAATTGTTGAAATAACCAAGAAGAATGGTTCCGAAGCACCTCCTCGTCTCTTCGACCTCACCTCTTTGCAAGTGGAAACCAACAAGTTATGGGGCTGGAGCGCCGACGAAACTTTGCGCCTCATTCAATCTCTCTACGAAAAGAAAGTCACCACTTATCCGCGCGTTGACACCACATACCTCTCCGAAGATATTTACCCCAAAGTGCCCGGAATACTGCGCAAGATGACCCCTTACGCACCTCAAACTGCACCTATCCTCGCCAACAAGATACCCAAGAGCAAAAAAGTCTTTGACAACGCTAAAGTCACTGACCACCACGCTATTATTCCAACCGGTGAGTCGCCCGAACGCCTTGTGGGCAACGAGCGCCAACTCTATCATCTCATTGCCTTGCGTTTTATCGCTGCTTTCTATCCCGATTGCCGCTTCAGCCAAACCACTGTGGTGGCGCGCGTCGACGACATTGATTTCAAGGCTACCGGCAAGGTGATTACCTCGCCCGGTTGGCGCGTTATCCTCAAAAAACAGGAACAACCCGGCGACAAGAGCGAAGACCGTATTCTGCCCGACTTCCTCAAGGGTGAGAGTGGCCCACATGTGCCCAAAATCGTCAAAAAAACGTCAACTCCGCCAAAACTCTACACCGAAGGCACATTGCTCCGCGCTATGGAAACCGCCGGCCGCTCCGTCGACGATGAAACACTGCGCGAAGCACTCAAGGAAAACGGTATAGGCCGCCCGTCAACTCGCGCTGCTATCATCGAAACACTCTTCCGCCGCCACTATATCGCCCACACGGGCAAGTCGATTGTTGCCACTCAAGCCGGCATCGACCTCATTGCCACCATCAACAACGAACTTCTCAAATCAGCATCCCTCACCGGTATTTGGGAGAAAAAATTGCGCCAAATTTCTATCGGTGAGTATCAAGCCACCACATTTGTCGAAGAATTGAAAGAGATGATAAACCAAATCGTGTTGGAGGTGCTCAACGACAATTCCGCTCGCAAAATCGACACTACCGTGGCGCCCGAGCAGTCGCGCAAGTCGAAATCCAAGTCGACCGACCAGCCAAAGCGCACCCGTCGGCCGGCCGTCAAGTCGTTCGACCAAATCAAATGCCCGATGTGCGGCCAAGGCCACATCCTGCAAGGGCGCACCGCCTTCGGCTGCTCGCGCTATGCCGATGGCTGCACCTTGCGATTGCCTTTCGACCAATACCCCGCATCTCTAACTCCGGCGCAACTCGCCGCCAAACTGCGCAAGAAATGAGCGATTGGTGGCAAATTCTTGCTGTGCTGGCCATTGCCGTCGGTGCCATTTGGTTGCTACGTCGCTCTCGACGTCGCTCCTCCGACTCCTGCTCGTGTGGTTGCGACGACTGCCCCCTCTCGCCCTCTTGCCGAAAAAAATCCTAACTACAACACCTTCAAAAGAAAAATTCAGGAAAAATTTGCAAAGATGTAAAATTATGCTTACATTTGCATCGCTATTGCTCGCCGGAGCCCGATAGGGGGCCGAGGGCGGGGATACTGACATATTAAACGAAAGCGTTTACTTCGCTTATTCTTGTTCATAGGAATCTCGCAAATTCTTTTCATGGTCAAGAGTATAGCAACGGTAGATGCCTTATAGGGTATGATAATACTCGGC
>SFNM01000101.1 GCA_004552725.1 Bacteroidales bacterium | reverse complement strand
GATAAGTGAAAATTCTGACATGGCAAAATCCTGGGCAACTTTTTGTTGCTCAGGAACTTATAAATAAAGTTAAATTATAGTGTTGCGGAATTAAGGATACAGCGATAACTCCTCTAAAACTTAATAAAAAAGTGAGTTTTAGAGGAGTTATCGCTATATTTTAGTGCTATTAAGGCTGGAAATGTAGGGGTAGGGGCTTGTGGCCGCCGTTGACCCATGTGCGAATGATGCGGTGGTGGGTAGCGTAGCCGTTGAGTGGTGTCCACCCGCATAGGCTCTTTACGTCGGCATCGGTGATGATGTCTGGTGAGTTGAGCCGCTCTACCATCACCATATCGGCATAGTATCCGGCGCGCAGGAAGCCGCGCTTTTCGATGCCAAACAAAAGCGCCGGGCCATTAGCCATTCGGCGCACAGCCAAGGTGGCATCATCGAAGATGTCGAGTACTGATTGGAGCGAGAATTGCACCATAGGTGCACCGCTTACGGCATGGAATACGTCGCCTTCTTTTTCGCTGAGCAAATGAGGCGCGTGGTCGGTGGCAACGATATCGAGTCTCCCTTGTTGTAGCGCTTGGCGCAAGGCCGCACGGTCAGAAGCCGATTTCACTGCCGGGTTCATCTTGATGCGTGCTCCGAGGTGAGCGTAATCGTCGGAGCACCAGAGCAGATGATGGGGTGATACCTCGCCGGTGATTTGTCGCCCTTGGGGTGATTGAGCAGGGTCGAAGAGGCGCGTTTCGGCTTCAGTGGTGATGTGCGCCACATGGAGGCGAGTGCCGTAGTGCGAAGCCAATTCCATGGCTCGTTCGGTGGCGGCAACGCAGGCTTCGACCGGACGTAGGAGCGAGTGAGAGGAGATGTCAGAGGCATCGAGCGTTGGTCGGAGTCGTGCCGTGGTTTCATTGATGATGCGTTGGTCTTCAGCATGGACAACTACACGGCCGGGTTGGTCGGCAAACACGGCTCGCAGAGCATCGCGTTCTTCAAGTAGCATATTCCCGGTAGATGAGCCCATAAATACTTTCACGGCAGCAACCGTGGAATAGTCGGCGCGCTGAAGTTCGGCCAAGTTTGTCGAGGTGGCCCCAAGCATAAAGCCGTAGTTGGCCGCTGAAGAGATTTCGGCTCGACGCATTTTGTCTTCCCACGCAGCGATTGAGGTGGTAGTCGGCACGCAATTGGGCATATCTATATAAGAGGTAACACCACCGGCTACAGCCGCAGCGCTTTCGCTCGCTATAGTGGCTTTATGTTCGAGGCCCGGCTCGCGAAAATGAACGTGGCAGTCAATAGCCCCGGGCATCAGCATCGCTCCGCGAGCATCAATCACTTCTGTGTGGTGTGGCAATTCCTGGAGATACTCGCCACGGCCGATGGCTGAAATAAATTTGCCTTCGGTGCGTAACCATCCGGTGAACGGTGTTTCTTCACCGTTCACTATCAATGCATTATAAATAAGTATGTTCATGCTTTCTGTGAGTAGTCGGGAAACTTATGCCACAGGCTGTTCCATTTCAGGCGTATTACACCGAATACAGCCTCGCCGAAGATACCGCTACTCATCTTTGAAGTGCCAAGCACGCGATTTACGAAGATGATGGGCACCTCCGTGATCTTAAACCCATATTTGTAGGCTGTAAATTTCATCTCAATTTGGAAGGCATAACCTTTGAACTTGATAGCATCCAAGGGCAGGGCTTCCAACACACGACGGCGATAGCATACGAAGCCGGCGGTAGTGTCGTGGACAGGCATACCGGTAACGATGCGCACATACTTCGAAGCGTAATATGACATCATCACTCTGCCCATAGGCCAATTCACCACATTCACGCCGGTCACATATCGCGAGCCGATGGCCACATCTGCGCCATCCTCGGCTGTAGCCTTATACAACTTCAGCAAATCGAGCGGATTGTGCGAAAAATCGGCATCCATTTCGCAGATATAATCATATCCTTGTTGGAGTGCCCATTTGAACCCGGTGATATAAGCAGTGCCCAATCCCAACTTGCCGGTGCGTTCAATCAAATTCACGCGTCCGGGGTTTGCCGCTATCTTTTCGCGAACGATAGCGGCTGTGCCGTCGGGTGAATTATCGTCAATCACCAACACGTCGAAATCATGGTCCAACGCGAGCACTGCATCGATAATTGCAGCCGCGTTTTCACATTCATTATACATTGGAATAATCACCACTGCCTCATGGGCAGTGCTCGATGCTTTTGTGCTCATAATCAGGTTTTTCAGCGTTTCTAAAGCCTTTCGGGTATTTTCACTCTGCAAAAGTAGCAAAAAATCGCAACATACACAAAAAATTCTTCACCTCGCTACTTAGGGTGGTGGGTTAGAGCAGGGAAAGGATTTCGGCGGGGGATGAGATGATATGGTCGGCGAGGGCGGCTGTTAGTTCGCGTTCCGGACGGAAGCCCCAGGTGACTCCAACGGATGTGACACCGGCGCGGCGAGCGGTTTCGATGTCGACGGCGGAGTCACCTATATAAATAATGTCGGCTTTGGGAGTTGGGTGGTCGGCAAGGATGCGAAATACAATAGATGGGTCGGGCTTGGTGGGCACGCCTTCCACGTTGCCACAGACGGCCACGAACTCAATCTCTGGGAAGAGAGCGGAGATGAGACGACGCACGGCGCTTTCGTATTTGTTCGATGCCACGGCAAGCGCGATGCCTCGTTGGCGCATTTGCTCAAGGAGATTAACGATGCCTGGGTAAGGGGTGGTGAAGTCGTGGAGGTGTTGGTCGTAATATAGTCGGAAGTCGGCGAGGAGTTTGTCGATTATAGCCTCGGAGCGGTCATCGGCCGGGAGTGCTCGTTCGATGAGACGACGCACCCCGTTTCCTACCATCAGACGATAGTCGGCGATTGAGTGAGTGGGATAGTTGTTGACTTCAAGGGCGTGGTTTACGGCAGTAGCGAGGTCGTCGATAGTGTTGAGGAGAGTGCCGTCGAGGTCGAAGATGGCGAGAGTTTTCATAATCGGAGATTGTTAGAATGGGTATCCCACAGAGAAGTGGAAATTGGCGTCGCGACTCCATTTGGGGTGGAAGATAGGCCAGGGCTCTTGTCCTTTGGCCGGATTGTGAGCCTTGAGGCCGAGGTCGAGACGGAGGAGGAAGTATGTGAAGTCCATACGCAAGCCTACACCGTAGGATGCGGCAATTTGCTTGTAGAATTTGTTGAAGTGGAACATACCGTCGGGTTGGTTGGGATAGTTGTGGATGGTCCACACGTTGCCGGCATCAATGAATAGAGCGCCTTCGAATACCCAGAAGAGTTTGGCGCGGTATTCCATTGAAGCGATGAATGAAATGTCGCCGCACTGGTTGATGAAGTCGCTTTGGTCTACTCGCGAGTCGTAAGCGCCGGGGCCGAGGGTGCGCACACCCCAGCCGCGCACGCCGTTAGCGCCGCCGGCATAAAAGCGTTTTTCGAATGGCACCATATAAGAGTTGCCGTAGGGATAAGCGAAACCGAAGCCCACGCGCCAAGCGAGTTGGTTGCGTGAGTTGAAGTTGCGTGCGTAAGTATAGTCGAATTCACCTTTGACGTATTGGGAGAATTGAATACCGAATACCTTGTAGGCGCCGTCGGCTTCGGGGCTCCCGAAAAGTTTGGAGAAGCCGAAGAGGGTGTTGCCTGCTGTTTCGATCGAAGCGCGAATGGATGTGATAGAAGGCTGCATGGCGAAAGCGTTTACTTCCACTGTAGGTATTCGGCGGTTGGTGTGGGAGTAGGTGTAGCCCATGCGCATAATGAAGTGGTCCTCGTAGGAGTAGCGCAATAGCGGGTTGTCGGGGGCGATTTCTTCGATAAAGTTAAAAGTAGAGCGAGGCAGACGCACGTAGTTGATATCGATGAGGTCGAAAGTGTGCCGGCGCAAGTTGTCGCGCATACGCTGGTTCCATTTGTATCGCCAAGCAAAGCCGGCGATTACGCGAGTGTACTCCGGTCGTTCCTGGTAGTTGAACGACACGGCAAATTCGGTGGTGGCTTGCATGCGCTTGCGGAATGCTCGCGAGGTGAAGGGCATCACGAATTTGGGGAATGTGATTGAAGTTTCGCCGGCATATTCGGAATAGCGTTTGTTGATTAGCCCGTCGAGATCGCCGGAGAGGCTTTCGTAGGCGGTACGAAATTTCACGGTAAGTAGTTCGGATCGGTGCCAAAGGTTGCGGTTTTGGTAAGTAGCCCCGAGTCCGAAGCCGAGGTCGCCTTCGGAGTTTGTTCCTTCGGCTTCGACTGTTATGGTGTGATGACGATTGCGCGAGATGTTGATTATGGCATCGAGCATCATAGTGTCGGCAGGAGCAGGCGAGTCGATGGGCGTAACCTCGATGTTGATGAATTTGAGAATTGGTAGAGCGGCCAGGGCGGAGTATGTGCGGTCCACGTTAGAAGCGTTGTAGCGGTCGCCGGGCATGATGAAGCACTTCTCGTAGAGGGCAGTTGGCTTGATGAATTTATTTGAGCCATACACCACGCAGATACCTCGATAAGTGGCGGTGTCGGTAGGGACATCATCTTCGCAAGCGTTGAATGAGACAGACCGAAACACATATACCGGCATACGCTCTATGTTGCCGGCGGAGTCGCGCGGTGCATCGATATTGAGCGTGAGGTCGATGTTCTTGTTTCCGCGAATAGTGTCGGCGGTGAATGAAATATTATCGCGCGAGAAGGAATAGTATCCGTTGGTGCGCATGCGCTGGGTGATAGCAGTGCGCACACCATCGAGTCGGTTGCGGTCGAACAAGTCGCCGGAGTTGACTTCAACCAAAGAAGAGTCGGCAGTGACTATGGCGTTGATGGCTGAGTCGGGTATGTTGTATTGGATTGATGAGATGCGGTGGGGCGTGCCGGTCACCACGTTGTATGTGACTTGTGCTCGACGGCGTTCGGGGTTAAAGGTGGTGTCGACAGTAACGTATGCGTCGGTGTATCCACGATTTACCAATGCCTGACGCAGTTGCTGGGCGGAAGCGTCGGTGAGTTGAGAGTCGTAGATTACCGGAGGTTGACCGATGCGGCGAAGCCAGCGATTGTACCAATGAGTTGAGTCGCGCCCTGATAGAGAGTAAGTGGCGAGTTGGATTTTGGCGAAGCCGAGTACTTTGTGGTTGGGCGTTTGGCGCAGGAAGTTTATTAGTTCTTCGGATTTGACTTGTCGGTCGCCGTTGATGGTGATGTGAACGTTATCGAGGAGATATTGCCCTTGTGGCACATGCTTAACGGGGCTACACCCTGCCACCAAGCAGAGCACAGTCACGAAAAAGAGCCCAAAGGCTATTTTGGAGATGAGTCGAAATGATTTCACGGGTGCAAAGTTACAAAAACTTTTGCAAACGGCATCAGCGAGGGCGTGGAATATAGCGGATTGGAAATAAAAAACGGCGCGACTTTGATGCCGCGCCGCTGATGTGGTTTATTCGTCGACGTAATTTGTGGGAATTTCGCGCGCAATAGATTGTTCGAGGGAGATGAGTGTTTCGGTGCCGGTGACGCCGTGGATCATCTGGATTTTGTTGTTGAGCAAGTCCATAAGATGCTCATTGTCGCGAGCATAGAGTTTGATGAGCATGGTGTAAGGTCCGGTGGTGAAGTGACATTCCACGATTTCGGGAATTTTTTCGAATTCGGGGATGACGTCGCGGTAAGTGGCGGCGCGTTCGAGGTTCACGCCGATATATGTGCAGGTGGAGTATCCGAGGACTTTAGGGTTGACGCGGTATCCGGAGCCTGTGATGACGTTGAGTTCGATGAGGCGCTGGATGCGTTGGTGGATAGCAGCGCGAGAAACGCCACAACTAACAGCCACATCCTTAGAGGGGATGCGAGCGTTGCGCATAATAATGTGGAGAATCTTGCGGTCGAGGTTGTCGATTTTTTCCATAATATATATAGGGAAGTGAAATAATGTGCTATATCTGTTGATTATTTAGCAAAGTTACAGTAAAAAAATGAAATAATGCACAAACTTCCACTACTTTAACATAATTTTACAATTTATCTATCATTTTTCATAAAATTTTGAACAAAAGGCTACGAAGAGTACATGAAAGCGCGGACGCGGTCGAAGCGTCCGGAGCGCAAGTCGTCGGGGTCGATGATGAAGTAGAGTAGGCCGTCGTCGTAGAAGCGCAAGTTGTGGTCGGCTACTTCTTCGGTGTCGACTTGCAACAAGAGCTGCCAACCGACGCAAGGCTCGGGCCAGTCGTCGTGCTCGAAGCAAGAGGGTTGTCCGAAGAGTTTGAGGTCGTAATCATGCTCGGAAGTCTCTGCGAATGTAATGCCACGAGCACGCGGCGTGCAAACCTCGCCATTGTCGAGAAAGTGAATACGCGAGAGCCGATTTAGGCTGTCGGCGGGATAGTAAATTACCTTACAGGCATCTTTGGGCCAAAGGCCGATGCCGCCACAAGGCTCGGCATCAAAATTGCCGAGGAAATAATCAATGTCGGCAAAGAAAAGCAGTAGCCCGGACTTGGGTAGAGGTGTCTCGAATGGCAGATCCGAGAGGTTGATTTGTCCAATGAACAACAAATCGGTGCCATCAATGGTGTGGGGCCAATCGAAATCGTCCTCGTTGTCGATAAGCATGTCCGGGTCGCCCCACCAAAACGATGATGCCACAGGTGCATCCTCCATAAGAGTGCTACTCTGAATAATTTTTATAGCCATGACCTTACAGTTTTCGAGTTTGATGCAAAGATAAGACCTTAATTCCGCAACACTATAATTTAACTTTATTTATAAGTTCCTGAGCAACAAAAAGTTGCCCAGGATTTTGCCATGTCAGAATTTTCACTTATCTT
>SFNM01000100.1 GCA_004552725.1 Bacteroidales bacterium | reverse complement strand
GATAACGCTGATGTACTACGTCGACTTCTACAGCCTGTTCAACAATCCCGAAAAAGACTGGGAGATCCTACTCGGCAAGGCGTCCGACGCTCCGCCGACGCCCTCGCTTTTCGATTGAGGGGGCTTGTAAATCAAAAAATCAGACTCGACCGCCGTATAATCAGCAACCGAGCCAGATATCGTTGCGCCAGTCAACTTTTATCGGACAGCAATACGAAAATATAGCGTCTCCGGCGCATCAAATGCCCTCCGGGCAAATCAACCACAGTCCGGTGAGTGGTCAAGCCCGAAAAATCTGCTAAATCTGCGTAAGATTCGGCGGGGTGGTTAGTTGCTGATGACGGGGGATTTGTGGAGGAAGTGACGGGCGGTGAGTTGAAGGTCGCGGAGGGTGTGGCTCAGGGGGTCTTGTTGGGCCAAGAGGAGTTTGTAAACAAGCAAAGGAGCAGCGTTGTGGCGCTGCTCCTTTGAGAGGATATTTTTAAGGATGTTTATGCGGTGACGCGTTCGAGCCACTTAACCATGCTGAACATTACCACCATGGAGATGAGGCAGACGGCGAGGAATACGCCCCAGGCTTCCCAAATGGGCCATGCGGAGTACATCAACGGGCCTACCCACAGCATAAGGTTACCTACGGCGGTGGCACCAAGCCAAAGGCCTTGGCACAGGCCTTGCATATTCTTGGGCGCAACTTTCGACACGAATGAAAGACCAAGGGGTGAGATGAACAATTCAGCCACGGTGAGGAAGAAGTAGATTACGAACATAATCCACCAGCCGCTCTTGAGGTTTTCAGCTACGTTGGGTGCCAATTTGGTGAATTCTTCGGCCGAGGGATAGCCCATCATATTGCTGTAAATCATCAGGAACAGATAAGCCAATCCGGCGATACCCATGCCGATACCAATTTTGCGTGGAGTGGAGATTTCTTTGCCGCGACGGCTCAAAGCGCCGAAAATCAGCATAATAACGGGAGTGAGGACGATAACGAAGAAGGGGTTGACGGCTTGCCAGATTTCAGGAGCGATAGCGTCGCTCTTCACGAAGTCGCGAGCAAACAGCGACAGAGAAGTACCGTTTTGGTGGAACGAGAACCAGAAGAAGATTGCGATACCAAGCACGGCAAAAAGAGCATACATACGTTGCTTGATTTCCTTGGCCATGGCTTGTTTTTCTTCTGCTGTATAGTTCACTACAGCCGCAGCCTCTTTCTTCGGCGGGTTGGGAAGGCCGTTCTTATACACAAAGAAGATTACCAACGAAATCAACATAGCAGCCACTGAAGCGATGAAGGAGTAGTGGATACCGGTGTTGAAAGCGTCGAGATAGTTGGTGCAGAAAGCGCTCAAGTCGCCGCTATAACCGGGAGCGACTTCGCCCACCAGTTGGGTGAATTTGTCGTATGCTTCAGCGCCCATGGCTTGGCCTTTTTCGATGAATTGGTGGGCCAAAGCAGGCAGGTCGGCATTATAAGCCAGACCTTTTGTGCCGAGCCACCACGAACGGAGCAATGGAGCCACGAAGGGAGCAATCAAACCGCCCACGTTGATAAATACGTAGAAGATTTGGAAGCCGCTGTCGCGCTTGCTGGCATACTTGGGATCATCATACAATTGGCCAACGATGGCTTGCAAGTTGCCTTTGAACAGGCCGTTGCCGAAAGCGATCATAAACAGAGCCACGCAAGTCACAGTCAGCAACCAGGTGCTATTTTCCGGGGTCGCCAAGATAGGTATGGACAAGATCACATATCCGGCAGCCATAATAATCAGGCCCACTTGAATGGTGCCCTTATAGTTGCTGGTGCGGTCGGCAATCAAGCCGCCCACCAAACTCAGGATGTAAATGCCGGCATAAAAGAATGAATAGATTAGCGCCGAAGTTTCGTTGCTCAAACCGAATTTCGAGCAGAGGAACAAAACCAGCACGGCATTCATAATGTAGTAGCCGAAGCGTTCGCCCATGTTGCTCAACGCTGCGGGAAGGAGTCCTTTAGGGTGTTGGGAAAACATTTTGAAAGACGTTTTAGGGGTTAGTATTAGTTGTAATTTATTTTTGCTTAAGTTTGTGTTTGCGTTTTAGTTTTATTGTTGTTTTGCTTTAAACGCAAGGGCATACAAGCGCATTTGCTTCACCATAGCCAACAAGCCGTTGGAACGGGTTGGCGACAAGTGCTCGCCTAAGCCGATGGCATCGATGAAATGCAAATCGCTGGCCAAAATGTCGTCGGGCGTTTGGTCATTAAGCACGCTAATCAGCATCGAAATGATGCCCTTGACGATTATGGCGTCGGAGTCGGCCACGTAGTGCACATGACCGTTGTCATCCATTGTGGCGTCGAGCCACACACGGCTTTGACACCCTTCGATTAAGTGTTCCGGTGTCTTCAATTTCTCGTCTATCGCCGGCAATTCATTGCCCAAATCGATGATTTGCGCATATCTGTCGAGCCAGTCCTCAATATCGGAGAATTCGTCGATTATCTCTTGTTGTCGTTCGTTTATTGTCATCTCTTATGGTTTCTCGTAATATATCAATGTTAATACGACCTCGCCTACATCGGTCATCACCTCCGCATCAAGGTTGTCAATATTGTCGGCCAACGTATGCCATGTGTTGGGAAAACTGCCAGTGGTGGCCGAATTGTTCTCAATTATGTTGCACACCGGAATGCCGGCGCGTATCAGCGGCAGATGGTCGTCGGTGATGGCATTGCCCACGCTCGGCACGAAGCGCTTTTCCTTGCCGATTTTCTTGGCCACAACCCACACTTTTGCGGTAATGACTCGCGCCAAGCGGCTCGACAAGTATTCTTGATGGAAACGAGCACTCTTGCCTCCCACCATATCGAGCAATATACCGTAGCGCGGCAGATTGTTCGCCGTATAAGGTAGATGTGCCGCAAAATACTGCGAGCCCAAGCACCACGATTCTTCTTCGTTGTCAATTTCTTCCCACGATGGCGCTCCATAATCCTCCACGTCGGTCAGCAGGATATCCACTCCCACCTCGGGGTGTTTTATGCCCAATTGGCGTGCAATTTCCAGCAGCACCGCCACACCCGACGCGCCATCATTGGCTCCATCAATGGCAGTGTTGTGGTTTGCTTCCGCATCACGGTCGGCCCAAGGACGAGTGTCGTAGTGAGCCAGTAAAATCACTCGCTCGCGCTTCTCCTTATTATATTGCGCGAATATGTTGCTGATAGGCAAGTCTTTGCCATCCCAAGCCCTGGCTGTGGCTGATTGCACCATCACCGTGTCGGCTCCGAAGCGTTGGAGTTGCTCCACTAAATAAGCCTTACAGGCATCATGGCTCGTGGACCCCGGTGTACGAGGGCCGAAAGCCACTTGTCTGCGGGCATACTCCATAGCAGAGTCACCGCTGAAGGTTGCCACGTCGAGAGTAGCCGATGGCACTTCTGCAGAGGCTTGTGCTGACCCACCCGAGCACGATGAAGTCATCACCATAGCCATGATTATTAATAATATATGTTGTAATTTGTTTTTCATTTACTTTCTATTAGTTCTTGCGCCTTTGCCACATCGCTTGCATGGTCCACATCAATAACCTTGCCAAGGGAATATGCGCGCAAGCGAAATCCTGTTTCGACCATCGCGCGCTGAAAGCGACGCATCCGCAACATTCCGGATGCCACGCATCGACTTAGCACGTCAATTGCACTTGGCTTCTTAAGTCCATATATTCCGGCCGAAATCAGCCGGTCGTGATTCGATGGCTGGTCGCGATATGCAGTGATGAGACCTTCGCTATCGGTGTCGATATACAATGGCCGCTCATCGTCGATATATTCGGTGACGCCCATATACCCATCTGATTCGGCATCACGCTCAAACGCTTCGACATAGCGATGAAAGGCCTCTTCGCGGAAGATGGTGTCGACAGTGCTCATCACGAACTTGCCGTCGGGCAAGAGCGTAGATACCTCATAAAAACTATGCATCGAACTAGGGGTGGTGCGCTCAATCATCCGCAATTCATACGGGAGTTGGGATTGTATTTCACGCAAATAATCGGCAACCTCGTGCATCTGTTGGTTCACAATCACAGCCACCACTTCTGCTCCGCAGCGTGCGTAAATGTCCAACAAGCGACGCACCATAGGCCTTCCGTCGATTTCCACCAACGGCTTTGGCTTGCTCACACCTTCATTGCTCAAGCGCGAGCCTTCTCCGGCTGCCAATATCGCAAAATTCATTCGCCGCTTAAGTCAAGCACCACATTATCAGAGCCTTTCTCGTAATACTGTTTGCGCAGGGGATGACGGAACGCCTCTGCATAATCGCTCCGATTGCGCGCAATATCTATCGCTGTATAGATTGCTTCGCGAAGCGACTCGGGCGAAGCCTCGCCCTTGCCGGCAATGTCGTAGCCGGTGCCATGGTCGGGCGAAGTGCGCACAAAGTTCAAGCCCGCGGTGAAGTTCACGCCGCGATCCATAGACATAGCCTTAAATGCGCCCAAGCCTTGGTCGTGATACATAGCCAACACACCGTCGAAATGCTTAAACTGGCTCGAGCCGAAGAAGCCGTCGGCCGCGTATGGTCCGAATGCCAACACATTGGCTTCGCGTGCCTTCGCAATCGCCGGAATGATGATTTCCTGCTCTTCGGAGCCCAACAAGCCGCCGTCGCCGGCATGAGGATTGAGCGCCAACACCGCTATGCGAGGGTTTTGCACGCGGAAATCGGCTCGCAACGCGTGGTCGAACACTTTCAACTTCTCCACGATTGCATCCTCGGTGATGGCTTCCGACACTTCTTTCAGCGGCAAGTGAGTGGTCTGCAATGCCACACGCAAGCGGTCGCAACACATTATCATCAGCGCACGGGCCTGCGCTTCGCCTGCAGCCGCCTCCAAGTACTCGGTATGTCCCGGGAAATGGAACGTTTCGCTTTGTATATTTTTCTTATTGATAGGCGCAGTCACCAGCACATCAATGTCGCCGCGTTTGAGGTCGGCCACCGCCATTTCCAAAGCCGCAAAAGCAGCCTTGCCGGCTTCGGCACTCGACACGCCGGGCTCCGGGCGCACTTCTTCACCTACCACATTTATTATATTATTGGCATCTTCGCGTGCTTCGGCAGCGCTTCGCACTTGTGCAAATACCACATTCGGCAACTGCAACATTTTGCGATAGGCGGCCACAATTTTGGCCGAGCCATACACTATAGGAGTGCACAATTCCAGCATACGGTTATCCTCCAACACTTTGAGGATTACCTCGTAGCCGATGCCATTTATATCGCCGTGGGTGATACCCACTTTTAACTTCTGACTCATTATATTATTATGAATTATTTACTGTTTTTGTCTTTTCTTGCCGGCAAGCATACCGCAAGCGGCATCTATATCCTCGCCTCGTGATGCTCGAATCGTGGCAGTGACGCCTTGGGCATTAAGTCGGTCGCGAAACATTTCCATAATCTGAGGCGATGATGGGCGCATCTTGTCATCCTCTATCACATGGAAACGGATTAAATTCACACGCGACGAAGTGCCCTTAATCAAATTGGCCAACGCATCTGCATGGCGAATATCATCATTCACACCACGCCACATTATATATTCAACCGACAAGCGCCGTTGATGAGCAAAATCATACCCGCGCAACAACTCCATCACACTACGTATGGGCCAGGCACGCTCCACCGGCATCAAGCCCTCGCGCTCCGGACCATAGGGTGAATGAACGCTTATGGCTATATGCACCTTTGTGCCATCCAACAAGCGGCGCAAGCCCTCGATATTACCTATACTCGACACAGTGATGCGCTTCGGGCTCCAGCCCAAGCCCCACGGCTCAGTCATTATCTCAATAGCCTTCATCACGGCCTCCAGGTTATCCGTTGGCTCGCCCATACCCATAAACACCACGTTGGTGAGGGTTTCGCTTTTCGGCACTGACAACACTTGGTTGATAATTTGCGCCGCGCTCAACTGCCCGTGAAAGCCCTGACGCCCGGTCATGCAAAACGAGCAATTCATCTTGCATCCGGCTTGCGACGACACGCACAATGTGGCTCGGTCGCCATCGGGGATATACACCGACTCTACATCGCGCTGAGGCGCTCCACGAAACAGATACTTTGCCGTGCCATCCTTACTTATGGCCTCGGCCAACGGCTCCTCACGCCCTACACAATAGCCTTGCTTCAACAAGGCACGGGCTTTGAGCGACAAATCCGTCATCTCATCTATTTCTTTCACTCTACGCTCATACAGCCATGCCGCCATTTGCTTGGCTGCAAACGGCTTCAGGCCCACTTCCGAACATACGCTACGCAGTTCGTCGAGCGTCTTTCCTATCAACGGTTGTAATTCTTTCGTTGTCATTCACTGAAACTTTCCACAAAAATAGCAATAATTTCTCAAAAAACCACCAAAAAATCACTTTTATACCAAAAAAATCAAAAAAAATCGCTCCAAGCCCTTGCAAACCCACAAAAAAATCGTAACTTTGCATCGCTTTTAAGCCCGGATGGCGGAATCGGTAGACGCGACGGTCTCAAACACCGTTGGGGCGACCCATCCCGGTTCGAGCCCGGGTCCGGGTACTGACGGAGCCACGCATCTGCGTGGCTCCGTTTTTTTTACCCATACACACCTCTGCGCAAAAGAAGGAAGCGCTACCCAGTCATCTTATGTCGGGTCAATGTAAAAATGGGTCAATGTAAAAATAGGTCAATGTAAAAATAGGTTGAAATGTAAAAATAGGTTGAAATGTTAAACGTTTTTTACATTGTCCTTGAAATTAGGGAAAATAGGGGGAATTTTCAGAAAATTTCCCCTATTTTCATTATTTTTTTGTATATTTGCA
>SFNM01000099.1 GCA_004552725.1 Bacteroidales bacterium | reverse complement strand
AGTCGGTTAGAGCATCTGACTGTTAATCAGAGGGTCGTTGGTTCGAGTCCATCTTGAAGCGCAAAGCGTCGAAGGAATACTTCGACGCTTTTCTATTTTCACCGACCCCACCGCTTTTTTTCACCAATCCTGAGTTCCAGCGAAGTTTTTTGCTTTTGATGTTAAATTTTTATGTAGAAATTGTGAAATTTTGATTAAAAATGATTAACTTTGTGGGCTGTCTCATCGAAGGGTCGGCAATAAAGTATCGATATGGACTATAGCATTACACAGTTCTTAGGCTTGCTCGGCGCCGTAGGTTTGTTCTTGTACGGCATGAAAGTAATGAGCGAGGGCCTTCAGAAGGCCGCTGGTGACCGTTTGCGTAATATTCTTCAAGCAATGACGCGCAACCGCTTCGCCGGTTTGCTCACCGGATGTGCCATCACGGCGTTAATTCAGAGTTCGTCGGCTTCGACGGTGATGGTTGTAAGTTTTGTGAACGCGGGTTTGATGTCGCTGGCCCAGTCGATGGCTGTGATTTTCGGTGCCAACGTAGGTACCACCTTCACCGCCTGGATTATATCGTTATTTGGCTTCAAAGTAGATATGTCGTTGGTGATAATGCCGCTCATCGGTCTTGCTGTGGTATTATTATTCTCGAATAAAAACAGGAGCAAGAGTATCGGCGAATTCTTGATAGGATTCGCGTTCTTGTTTATGGGCTTGAGTACTATCAACTTGTACGTGCCCGATTTGAGCAAGGACCCGGAAATGTTTGCCGCCTTGCAAGGCTATGCCAACATGGGCTTCCTATCTGTGCTGCTCTTTGCATTGGTTGGTATGATTGTCACTGCCATCATTCAATCGTCGGCCGCCACTTTTGCTATAGTGCTGATTATGTGCACCAAAGGTTGGATTACCTTCGATTTGGCTTGCGCTTTGGTGCTCGGCTCGAATATCGGTACTACTATCACACCTCTATTGGCTTCTATGAGCGGTAATGTGGCTGCAAAGCGCACCGCTATGGGCCACTTGTTGTTTAATACCCTCGGCACGCTGTGGTGCGTGGCCGTGTTCTTCCCATTTGCTGAATTGAACGCGTGGATTACTAAATTGCTGGGTGCCGGCGATCCGAATGCTTTGTTTGATTATGTGGAGCAGGGTAATAGCGATGTCTCTGTAATCAATAGTATGCAGTTGAGTGTATCAGTAGGCTTGTCGGTGTTCCATACCACCTTCAACATAGTGAACGTGTGCATAATGATTTGGCTCACAGGTATGTATGTGAAAATTGTGGAATGGATGGTGCCGGCTCGCAAAACTACCGACGAGTTCTCGCTCAAATTTATCTCGCGCGGCTTGCTCACCTCGGCCGAATTGAATATTGCTATGGCCGAGAAAGAAGTGCTGGTTTTCGCCGAACGCGTTAGACGCATGATTGATATGAGCGCTAATCTAATCCATACCAAGGAAAAGAGCGAAGATTTCACCAAGTTGTATTCGCGTTTGGAGAAATACGAAGACATCTCCGACCGCATGGAAATCGAGATAGCGAAGTACCTCAATCAGTGTGCTGAAGGCCGTTTGTCGAATGAATCAAAACTCCGCATCACCGCATTATTGGCGATTGTGAGTGAGATAGAGTCGATTGCCGACTGCTGTATGGGTGTCGGTAAAATTTTGACTCGAAAAATCGAGAGCAACGTGACATTTACCGAAGAAATTTATACCAACATCGACACAATGCACAAGTATGTGACCGAAGCAATGGACTTGATGTTGGTTGAACTGCGCGACTTGGAGATGGAGACATTGCATGAACGTCCGCTGATTGACTCCTATAATAAGGAACGCGAAATCAACAATATGCGCAACGCATACCGCTCTGCCAATATCGCTAATATCAACAGCGGTAAGTATGAATACCAGGCCGGTATTTACTACATGGATATCGTGAGCGACTTCGAACGCACCGGCGACTATATCATCAACGTAGTAGATACAATCAAGGGCACATTCCGCCAGCGTCGTTAACGGCTCACTCGCGCAAGCGCGAGTCGATAATGATTGTGACAGGCCCGTCGTTGACCAGGCTCACCTGCATATCGGCGCCGAAGCGGCCTTGTGCCGTGGGGCGTCCGAGAGCATCGGCAATCAAGTCGGCATAAAGTTGATAAAGGTGCGTGGCAAGTTCATGGCCGGCTGCACGGATGTACGACGGTCGATTGCCTTTGCGTGTGGATGCAGTGAGCGTGAATTGACTCACCGCCAATACGTTGCCGGCTACATCAGCCACCGAGCGGTTCATCACTCCGTTTTCATCGTCGAAGATGCGAAGTGCCACAGTCTTGGCCGCTAACCAGCGGCAGTCGTCTTCAGTGTCGCCATTTTCTACCCCCACGAGCACCAACAATCCGTGATTGATTTGCGAAATTTTTTGGTTGTCGACGGCAACTGACGCTTGCTTTACGCGTTGGATTACAATTCTCATAATAGCAGAGTGTTATTCTTGCGGTGCTACGAACACGTATGCGCCTAAGTCGGGTTGTGTGCCGCGCGGCAGCCCGTAGCGGTCGGTAGCGGCCTGAGGAAGTGTGAGGACCGGGTCGCCTGCGCCGATGGCAGGAGAGTCGGGGCGCAGACGGTAGTCGAAGTAGTAATCAGAGCGTACCGTATAATAGAGCGGGTCCTCGGCCCAAATACACGAGATAAAATGGTCGTCGTCGGTGCCGTCGCTTTTGAGCAAGCATCGACGCAGATAAATGTTGGTATCAGTAAAGTCGCCGTGCGACAAGTCCGCACCATTGCCGTAGATGATGCAATTTGAAAGGTCGGCTGATGTGTAAGGTCGGCCTGAGTCGTCGTCGGAGTCGGCATTGAGATGCCAAAATTGGAGTATTGGGCCACCGAGAGCCGAGAAAAGGTAGTAGTTGGCAAAGGTGCAGTGGTTGAAGATGTGCGCTCCGCCTTGGAGGTATACGCATCCATTAGCCGCTTCAGCAAATTCGCACCCTATTGCAGTGATGTTGGCGTGGAACGCTTGGAGCACGATGTCGCCACTGTTGCGCAGGCGGGTATTGAGCATCGATAAATCCACCGGCCTCTCGGTTAGGGTGCCATCGACTGTCACTCCGTATTCTGTATTGCGGATATGGCAGTAGTCCATTTGGTTGTCGTGAGAAGTGGAAGTGAAAAACAGCCCTATCCATTGACGCGACATTATGTCGAACGAAACATCGGTGATAACGTCGCCGGTGCGGTCGCCTGCAAATGAAATCTCTTTGTCAACAGCCCCGACAGCCTTGAGCGAGCCGCGAACAGCCATATATGCTCCGTCGTGGAAGAGCAATTCTACTCCGGGGTCGATAGTGAGGGTGGCTTCAGGTGCCACTACCAATGAGTCAAAGATTTGATATGGATGATTGGCTGTAAGGCGCGTGTCAGACGTGATAGTGAGGGCGCGGAGGCGAGTGATGTCGCGTCCCGACGCGCGGACTATGATTTGTTGGTTCACTCCGTTGGTGGTGAAGTTGAGTGTGGCATCTACATCTACAGGCACGGATTGGTTGTTGGCCGGAAGGGTGGCGGCCACGAACACGAAGATGGAGTCGTTGGCTCGGATTTCCACATTAGAAAAGTCGCTACCGCTAAAACCGTCGACGTTGAGGCGAAAAAGGCCTGCGTTGGGCCCTTGCATGGCTATGTTACTGATTGATACAGCCTTGCTATTGCGGTTGTAAACCACAAACCGATGAGTGGTAGATGGCTCTTCAGTGAAAATTACGCCCATATTGAGCGTGTCGACCGAAAATTCCAACACGTCGGATGGTGAAGTGGTGAAATCATCGTCGATACAAGAGGGGAAAAACGCCGCAGCGATAATGACCCCCAAAAAGAGAGTTAAATACTTTTTCATTTGTAGTATAACGCTCATTTGGGGTGAATTATTATTTTTGCGAAGCAAAATTAGAGTGAGCCCACGATGCGAACGTGTTGCACCGGGTTCGCCGGGTCGTTGGTAATGATAGTGATGCGCTCATTGAGAATGGAGCCGGAGATGAGCATCGGGTCAACTTCAACGATAATTTCACCGGATTTGCCTTTTTTCAGCGATGAGGATTTTACGGTGGCTTTGATAGCCGGGGAGTCGGAGTAAACGCGGCGTATAATCAGTCGGTCATTGCCTCGGTTCTCGATATTGGCCGTGAGTTGAGGATGCGAACCTCCGGATATGCGGCCGAAGTCGAGCCGCCGTTGGGCAATGAAAGCAATCGGTGCGTTGGCTCGCTGTGCATCAGTGAGTTGGGAGAAATCCTCCGTGTGGTTGAGCATGAAATTGATGCTCCTCACTTGGTCGTCGACAGCGATAGCGATGGAGTCTTCTATAAGCCCGTACTCGGGACATTTCTCGGGATCGATGTAGAAGATGATTTGGAGCTGATTGCCGGGTGCCACCACCGAAGGCGCCACATTGGCCTTTAGCCATTTAGGTGCTTTATTGATGCTTACGCGAATAGAGTCGGAGGAGCGGTTGTAGCCCTCGGAGTAAACCGAACGGATGCGTGTGCCGGACACTTCGCCGATGAGAATGGGGTTGTGAACCAGTCGAAGCGCGCCAAAGTCTACGGGAAAGCGCTGTGCAATAGTGGCTTCGCTGCCGATGACGGTGCCGGAAATGGCGAGGCGAGTTTTGGATGGCGTGCCGGTGGTCTCGACGTTGATATATTTGGTGAATTGTCCCGGGCGTCCGGCCGGGTCAAACGTCACGGTAACAATGGCTGAGTCGCCGGGTGCAATAGGGTCGCGGGGGTAGTCGGAGAGCGTGCATCCGCAGGTGGTGCGTGCAGAAAGGATGGCGATAGCCTCCGACGAGTCGTTGAGCAGGGTAAAACAACACTCAACGCGTCCGCTATCCTCCGCGATTACTCCGAAATGGTGAGATGTAGCGCTCCACCGAGCGTGGCCACTCAGCCCCACGAACATCATTATCATGAATAAAATCTGTTTCATACCGCAAATTTACTAAAATATTCGGAGTTTTACCCAAATGTGGTAAAAAATCACAGATTTGGGTAAAACTTGGCTGTGTTTTTACCCAAATGTGGCAAAAAAGTATAGATTTGGGTAAAACTTGTCTTTTTCTGTGTAAATGTGTGCGCGAAAATTAGTAGGCAAGTTGCACGTTGTCGACCCATAGGGTCAGGCCAACTGTACCTACGTAGGCTTCGCCGGAGGCAGCGGAGAACATCACCAGCAGGTGGGTAGGGGTGGCATCGGCTGAGTCCCACCCTACTTCGGTCACAGGCACCATCTTGCCTTTGGAATTACGTGCATAGTAGCGGTGGTCGCCGGTAATGAGTCCCATATACGACTTGTAGAATGGCTGGTTGGTGATGTCGCCGTAGTGTACTGTGAGATGGTGGCCGTTCACCCAGCCATTGGTGGTGGCGGAGAAACGCTCACGCCCTGTCCCTACGCGTTTGGCGAAGAGGTTGCCGTCGGCATCCTCCCAGCGGCGTTGTAAGATGATGAACGCTTCGGCATTTTCGTGGCCTTGCAGCGTGCGTTGCTTTGAGAAGCCCGAAGAGTATGTGCGAGTGTTGCCGGCCGGCATAAACACTTTGTAATCAAACACTAATGCGGTGGGCCGTTTGGTGAATGGCACTCCCATCTCCATCTTGGAGTAGGGGTCGGAGGTAGAACTGATAGGCTCGAACATACGTCCGGTGAAGATTGATCCTGCCACCAACACGTTGATATTGATGATGCCTATGGCCTTGCAATGCTCGATGATGGTGGTCATTTTGCAGCATCGCCCGCCGCCATCGCGCGAGTCTGGAAATACAGCGTTGGATGTCTTTGTGATGCCGCAAACCTTGGCCATCACGTTGGATGTAGCCCACGGCGAGCCGCCGGTGGGCGAGTAGGCTTTATCGCCATCGATGGTGGCAGTAGGGCCGATTTCGTACACCGTCTTGTTCGCTCCGCCTATGATGCGGGATTCTTTGATATGGCGAGTCACCCACTGCTCGAAGTCGCCGAAGCGCAAGGCTTCGCGGCGTTCGGCCGTGGCTGTGGGCGAAAATAATGCGAAAGAAGCAATTAAGAGTAAAAATCGTGTTAGCATATATAATTATTGTAAAGGGAGTGCAAAGTTAGCGAAAAATTCCGTAATTAGGTTGATTAGAAGCCAAAATTGCCAATATTAAAGATAAATGGACCAATAAAACATTCCAAGCGTACCGCCTCTACGGCGGTACGCTTTTCTATAATTCATAATGCTCTGATATACAGACTGCTGGCTAGATTTTCATTATTTTTTTGAAAAAAAGTTGGTGAAAAATTTGGTGGGCTCAAAATTTTTGCCTAACTTTGCATCGCTTTCCGCGAGAAAGGGCGCTTAGCTCAGCTGGTTTAGAGCATCTGCCTTACAAGCAGAGGGTCGGGGGTTCGAATCCCTCAGCGCCCACCCCGCCAAGCATTTAGCTTGGCTTTTTTTATGCCCATTCATCCCTCCTCCGATAAAAAATCCTTCGAATTTTGGTGTGGCGAACCAAATTTTGCACCAAATGCCCTTTTTGCATAGTAACTTTGTGGCAGAAAACTCAAACTATAACTCAAACACGCACTACTATGCAACACACTTTTTCAAACCTTTCATCTCTTTTGTCGCGTTGCGGTGCCAAACTGGCCGACGCAGTCATCAACGAAATCAATACCGCCATCGACCAAGCCGTCAACGGCCACGCCGAAGAAATTACCGCCGATGCCGCCACTCTCCGCACCGAAGTCGACGACGCACAAGCCGCTCGCAAGCAAGCCCGCGACGAACGTCGCGCCCAAAAGCAAGCACAAAAAGAAGCCCAAAAAGCCGCTGAAAACGACGACGAACCCGTAAAT
>SFNM01000098.1 GCA_004552725.1 Bacteroidales bacterium | reverse complement strand
GGCGGTGGGCCTGAATCTATCGACGAGTCAACCGGTTCTATTGTGGAACCGGGTGATATAAGCGCCCTAACTCAGGCCATCACACACTTCGCAAACGGTGATTTTACTGATGTCTGCCGCAAAAAAGCTGAGACACACTTTGACTACCACACATGCTTCATTCCATACATCCACATTTATAACAGCCTCTTACACTAAAGCCTCACTCCTCTCCTTCAGCAATGAGAGTGGTATACTTAGTCATTGAACGACGCGTGGGGTTAAGGAGGAAGTCGAACATGCCGACGATGAGGAAGCCGTCGTTGTTTTGGTTAGCAAAAAAATCGCGGCGGAGCAAATTTTTAGGTCAAAAAAGTGGTTGAGTTACCGGTTTTTTGACTTAAAAAGAGGTTCTTTGGCAATTTTAGGTCACAAAAGTGGTAAACTTACCGATTTTGTGACTTAGCGGCCGGTGGTGGTGAGGATGCGGTAGAGCAGGTCGCGGAAAAGGTCGGAAGGTGCTTGACGCGAGCCGGCACCCTTGCTCATAGTGTCGAAGCGTCGGATAGCCGAGATGATGTCGATGATTTGGAAGGGGTTGTAGTTGGACATGGCGGTGCGGATGCGACGCAGAGCGAAGTCGTTGCGCAATCCGAGCGCTTCTTTGATAGCGTGGTCAGAGCGGTCACCGGCATAGTAGGCGCACATTAAATCGGCAAACAAGCCAAACAACGCTGCGCCGGTCACTTGTACCGGGTTGTCCTTGGGGTTGGCGGCAAAGTAGTCGGCGATTTTAAACACTTTCACCGCATCTTTGCCGGCAATTGCATCGACCATTTCAAAGTTGTTATACTCGCGACTCACTCCGATATGCCGCTCCACGGCCTCGGGCGTTATCATAGCCCGAGGACCGAGAATTTGAGCCAGTTTGTCGATTTCGTTGTACATCCGGCTAAGGTTGGCGCCTATGAAGTCGATAAGCATCGACATGGCCTTTTGGTCAACCGAAAGGCCTTTTTCCTTGATAAGTTTTTCGGCCATCGCGGGAATTTGATATTCGCGCACCTGCACCGATTCAAATTCCACGCCACCGCTCGCTTTCACCGCCTTGGAAAAGGCTTTCGCCTTCACTTGGTCGCCGCGCCCGCACACGGCCAATATAGTTGTGGCCGTGGGGTTCGCTGCGTATGAGGCCAACTGGTCCACCCACTCGCCTCGCACCGCCTGCGCCTCCTTCACTATCACCACCTGCCGCTCAATCATCATCGGCAATTGGCGGCACAAGCCCACCACCTGCTCCGGGGTAGACTGAGTGGCGAACACCACGGTGAGGCCGAAGTCGCGGTCGGCCTCCGGCACTATATTCTCGATCAATTTCACTAATTGATCGGTATAGTAGCCTTCCTTGCCATGGATAAAGTAGATTGGGCGATAATCGCCATTTGCGATTGAGCGCGACAGTGAGTCGAAGGTAATTGCGGGTGCAGGTGCCATTTTTGCAAAAGTTTTGCCGGTATTTGAATAAATTTGTGTAAATTTACAGAGAATTTTTGAATTTAGCAAATAATGTTTGACCAACTCAACCTGCCTCCCTACGACATTCAATTGCGAAAGTCTGATACTCAAGCAATTGAAGTGTTTGATACATTCCGAAGCAAATGGGTGGTTCTCACTCCCGAAGAGTGGGTACGCCAACACTTTGCTCACTTTTTGGTGAGCGAATGTGGCGTGCCGGCTTCCTTTTTAGCCAACGAAGTCGGCCTCAAACTCAACAATACCCGGCGCCGCTGCGACACTGTGATTTATCGCCGTAATCTCCAACCGCTCTGCATCGTGGAATACAAACGTCCTACGGTGGTCATCACCTCCGCCGTTTTCGACCAAATCGCACGATATAATATGGTGTTAGGTTGTCCATGGTTGATTGTTTCCAACGGGTTGAACCACTACGTCTGCAAATTCGATGGTCAGCAATACCACTTCTTGCCCCAAATACCCTCCTACCAACAAATGAACGAATATAACATCTAATAATATGATTGTATTAGTAATAGTTTTGATAGTGCTCGCTATAGCCATCATGGCATTGGCTATAATGCTGGCTCGCACTTCGCGCAATCGCGCTGCGGCCGAAGCCCAACTATCGGCCGCTGTCGCCACTCGTGAGGCCGAACGCATCCACTACGAACAGCGGTTGGCCGACCAAGCCTCCGCTTCCGATGCGCTGTTGAAGCAGAAAGAGGCCGACTGCGAGCGCCGCCTCCAAGACGAGCGCGACGCTATGGGCGAGCGTTTCAAAGCCTTAGCCACTGAAATCCTACAAGCAAATTCGGAGCAACTCACCCAACTCAATCGCTCAACCCTGGAGACTGTCCTCTCGCCAATGCGCACCTCATTGGAATCGTTTACCAAGGATTTCAAAGAGTCGTATTCAGCCGAAAGTCGCGACCGCCTTTCCCTCCGAGAAGGCGTGTCGAAACTTTTAGCCCTCAACGAACAAGTGAAAGATGAAACCTCGCGTCTCACCAACGCATTGCGCGGCGACACACGTATCCAAGGCGACTGGGGCGAGATGGTTCTCACCAACATTCTCGAACACAGCGGATTGGAACAAGGCCGATGGTTCGTAACCCAAGAATCCACAACCACCGCCGGAGGCAAAGTGCTTCGCCCCGACGCCGTGATTAACTGTCCCCAAGACCGCAAAATCATCATCGACAGCAAAGTGTCGCTTTCGGCCTACCTCGATTGGCTGAATGCCGACACCGAAGCCGCTCGTAACTCCTGCGCTGCAGCCCACGTTGTATCAGTTCGCAACCACATCAAGGAACTCGCCGACAAAGCATATCAAGACTCCATCGGCGTGGTCAAAGGCGACTTCGTGTTGATGTTCCTCCCACACGAAGGCGCTTACATGCTCGCTATGAGCCACGACCCTCAACTATGGCAACGCGCCTACGACTCGCGCGTGATAATCGTGTCGCCAACCCACTTGGTCACCGTAGTGCGCCTCGTTGAGCAAATGTGGCGCCTCGACGACGCCAACAGCAACGCCCTGCGCATTGCCGACCGCGCCGCCAAAATGATGGACAAAATGTCCACAGCCCTCACATCGCTCGACACCGTCGGAAAAGCCATCGAAAAAGCCCACGACACATACAATGCCGCCATCGCTCAAATGAATACCGGCCCCGGAAGCGTGATGCGCCAACTCGAACAACTCCAGCAACTCGGAGTCAAATCCAAAAAGCCGCTACCACAAGCCACCGCCTCACGCTTTCCCTCTCTTCCGGAATAAAAAGATTGACGTCCCAACCCAAAGAGTTGAGACGTCAGTGTTTTTATAGACAAGGAGTTGTTTTATAAATGGTTTAGGTATTTTCCAAACTTATTGTTGTATTGAGTGTTTCGGGTATTAATCCAGTTGCGTTGAATTAGATGAAATCAGGTGCTGCCACCGGGATTTCACGTCCCATTTGGATCACATGAGTGAGCACCAAATCAGGATTGTAGATGCAGATATCGGCGTCTTTGCCGTATGAAATCGAGCCCTTGCGGTCGTACACGCCCATAATGCGTGCCGGTGTTTCCGAAGCCATACGAGCCACATCTTCGATGGCGATTTTCGCTTTCTTCACGCAAGTATATACCAAGCGGTCCATCGTGGCAATAGAGCCGGCCAATGCCGAGCGGTCGGCGAGTTTGCACACACCGTCCTCGATAATCACACGCGGATCGAAGGCCGTCTTGGAGTCGGAAGCAGCGCAAGCAAGTGCATCAGTGATGATAGCCACATGCTCGGTGCCCTTCATCTTGTGTATCATCTTCAAGATTACCGGCGGCACGTGAATACCATCGCAAATCATCTCCACATTGATGCCATCGTTGAGGTACACAGCCTCAACAGTGCCATCGTGGCGATACATTCCTTCTTTGTGCGATGCTGTCATAGCGCAATAGAAGTGTGTAGCGAGGTTAAAGCCTGCGCGATATGCGCGCTCCACATCTTCGAAACGTGCTGCCGTGTGTCCAAGAGCCACAACTACACCCTTCGAGCGCAAGTAGCGAGCAAATTGCTCGGTATTCGGCAGTTCCGGCGCAGCATCCCAGCGCTTGATACACTTAAACTGCTCTACCAATGGCACATATTCTTGCGGATCAGGAATACGGATGTTTTCACGTAATTGTCCACCCGCCATCTTAGGGTTGAAGTACGGACCCTCAAGGTGCAAACCGAGCACACCGCTCATGGGGTCGAGCATCAACTTCTCGCAAGTCACCGACGCATCACATATCATCTCGGCTGTCGACGACGACAAAGTCGGGAAAATCGAGGTAGTGCCGTGGGCGCGGTGAGCCTCAACTGCCGTGACAAAGGCATCCTCCGATGTTTCCATAAAGTCGCGACCGCCACCGCCATGCACGTGGATATCAATGCCGCCGGGCAACACATAAGCGCCCTCCGCATCGATCACATTATCAGCCATCGATAAGCGATTGCTATGATTGAGCACATCGAGGATAGTGCTATCTTTGATTAGCACCGATCCATTTTCAATCCATCCGTTTGGGGTGAATATCTTGCCGTTGAGGATTTGGGTTCTCATTGCAGTTGTTTTATTGGTAGATTTGAAGGATTCAGTTTTAGTAATGCAAAGATACTACTTTTTTTGCCACGTTGTATCACCCTACACACTATTTATATATTGTTAACAAATATTCAATTTTTTACCACCGATATACTGACGCAAAGTGCCCCGCTACCTCATCAGCGGAGAGTTAAGCAACAAGCCGTAAGCCGAGCAGTCTTCGCACACTTTGCGCACCGGCTCCGAGCCTCGGCTCAGGCTTATTACAAAGACTGCCGGCCTTGTAGAGGGGCCGGCAGTCTGGTATAGATAAGTAATGGTTATTACTGTTGGAGTTTGAAGCTGATGGGCAGGGTGTAGGTAACCTTAACGGGTTGACCGTTGTTACGACCGGGTTGCCATTTGGGCATGGATTTAACCAGGCGAACGGCTTCCTTATCGAGGGCCGGGTGACGGCCACGTACTACACGCACGTTTTCGATAGCGCCGGTTTTGGATACGTCGAACTCAACGACTACGCGACCTTGTACACCTTCTTCAGATGCTTGGGCGGGGTAGGAGATGTGATCAGAGAGCCATTTGTACATTGCTGCTTCACCACCGGGGAATTCAGGCTTTTGTTCTACCATAGCGATGGTATAAACCTTTTCTTCTACGGGTTCGGGAGCGGTTTCAATCACTTGCTCACGGATTACCTGTTTGTTGAGGTCGTTGGTACCTTCAGTCACGTCGATAGCACCCACTTGTGCTTCGTTTTGAGTAGTTTCTTCAACACTCTTAACTTGTTTCGATTCATCGAACTGGTCGTCTTGAGTGATGAGGAGGTCGGTCACACGTTGTTCGTTTGCCACTTCTTCGGGTTGAATGATTTCTTCCTCGGGTTCTTGGTAAACGATTTGTTCTTCCTCGGGCATTTCCTCTTCTTGATTATCTTCAGCGAGGGCAGCGATTTCTTGCTCGGTAGCAGCGTCGGCGCCTTCGTCTTCACCGGAGGAGAATACACCGGTGATGGAGAGGATGAGCAGAGTGAGAATAACAACGAGTGCGGAGAGCACGATCATAACGGCTTTGGTGTGGCGTTTCACAGAGTTAGCACGCATCACGTATGCGCCGAACTCTTTGTTTTTGCCTTCAAATACGATGTCGCACCATTCTCTTGATGAAAGATCTACGTCTTTTGCCATTTTACTTTAGAGTTTAAACGGTTAATAAATCTTATCGAGTGCGAACAGTCTCACGGATGATCTTGCGGCCAGTAAGATCCTGATAATGCTGAATAAGAAGAGTGTCGGTATGGGTGGGCAACTCGATGGAGTAACGCGAAATCTGGTTGATTTGCATTTCGTCGAGTGCGCAGATAAGACCTTCGTAAGTGCAGTTGGGGCCGGGTTTGATCACCACAACGGGACGTACCTTAGTAGAGTCGTTAGAGTTCTGCTTGGCGAGTTCGTCGAATTGTTCTTTGGTGATTTCCTTGTTGCGCCACTGCTGCTTGAGCAGGTCGTATTGTTCCATAACTTGTTCGTTCTTGTGACGGAGGATCGCGCGGATACCTTGGGCTTGACGGTTCACGTTGCCGATGAATTGTTCTTCGCGCAAGAAGTTAGCGGTTTGGAACAAGGTGTCGGCCACGCCTTCATAATAGTAGATGTGGTGAACGGTTTTGCCGGTTTCGGCATCCACGAGGGGTTTGCCATTGTCGCCATACTCGGTGTCGAGGATGATTGTGATGGCTTCAGATGCTTTTGCTTGTGCTTGTTGCTCTTGCTTCACTTCTTCATTGGTAGGCAACACGATCTGCAGGGTTTGCGATTTGATCATGGTGGTACAGAGCATGAAGAATGTGATCAGAAGCATGTTCATATCGACCATAGGGGTAAAGTCGACATGGATTTGCATCTTCTTCTGGGCGCCTTTCTTTTTCTTGCCGCCTTTGTCTGATGGTTCTATTTGTGCCATGTGATTTTACCTTTATTGAGTTGGTTCGTCTTCTGATTTAAGAGCAGTCATGAGGCTGAATTTGTTCAGTTTCATGGTTTGGAGGTTGTCAAACACGAGTTCTACCACGGTGAATGGGGTATCTTTGTCGGCTTTAACTGCGATACCTTTGCCTTGACGCATCAAAGCGCCGTAGAGGTTTTGAACGCGAGCGCGTTCCTCGGCATCGAGGCCTTCGCATTGCTCATTGTTGATACGTTGAGCCACGTTGTAGATAGCCTTCAACCAAATTTGGAATTCATTGAGGCGACCTTCGCGGTTTTTGTTGCCGTCGATAGGAATACCGACTTGGGCTTGGGCCATGTCGCCTTGGAATTTGTCGCGGTCAGTGATTGACATCGAGAGGTATTCGGGTAAAACTGATTAATTTTGGTGAACTCTGCACGTTGAACAGTGGTCAGTCTTACCGGTGCGTTCTTATGCTGGTCGTTATAGATGGCCAAGGCTTCGTCGAGCATCATACCGCGAATTTTTTCGCTGGAGAATGTCGAGTCAGCATCGCCGGTGAACGAGATGAAGATTTTACCTTCCACTTGAGTCGGGTCAGGAAGTTTGCCTGATTTATCGGCGCTGGAGATAAGAACGGTCACCAGGTTGTTAGTGGGCACTTTTTCTTCGGAAACGGAGGAAGGAGTGTACACGATGGTGGGCTCTTTCTGCAGGAAGGTTGAAGTCAACATGAAGAAAGTAAGCAAAAGAACAGTCACGTCACTCATCGCGGTCATGTCGATGAGCGTACTCTTTCTTTTAATTTTTACTTTTCCCATATTTACTTAAATTTAAAGGGTTAATTAAATCGCTGTAAAAGTGGGATTAGTGAGAGGCTGCAAATGTTTGCACGATGGAGAAACCGATTTCGTCGATTGCGTAGGTGAGGTTGTCGATCTTATTGGTGTAGAAGTTGTAAGAGATTACGGCGAAAGCACCGGTGGCAATACCGAAGGCGGTGTTGATA
>SFNM01000020.1 GCA_004552725.1 Bacteroidales bacterium | reverse complement strand
TTTGGTTAAATATCTTGGAAGATTGTGTTTGATTGTGCTAACTTTGCGGCCATGTAGAGCAATTGGCTCAGCTTGTGTTGTTTTTGCGCCTTTTTTCGAGCATATACAAAGTAATTGACACGTTGAAAACTATTTGTTATAATACTATATATAAGATAGTTAGATATGCCATTCCGGTCATATTTTCGCTTATATCCACTACGACGGTGTTTGCCCAGCAGCGGACACTTCCGTCGTATATAGTATTAGAGCATTTCGCACCCGAAGTCACCCTATCTGTTTCCGACTCTACTTTCTATGAGCGCTCAGCGCGTATTATCTTCCCCGTCGACCGCTGGGATATGCCCGACGACACCACTTGGCTGCAAGAATTTCACTCCTATTGGCTTCCGCGATTGCAAGCCGACGGATGGACCCTAAGCCGTGTGGAACTGCGTGGCGCCGCCTCCCCGGAAGGTCCGTATCGCTGGAACAAAACCCTCAGTCGAAATCGTCTCAACACATTAGTATATTATATAGGCCTCCAACCTGATGAGGCCACCGTCACTGCCGAGGACTATCCAGGTCTCTTGCATCGTATGCGTCGCGCAGGTGATGTCGACTATCTAACGGTTGAGCACATCGTGGCCACTTCGCCCAACGATGAAGTGACCAAACTACGCTTGCAAAGTAAGCCCGACCTCTGGCGACGTATCCTCCACGTGTATTTCCCCGAACTGCGTACCGCGCGCATGATGCTATACTTCACCAAGCCGCTGGAGCGCTTCTACGCACAAGTGGCAACACCGCCACCGGCATTGCCATCAACATGGACTGCGCAACAGGCTATCCATGAGCCTTTTACACCGATGAAGCGCTATATTGTGAACACACCACTGCTGGCTGTATCCACCAACTTGGCTGCCTACGGCCTCTGTCTCGACAACTTCGGCTGGGCGCCAATGCCTAACATCTCCGTGGAGTACTTCCCGCGTCATGGCAATTGGACGCTGATGGGCACCTTCACATTCCCTTACTTCCATCGCTGGAGCCAAAACGAATTTTTCCAAATTCGCGACTACACCCTTGCTGCGCGGCGCTACTTCCCGCGGCAAGGCGACTTATTTACAGGCCTTTACGCCGGCGCATACGCCCAAGTGAATAAATATGGCATCGGCCTCGGACCCGATAAGGGTTGGCAAGGCGAAGGGTGGGGCGTGGGCCTCGCTGCCGGTTGGGCCTCGCGTCTGGGCGACAGCGGTTGGCGCCTCGACCTCGGCATACAAGCCGGTTTCTATCAGACCAAATTCGACCCATACGTCTACGGCAACCCCGTCACCGGCACCATCGACGGCGATTACTACTACGATTACATCGGTCCCTCCAACCAATTCCACAAGCGCAACCATCGCCTCACTTGGTTTGGCCCAACCATGCTGCGCATCGCCATCAGTTACGATTTGCTTTACCGCCGCACCCCTTCCGGTGCCACTTTCCACAGAAAGGAGGTGGTAGAATGAAGCCCATGCGCCTTCTCGCACCGTTCACGGCCATCATTATGGCTCTGACCGCTTGCACCATCGAACCGCCGCTGCACCTCCCCGCCGAGACCGTGGTGGTAGACCTTCCAATCGTTATTACTGACTTGGAAGTGGTGTGGAGCCTCAACGTTGACTGGGAGAGCGAGTGGTTCTACCCCTGGGAACAAGAAGACATCGACCGCTGGGGCGAACTCTCATATCCGATGCCTCGCAGTTACGAAATACGTCGCTACTACCTCGGCAGCCGGCCCGGTGGCGCTCATACCACCGTCGACGGCACTACCTTGCTCACAACAACCTATCGCAGCAAGTACGATTTCGGCTACTACGACCTCTTGGCTTGGAGCAACATCTATTCGCCCGACCAAACCCAAGTGGTGGTAATCGACGACTCCAACCTCGACTACGTCTGGGCCACCACCACCCGTAGCCGATACCCGCTCAACATCCCGGCGCTCAAAGACCAGGCACTGCCTCATAATCATCCCGAAATCTTCTACTCCGCCTACGAGCAAGACGTGCATATTTCCAACAACAAGGAAGACTACGACTACTACGACGAGGTGGAAAACGTATGGGTGAAGCACCTCAAATGTGAGATGCAACCGCTGGTGTTCATCTACCTGGTGCAAGTGATTGTTCACAACAACGGCGACGGTCGCATCGTCGGCCCATCGCAGTCGACCGTCATCACCGGCGTAGCCTCCGGCGTGAACGTCACCACCGGCGCCACAGGTCACGAATCCACTAACGTCATCTTCGATATGCGCATGAAAAAGGACTTGCCATATCGCAACGGCTCTCGCGCCGACATTATGGGCGGTAAACTCACCACTTTCGGCCTGTGCGATATGCCATCGTGGAGCAGAAGCCGCGGACAAGCCTTCGCCGGACGCGCTGACGTCGACAACTATATGATGCTCGGACTCCACTTCATCAACGGAGCCGACTCCACATTCGTCTACCCCATCACCGACCAAATGCGGCGTCAGCCCCATGGTGGAATAATCACCATCGAAATCCTCGCCGACACCATCACCGTGCCTATCAAACCAGGCGGTGGCGGAGGCGGCTCTATGTTCGACCCCAACGTAAACCCATACGAACCGGGCGACACCACAGAAATTGAAATATAAACTATCAAAAATACACAAAACTATGAGAATAAAAGATTTACTAATAATTATGCTTGGCGCTGCCTCCTTGGCAAGTTGTGCCGGCCACGATATCCTCAGCGATGAAGATATCCGCGGCGAGCGCACCGACCGGCCTATGACTTTTGGTGTACTTACTTCGAACCTCAGCCGCGCCACAGCAATGGAGGCGGCCGGCCACAAAGATTTCGGCGTCTTCGCCTACAAAGGCACAGGAATGTACTGGTCTTCCGAATACCCAGGCGACTTGGTGATGCAAAACTACCAAGTGAAATACAGCGACAGCGAAATCCTCGGTTCGCACTGGTACTACGAGGGCGCACGCACCGGCCAAATCCTTAAATACTGGGACTACTCCAAGCCCACACACTACTTCGCCGCCTACACACCGTATAACGAAGGAAGCACATTTGAAATCTCTCAGTGGGGGGAATTATTAGAACTCAAAGGCATGAAGGCTTTCTCTCTCGAAAGTGACCGCGACGACAACGAGGCTATGTATGCTCAAGCTAAGGTGGATAAGGCCGACTATGGTAAAGAAGTACCCCTGACTTTCTTCCACCTCAATGCGAAAATCCAACTCGCTTTCCGCAGCGCCATACCCGGCTACACTGTGGAACTCCTCAATATGGTGCCCGAAGACGGCCTTGTCACTGTGGGCGAAGGCCAAGCGGCGGCAGTAGGCGTGCAACTCACCCCGGCCACTGCCACCGAGGCCGCCAAACCGGTAAACTTCGATACCGGCGGCTCCGCTGCACAGCAACCAACCCCGTCGCAAAAATATCCTTACAAGGAGGATATCAAAATCAGCAACCTGTTCACCGGCACCGCGCCGACCGTGACGGCCGCCAACTACAATACCTCCTGCACCAGCGACAACATCGTCTTCCCGCTCAACGACAGCGATGCGGGTGTGGTTGCCTTCCCTATCAGTTCCGGCTCTGAATATACTACTCTTAAGAGTCAATACTTCGCTCTGCCGTTGCCGTTGGACGACTATCTCGACCCGTATTCTCCCGGTTTCACCGTGCACGTCACCTACCGCCTCAAGCCTAACGACGGCACGGCACCGGTCACCGTATACGATGCCCGCGTGTTCATTCCCGAGGCGAATTGCAAATGGACATTTGGCAAGCAGTATCTCTACCGCTTCACCATCACCACCAACTCCACCGGTGTCACCAATCCCAATACCCCCATCTACGACAATGGTTCCACTCCCACTCCTTACGTTGACCCTCGCGACCCCCGCGTGCCTGACACAAAAGCCCTCACTCCCATCGTGTTCGACGGCGTCACAGTCAACGACTACTCATCCGAAACAATTTATTACGACAATATAAACTAAAAAAATAATAACACTTAAAAACCAAAAGGTATGAACAAATTACATCTTTTGATTCTGGGCGGCCTCGCTACACTCGCGAGTTGCGCCAGCGAAGATGTCATCAACAGTGGTGACATCAATGCCCCCTCGTCCGAAGGCCAAGCCATGTCCTTCGGCATGCTCACCGGTAACATGAGCCGCGCCACCGATGCTATGGTTGCCGCCGGCCACACCGACTTCGGCGTCTTCGCCTACAAAGGCACCTCCTACACTACCGGTGAGGTGATGAAAAACTACAAAGTGAAGTACGAATCCACTGCAAAGTACGATTCTAACTGGCAGTACGATCAAATCTCCGGCCAAATCCTCAAATACTGGGACTACTCCTTCGACAATCACTACTTCGTGGCTTACACCCCCTATGGTGCAACTGCTGCTCTTACCCAAGATGGTGAGCTTAAGACTACCATCACACTCCCCGGAGTTCCAGCCTTCTCTCTATTGAGCGAACGCGACGGCATGGAAGCAATGTGGGTTAAAGAAGACGTGGCTAAATCTGCTTACGGCAGCGAAGTTGAACTTGCCTTCGACCACCTTAACGCTGTTATCTACCTCGCTTTCAAGAGCAATGTTCCCGGCTATGAGATCACACTTATTGACCTCGTTCCGACTGCAATCACCGTTGGCTCTGTTACTACTAATGCTACCAGAGGTGTGATGCTCACCCCGGCAACCGCAACTGAAGCCGGTGCTACTATCAACTGGACTTCAGGTTCTGAAGCCCACCAGCAAGGTGGCGGTGTTCAGCAATATGCTTCTAAAGCAAACTTTACTATTACTGACGTATTTGGCACAGCAACCAAATCCACTGCTGTAACTGAAGCCGCAACTGCTCCTATTCAGTTCCTGCTTAACGAAAATAACTCCGATACTTCACTTCCAATCAACAACTCCGGCTACACAAAACTCACAAGCCAGTTCTTCGCTTTGCCGCTGACTTCAACCTCTGACTACGTAGACGGCACTTACAAGTTAGCCACAGGCTATACCCTGCACGTATCCTACGTGCTGAAGCCCACTGATGGCGCAGCCAACACCACTGTTTACGACGCTCGCGTGTTCATTCCCGCTGACAAGTGTCAATGGGAATACGGTAAATCGTATACCTACAACTTCACCATTACAACAGGTTCTACCGGTGTAACCGACCCCAACACCCCCGTTTACGATGATGGTAGCACCAAATCGCCATACGTAGATCCCACTGACCCCCGCGTGCCCAACAGAGACGCTCTCGTGCCCATCGTCTTCGACGGTGTAACCGTGAACGACTACACCGCTGCCGACGATTACGACAAAGACATCAATTAATCAACTCCTACACGGAAATATAACTATGGCTCGGGTCGGCTTCTGTCGGCCCGAGTTTTTTGCGGCAGCCCTCCACTTCAGAGCATGAGGGTGTCAAAGGCCGGAATCGGTAGGGACGCGACCTGCCGCGTCTGCGTCAACATACACATTCTCAGGTAATTACGCATAACGTGCGCGGACGCGATGTATCGCGTCCCTACCATTTTCGGACTTTTGACGTGCCTCCTACAGACGGCGCGTAGGGGTGGGGGAGAAGGCTTGTTGCAAGGCGCGCGCTCGCCGCAGGCTGAGCATCGGACATAGCAACACAGTGTCGGCCTGATAGCGCTTAGCCAGCGAGTCGGGACGTTCTTTGGTGAGCGAGGTCAGTAGCAGGTAATCGCTTTTGGCAGAGTGGCCTTTGGTCGTGGGGATGGCAATCGACCTATTGCCAATCATCATCACCTCGCCACGGCGCGAAAAATTGCCCAGGGAGAAATCGCCTGTGGTGATAGTGGCTCGGTTCACGCCTCGCGAACCGATGTAAGCATCTAAATTGCGTGTGATGCGCTCTTTCACATAGTAAATGTCTGTTGGGCGACACATCGGCACCACCATTAGCGAGTCGTGGTGGCGCAAGAGGAATGTGGCACAAGGCGACGAACGCAGCACTACCACCTCCTCATCATCATATCGCTCATGCGTGGCTATCATCGCACCCACCGCCACTATAATCGCTACTGCCGACATCGCATACCATCGCTTGGTGTTGAGGTTCACCGCCACGGCCATCGATGCAATTATCGCTATTAAGCATGCAATCTCTATATTGCTGAAATACAGATTGTTGATTGTAGACATTGGCCATCCTCCAATCCATTGCGCCAGCGAGTCGGTTGTGTCAACCATCCACGTTTCTGCCATGCCTATCCATGCGGAAACGGCGCAACCCGTTGGCAGCGCGGCTATCAAGATACCGCCAATCATCATCGCCGGCATTACAACCGCCATAGCGATGTTCGCCGGCAAAAATGCCACCGGCAATGAGTGAAAATGCACTATCGTGGGCACAAGCGTGCCAAGTACCGCGCCCACGCTCGCCGCTACCACGCCCATGGCATTGAAGGCCACGCGACGTCGCGGATTTATCGGGTTTAATATCCTTGTAAACAGCAATATACCCAACACGGCGCACACTGAGAGATGCAACCCCGCCGAAAACAGTGCAAATGGATTTATGGCCAAAATCACCAACAGAGCCACACACAACGAGTTGTAGGGATTGGCCGGACGTCCGATAATCAGTCCCAATAAGTACACCGACAGCATTATGGCTGCACGAATTACCGACCACGGCATTCCAACTATAAGCGCAAATGCCCATACCGCAATAATCATAAGCAATAATCGCAACTGACGCAACCGCGTAAATATCCGCAAGGGCCAAAGTAGCAGTTCCATAATCAGCACAATCACGCCCACATGGAAACCGCTAAGTGCCAACACGTGCGCAATGCCTGCCGCACGGAAATTCTCTCGCACGTCGGCCGGCAAATCGTCGGTTTGCGCCAAAATCATTGCTTCCAACACACCGAAAGCCGCGTCCGACAGGCCGCATCGCGCCAATCGGTGCAACACCCGGCTGCGCAGGCCGTCGATGATGGTGCGCCACGACTTGTCGAAGCCCACAGCTTTAATCTTTTGCTTGTCGGCGAAGCCTTGCGCCGTGATAGCGTGTTCGGCATAGTAAGCTCGGCGCGTGGGCTGTGTGTCGAAGTCCTTAGGCAAATCCGTCGACTGCAATTGTGCTATGAAGTGCAGTCGCGTGCCCCGCGGATGCAAGTGACCCCCGGCCGAGGTAAACACTTCAGCCACAAACGAGGCGCACCCATTGCCGGCAACGGAGTCGACAGTGATATGATACGTCTGCGACTCCGCCGAATTGCGCGACATAACCACCTGACCCGAGTACTCGAAGAAATGGCCGTCGGTGCATACTGCCGGCGCCGATGTAGGTGCTGCAAGCCACGCTATCACATACCCGCAGACGCATGTGGCGAGCGCAAATCCGAGCACATGGCGTCGCATTATCAGCAGCACCAATCCAATGGCTGCCGCCACACACGCCCACACGGCTTCGCCTCCGCTCCACCATATCAAAATTCCCGCAATCCAGCCCATCAAGGGCTGAAGTGCGGGAACGTATGATAGCGGAGCCTTCATGGCCGCAAAATTTTTATTTCACTGTGTTAAGCACAACCAACAGCGACGATACGCTGATGATAATCCACAGGATAATCGCCAGCAGCAGCGGCTTGAAGCCTACGTTGCGTATCATCTTGATGGTGAGCGATGCACCAATCATAAACAGGGTGATAACCATGCCGCGCTTGGCAATCCACACCATGGTGTCGGTGAACGCACCGTGGATGCAAGGCAGGTAGGTGTTGGCAATCATGGCCAACACAAAGATGAAGATAAACCATGGGATGGAAATCTTGCCCGATTTGTCGCGGAAGATAAACATTGTCACCAATGCCAGGGGTATAATCCACAGCGCACGAGTCAGTTTGATGATGGTGGCGGTTTCGCATGCCAACTCACCATAGGCATCGCCCGCGCCTACCACCGACGAGGTGTCGTGGATGGCGATTGCAGCCCAGGTGCCGAACTGTGTTTGGCTCATGTCGAACAGATGACCCAGCGGCGGGAAAATGAATAGCGCAATGGAATTGAGTATGAAAATCACACCCAACGACACGGCCATATTGTCGCTGTCGGCCTTCAACACAGGACCTACGGCAGCAATGGCGCTACCACCGCAAATGGCTGTACCGGAGGAAATCAGATAGCCAGTTTTGCGATTGACGTGAAGCAGATAACCCAAGGCCACGCCAAGCACCATCACACCCACCACCGACACGATGGTGAAGGTCATGCCTTGGCTACCTGATTTCAATGCTTCATTGAGGTTCATATTGAAGCCCAAGCACACCACTGCCACTTGCAGCAGATACTTTGAGCACTTTTTGTTGAATTTCGGGAACGGATTCTCGAAAATGAATGCATAAACCAAGCCGATGGCCAATGCAATCGGTGCGCTGATTTCAAATGGAATGCCAAGCGAGCGCATGGGCACCAAAATCAGCGCAATGACCAAAATGTAGATAATTTTAGATAGCATATAATAGTTGATTAGTATTTACACCAGATTTTCCACGACATAAATGCTTGCAGCAGAAGCATTTCCAGACCGTTCTTGGTCACAGCGCCTTGCGCAGCGGCGCGCCGCATAAACAGCGTTTCGTCGGGATTGTACAGCAAATCGTAGCAGATGTGGCGACTGCTCAGCGCCTCGTAAGGTATTGGAGGACAATCATCTACGTTGGGATACATACCCACAGGAGTGGTGTTCACTACGATTTTATGCTCGGAAATGATTTCGGGAGTGAGGTCATCGTAGGTGATGATGCCTTCGCTCTTTTTGTTTCGCGACACCTTGATGGATTGGATACCAATATTCTGGAGCGCGTGTGCCACCGCCTTTGATGCGCCACCCGTGCCCAAAATCAAAGCGCTCCGATGCACACTCGAGTTAATTATCGGTGCAATCGTGTCGCCAAAGGCTGAGTAGTCGCTATTGTAGCCGGTAAGGTGTGCTTTGCCGTTGGCCAGGCGCTTCACTTTCACCACATTCACGGCTCCGATGGCCTTCGCTTCCGGGTCAACCTCGTCCAAGTAGTTGAAAATTTGCTCCTTGTAAGGTATTGTAACATTGAATCCGGTTAAATTCGGGTTCTGCTCAAGCACATTTATCAACCCCTCGATTGTCGGTATCTCGAAATTGATGTAACGCGCATCAATGCGCTCGGCTTCGAACTTTTCGTTAAAATAGTCTTGCGAAAACGAGTGCCCTAACGGGTAGCCTATCAGGCCATACAATTGCTTATACTTGCTATTGGTAAACATATCCATTCATTGAAAGTGCAAATTTAGCAATTTTTTGCCTATATCAACCAATTTTTCCAAATAAAAATTTGGCGGTGAGGCTGCGAGGGTTGTCGGCGAGTTGTTCCGGAGTGCCTTCGCCCACGATTTCGCCACCGGCATCGCCGCCGTCGGGTCCTAAGTCGATAATCCAATCGGCACATTTTATCACCTCGGGATTATGCTCGATTATCACGATAGAATGACCTTTGGCAATCAAGCGGTTGAATGAATTGAGCAGCACATTTACATCTTGGAAGTGTAGGCCGGTGGTTGGCTCGTCGAATATAAGCATTGTAGGCTGCGGACGTTCTTCGGCAAGGAACGAAGCCAACTTCACACGCTGATTTTCGCCACCCGACAGGGTCGATGACGACTGACCTAATTTCACATAGCCCAAGCCCACGTCGAGCAGCGGTTGGAGTCGCCGCACGATGCGTCGCTCTTGCGTGCCGTCAACTTCCTTGAAGAAGTTGATGGCTTCTTCCACGCTCATATCCAAGATGTCGTTGATGTTCTTGTTGCGGTAGCGCACTTGTAGCACTTCGCGCTTGAAGCGCTGCCCGTTGCAACTCTCGCATTTTATCACCACGTCGGCCAAGAATTGCATCGGGATGGTGATGTAGCCGTCGCCTTTACATTCTTCGCACCGCCCACCCTCGGTGTTGAAAGAGAAATAAGCGGGAGTGAAGCCCATCTGGCGCGCTGATTGTTGCGAAGCATACAATTCGCGTATTTCGTCGTAGGCTTTGAGATAGGTGGCGGGATTTGAGCGTGTGGAGCGTCCGATGGGGTTTTGGTCTACAAATTCCACTCCGCTGAGTCGCTTAAGGTCGCCGCGCAGTTCGCCGAAACGCCCGGGCACGGCTGTCTCCGTGTCGAAATGGCGACCTAAGGCGCGGTAGAGAATATTGCCCACCAAAGTGGATTTGCCCGAACCGCTCACACCGGTCACCACGGTCATAATGCCCAAAGGAAATTTCACACTGATGTCTTTGAGGTTGTGTGCTGTGGCATGGGTGATTTCTATGTAGTCCTTCCATTTGCGGCGAGTTGTCGGCCGCGGTATGGCCAACTCGCCGGTGAGGTATTTGGCAGTGTAGGAGTTGGAGGCTTCGGTGAGCCGGTCAGGTGTGCCGGCAAACACAATCTCGCCACCATGGCATCCGGCGGCAGGGCCTACGTCGACTATATAGTCGGCGGCTCGCATTATCTCTTCGTCGTGTTCCACCACCAACACGGTGTTGCCTAATTGTTGAAGCCTACGCAACACTCCGATAAGTCGCGCGGTGTCGCGCGGATGAAGTCCAATCGACGGCTCGTCGAGGATGTACAGCGAGCCTACCAACGAACTGCCCAGCGAGGTGGCCAAGTTGATACGTTGACTCTCGCCGCCGGAGAGCGAATTGCTCAGCCGGTCGAGCGTGAGGTAACCCAGCCCCACTTCGGTGAGATATTGCAAGCGATTATGGATTTCGGTAAGTATACGCTGAGCGATGTGTGCATCGGTGTCGCAGAGTTGTAAATTGTCGAACCATTGGCGCAATTTATCCACCGGCATCTTCACCAACTCGGCAATGGTTGCACCGCCCACTTTCACATACAGCGCATCGGCTCGCAACCGCGAGCCATGGCACACCGGGCAGGTGGTTTTGCTGCGATAGCGCGACAGCATCACTCGATATTGTATCTTGTGTTGCTGCGTTTCCATCCACTTGAAGAAGCCGTAAATGCCGGGCCACCGGCCGAAACCGTCCCATAGGTCGCGCCGTTGCTGCTCGGTGAGTTTGAAATACGGACGATGGATGGGAAAGTCGACTTCGGACGCGTGGGAAATGAACAATTGCTTCCATTCGCTCATGGTAGGCCCGCGCCATGCCGCCACGGCATCATCGTAAATGCTCAGTTCCTGGCGTGGCACCACCAAGTCTTCATCAATGCCCAAAGCGGTGCCGAACCCTTCGCAATTGGGACAAGCACCGTAGGGATTATTGAAATTGAACATTTGGTCGGACGGCTCCACGAATGTGATGCCGTCGGCTTCGAACCGGTGCGAGAAATCCATGCGTCGCGGCCCCTCCGGGCGGTCGTATACCAATAGCGAGCATCGACCATTGCCTTCGAAGAAAGCAGTCTCCACGCTCTCGGCCAAGCGCGAGAGTTCATCGCCCTCGGCCACCGCCAATCGGTCGATTAACAAATCCACTGCCGTGGCAGTGGCGATGCGCGAGTCGCCAAGCGCGTCGTTGATGTCAACGAACTCACCGTCGACCACCACACGCGTGTAGCCCTCTTTGGTGAGAATGTCGAGTTGAGTCTGCATTGAGCGCCCTTCGGGCAGGTGAATAGTGGCAAGGACAGCGATGCGAGTGCCGATGCCGCACGCCAGCGCAGCGTTGGTCACATCTTCCACCGTGTGCTTCGACACCTCCACGCCGCTTTTGGGCGAGAACGTGCGTCCGATACGGCCAAACAGCAGTCGTAAATAGTCGTAAATTTCGGTGGAAGTGCCTACGGTCGACCGCGGATTGCGCGTCGACACCTTCTGCTCAATAGCCACCGCCGGCGGCAAGCCCTTGATATAATCACATTCGGGCTTGCTCATCTTGCCCAAAAACTGACGGGCGTATGACGAAAGACTCTCTACATAGCGCCGTCGCCCTTCGGCATACAAGGTGTCGAACGCCAACGACGATTTGCCGGAGCCGCTCAACCCCGTTACTACAATAAACTTACCGCGAGGCAACTCCAAATCAACATTCTTCAGATTGTTGACTCGCGCCCCTTTTATGATGATGCTTTCTTTGCTCATTGATTATCAATTAACTTGCAAAGTTAAGCAATTTCGCCCAAAGGCGCAAACAAATTTCAATCCATGTCGCGAGTGTCGTCAATCTTTATTGAGTAGGACGGTAAATCAACAGGACTAAAACGTACTTCGAATGTGGAATCTGTTTCTTCTACCAACCACTCCGGTGGGTCGTAAATGCCTATCTTTCGGCGGAAACTCAAGGTGTCGACATCGCCCTCGCATCTGAAATTCTCCCATATCGAGTCAGATGAATAAACCGTGTAGTATCCAAACTTACAATAATATCGGCAGTATTCCATATCCTTCTTTCTATGTTCGGAGAGATATATCATCTTCCGTCCTTTGGACTCACTTATATGAAGCAGTACCAACGGATGGCGAATTTCATCGTAACTCGCTATCTCCATTTTGAGGTAGAAAGCCACCGTGTGCTTTATCAATTCTTGATACTTCTGCGGTAACGCAATCGGATAGGACACAATAGTCACATCTTCACACACTCCAAAGGACGACTGCGACTGCAATCCCAAGCAGGCCGCGATAGCGCAAACGATGATACATACTATCTTCCTCATAACCAATGCTTGTTTTTTGCAAAGTTAGTACAAAAAACATCCTGCGTCAACACCGCCCATCACCTTTTAACAAATTTTTATCAAATTCCTTATTTGAATTTTTCAAACATTTTCGTTTATATTGCATTTGCCCTTGGACTCTGCAACAGGACGTTTTTTTGGTTTTTTTATGGGATAGAGCGGCTGAATTTGGCTATGAACGGAAAAAATTGTAACTTTGCAATCTAATTCATCCAATAGCGTATGCAAAACATTAGAAACATCGCCATCATCGCACACGTCGACCATGGCAAAACAACTTTGGTTGACAAGATGCTGCTCGCGGGACATTTGTTTCGCGACAATCAAAACGCAGGCGAACTGATTCTCGACAACAATGACCTCGAACGTGAACGCGGCATAACGATTCTTTCAAAAAACGTGTCGATTAACTACAAAGGCACGAAAATCAACATTATTGACACCCCGGGCCACGCCGACTTCGGCGGCGAGGTGGAACGTGTGTTGAATATGGCCGACGGCTGCTTGCTGTTGGTCGACGCATTTGAAGGCCCGATGCCTCAAACTCGTTTCGTTCTCCAAAAGGCTATCCAAATCGGGTTGAAGCCCGTGGTGGTAGTGAACAAAGTAGATAAGCCCAATTGCCGCCCCTCAGAGGTGCAGGATATGGTATTCGACTTGATGTTCAGCCTTAATGCTACAGAAGACCAACTCGACTTCCCCACCATTTTCGGCTCTGCTAAAAACGGCTGGATGAGCACCGATTGGCAACAACCCACTTCCGACATAACCCCGCTACTCGATACCATCATCGAGCATATTCCCGAGCCAACCACTTTGGAGGGCGACGCTCAGATGCTCATCACGTCGTTGGACTTCTCCAACTATGTAGGCCGTATTGCAGTGGGTCGCGTGCATCGCGGCACCTTGCGCGAGGGTATGGACATTGCTTTGTGTCGCGCCGACGGGTCTGTGATAAAGCAACGTATCAAAGAACTTCATACCTTCGAAGGTATGGGCCGCAAGCGTGTGAGCGAAGTATCGAGTGGAGACATTTGCGCCATCATCGGTTTGGAAGGCTTTGAAATCGGCGATACTGTGGCTGATGCCAACAATCCTGAGCCACTACCACGCATTGCCATCGACGAGCCGACTATGTCGATGACTTTCACTATCAACGACAGCCCCTTCTTCGGTCGCGACGGCAAGTATGTGACTTCGCGCCACATCGGCGACCGCCTCACTCGCGAACTTGACCGCAATTTGGCCCTGCGTGTGCAAAAAGATCCGCACCGCGATATTTGGACTGTGTATGGTCGCGGTGTGCTTCACCTTTCGGTGCTTATCGAGACAATGCGTCGCGAAGGCTACGAATTGCAAGTGGGGCAGCCTCAAGTAATTGTCAAGGAAATCGACGGCCAAAAGTGTGAACCGGTGGAATTACTCACCATCAACGTCACCGAAGAATATTCCTCGAAAATCATTGATATGGTGACTCGCCGAAAGGGTGAGATGGTGTCGATGAACGCCCAAGGCGATCGTATCCACCTCGAATTCCAAATCCCATCGCGTGGTATCATCGGCCTTCGCAATAACGTGCTCACGGCTTCTGCCGGTGAAGCAATTATGTCGCACCGTTTCTTGGAATACCAGCCATGGAAAGGCGACATCGAACGTCGTACCAACGGCTCGCTCATCGCCTTGGAAGCCGGTACCGCCTACGCATACGCCATCGACAAGTTGCAAGACCGTGGTCGCTTCTTCATCTTCCCGCAAGAAGAAGTTTACGCAGGCCAGGTGGTAGGCGAAAATGCCAAGGACAACGATATTGTGGTCAATGTGACCAAATCGAAAAAACTCACCAATATGCGCGCATCAGGCGCTGATGAAAAAGCCCGCATCGTGCCGCCAGTGGTCTTCTCATTGGAAGAAGCATTGGAATACATCAAAGAAGATGAGTATGTGGAAGTGACTCCGCACCACATCCGTCTGCGCAAAATTATTCTTGATGAAATCGAGCGCAAACGTGCCAACAGATAATTTATAGTATTTGATAAAATCATGCAACCATTTAGCCTTAATATCGGCGGACAACTCCGCGAATTTACCTGTCCAACGGTGATGGGTATACTCAACGTGACTCCCGACTCGTTTTTTAGCGGTTCACGCGCTCAAAGCGAAGCCGAGATAGCAGCGCGTGCCGCCAAACTGGTGACCGAAGGAGCCGACTTCATCGATGTCGGCGCTTATTCCACTCGCCCCGGCGCCCCGGAAGTGTCCCCCGAAGAAGAAATCGCCCGCTTGCGTCGTGCGTTACCGATTATTAAGGCTGTGGCTCCGAATACTTTGATTTCTGTTGATACATTCCGCGCCGATGTGGCTCGAGTGTCGGTTGAAGAACTCGGTGCGCACATCATCAACGATGTGGCCGGCGGCAATCTTGATGCTGAGATGTTCAATACGGTGGCCGAGTTGCAAGTGCCCTACATCTTGATGCACATGCGCGGCACACCTGCTGATATGCAGGGATTTACCACCTACGAGCACGTCACTCGCGATGTACTGAGCGAACTTGGCGACCGCTTGCAGCAGTTGGCCATGCTTGGGGTGAACGATATCATCGTCGACCCCGGTTTCGGCTTCAGCAAAACCCTTGAGCAGAACTATCAACTGTTGGCCGAGATGCACATGTTCGACTTGTTCCATCGCCCGGTGCTTGCCGGACTGTCGCGCAAGTCGATGGCTTTCCGCTTGCTCAATATCACACCTGAGCAAGCCCTCAATGCTACCACCGTCCTCAATACGATAGCGCTGCAACAAGGTGCCGCCATATTGCGCGTGCACGATGTGGCCGAGGCTCGTCAGGCTGTAGAAATATATTGCAAAACCGCCCCTTACCTTAGTTAAGCTCGAATTATGCCACCCTTTGGAATAAAAGACATCATTGATATAATAATAGTGGCGTTGCTACTATTTTATATCTATCGCCTGATGAAAGAGTCAGGCACCATCAACATATTCTATGGCGTGATGGCTTTTATCATCGTGTGGGTGGTTGCTTCAGAAATTTTTGAGATGCGCCTTATTGGCACCATTCTCAATAAGTTTATGAGTATCGGGCTGTTGATTTTGGTGATACTTTTCCAAGAACAAATCAAGCGTTTTTTGGTGGAACTTGGCTCTCACCGACGATGGCGATTTTTGGCGAAGATACTGCATCATCGCACTGACGATGCCGAGAAATCGGTGGCATGGGTGCTCCCGGTGGTATATGCGTGCATCAATATGTCGCGTTCCAAAACCGGTGCGCTCATAGTCATTGAGCAGAGTATTCCATTGGACAACTATGCAAAGTCGGGCGACATTATTGACTCCGCGCCCAACTCGCGACTCATCGAAAACATCTTTTTCAAAAATTCGCCTCTTCACGACGGTGCTCTCATCATAGCCCATGGTCGGCTTAACTCCGCCGGTTGCATTCTTCCGGTGAGTCACGATAGCGATTTGCCTCGCTATATGGGCTTGCGCCATCGCTCCGCTTTGGGCATAGCGCAGGCCACTGATGCAGTGGCCGTAGTGGTGTCGGAAGAAACAGGCAACATCTCTATAGCTCATCGCGGCAAACTTACTACTCGCCTCAGTTCTACCGAACTTGAGCATCGGCTCAACGCAATTGCCACCGCCGTCGAACAATAACATTTTCTCACTGATTTCCACGTAGACCGAATGAAAAATATTCGCAACTTCTGCATCATAGCCCACATCGACCATGGTAAATCCACCTTGGCCGACCGTTTGTTAGAGTACACCAACACCATTGCCGCTAAAGACATGGAAGCGCAAGTACTCGACAATATGGACCTCGAACGCGAGCGCGGCATCACCATCAAGAGCCACGCCATCCAGATGGATTATACTCTCAACGGACAGCCCTATGTGCTCAATTTGATTGACACTCCGGGCCACGTGGACTTCTCTTATGAAGTGTCGCGTTCCATCGCTGCATGCGAAGGAGCGCTTCTCATCGTCGATGCCACGCAAGGTATTCAGGCACAGACCATTTCGAACCTCTACATGGCTATCGATAATAATTTGGAAATTATTCCCGTGCTCAATAAGTGCGACCTCGACTCGGCCAATCCCGACGAAGTGGCCGACCAAATTGTGGAAATGCTCGGTTGCGATCATGATGAAATCATCCATGCAAGCGGTAAAACCGGTATGGGCATTCCCGAAATACTCGAAGCCATTGTGGAGCGTATCCCGGCACCTGAGGGCGATCCTGATGCTCCGTTGCAAGCACTTATCTTTGACTCGGTGTTCAACCCATTCCGCGGTATTATCGCCTATTTCAAGATTGAAAACGGCTCAATTTCCACTGATGACTTCGTGAAATTCGTGGCTACCGGCAAGGAATACCATGCCGATGAAGTAGGCGTGCTCAAACTCGACCTTGCTCCTCGCAAAACGCTCTCCGCCGGCAATGTAGGCTACATTATTTCAGGTATCAAGACCTCGCGCGAAGTGAAAGTGGGCGACACCATCACCCATGTGGCTCGTCCATGTGATGAGGCAATTCACGGCTTCCAGGAAGTGAAGCCGATGGTGTTTGCCGGCGTTTATCCCATTGAGACAGAGGACTTTGAAAATCTTCGTGCTTCGTTGGAAAAACTGCAACTCAATGACGCCTCCCTCACTTTCACACCCGAGTCGTCGGCGGCTTTGGGATTTGGTTTCCGTTGCGGCTTCCTTGGTCTGCTGCACATGGAAATCATTCAAGAACGACTTGGCCGTGAGTTTGATATGGACGTTATCACCACCGTGCCCAACGTGTCGTATCGCGTTTTCGATAAAAAAGGCAACGTCACTGAAGTCCACAACCCCTCCGGATTGCCCGACCTCACTCTCATCGAGCACATCGAAGAGCCGTACATCCGCGCCTCGGTCATCACTACGCCCGAATTTATCGGCCCGATTATGACACTGTGCTTGAGTAAGCGTGGCGAACTGGTGCGCCAAGAATACATCTCGGGCGGTCACCGTATGGAACTCACTTTCGACATGCCATTGGGCGAAATCGTGATTGACTTCTACGACAAACTCAAGAGCATTTCTAAAGGATATGCATCGTTCGACTACCATATTAACGGCTTCCGCGAGTCGAAGTTGGTAAAACTCGACATTTTGCTCAATGGCGAAAGTGTAGATGCTCTCTCCACTCTCACACATGCCGACAATGCCGTGACTTTCGGCCGGCGCATGTGCGAAAAACTTAAAGAGCTCATTCCGCGCCAGCAATTCGACATTGCAGTGCAAGCCGCTATCGGTGCCAAAATCATTGCTCGCGAAACCATCAAGGCCGTGCGCAAAGATGTGACAGCCAAATGTTACGGTGGCGATATTTCGCGTAAGCGCAAACTCCTCGAAAAGCAAAAGAAGGGTAAGAAGCGAATGAAGCAAATCGGCTCGGTAGAGGTGCCGCAGAAGGCCTTCCTCGCCGTGCTGAAACTTGACTGATGACGCCTAAACCAATCAAACCATACAAGTGTCGTGAACTTTTTCGGGCGCTTGTTTTTCTATTATCACATAATTATTGACTGCTATGACACAGAACTATAATCCGACTAATGAGCAATTGCAGCGCGGCTTCCGTGTGTTCTACGCTGCAAGACGCACTATACAGCGCTATGCGCAAGGCGGTAATCTCCTGATTATCGTCACCCTCCTTGCTATGATTGTTGCCAATATTCCGGCTATCAATTCATACTATTTTGAGTTCTGGACCAAAGAAGTGCATCTGCAAATCGGCAACTTCAATCTATTTAGTCATGGAGGCGAGCCGATGAACCTTTTGCAGTTTATCAACGACGCGTTGATGGCAATTTTCTTCTTTACTATCGGCTTGGAAATCAAACGTGAGGTGTTGGTTGGTGAACTGTCGTCAATCCGACAAGCATTGCTACCTATTATTGCTGCTTGTGGCGGTATGATTGTGCCGGTTATCATCTTCTCGTTTCTTAGTCAAGGCACAGACTATGCTCACGGCTCGGCCATTCCAATGGCTACTGACATAGCCTTCTCGCTGGGCGTGCTTTCGATGCTCGGCAAGCGAGTGCCGCTGTCGCTTAAAATATTTCTCACCACCTTGGCAGTAGTCGACGACCTTGGTGGCATCATTGTCATCGCAGCATTCTATACCACACATATTAATGTCACTTTGTTGTTGATTGCATTGGGGCTGATTGTAGTATTGGCGCTTGGTGGTGTGATGCAAATCCAGAGCAAGGCATTCTACTTCGGTCTGGGCGGCGTGGTGTGGTATCTATTCTTAAATTCGGGTATTCACCCCACTATTGCTGGCGTTATCGTGGCCTTCTGTGTGCCGGCCAAGCCCGTGTTTGCTCCGGATAAATACATCCAAATGATGCGCAACGCAATGAAGCATTTGCGCACTGCCGACGACGACTGCTCATCGCGTACCATTCTTAATAAAGAACGCCTAAACTGGCTTAAACAAATTGAATCCGCTTCGGACAAAGTGATTTCGCCGCTTCAAGACTTGGAAGATACTTTGCATCCGCTGGTCAACTACCTCATTATCCCGTTGTTCGCTTTCGCCAATGCCGGCATCCTTTTGCTCGGCCTCGACCCGCTCACGGCAGTGCAAGGAGTGTCGCTTGCGGTGATTTGCGGTCTTGTTGTGGGTAAATTCGTAGGCATATTCTTGTTCTCTTGGCTCGCCATTGTGTTGCGCATTGCACCGATGCCGGCTCTTACCAATTGGAATATGATGGGCGCCATTTCGATGCTTGGCGGTATTGGATTCACAGTGTCGCTCTTCATAGCCACCCTTTCTTTCAATAGCGTAGACCTGCTCAACCATGCCAAACTCGGCATTGTCATCGGATCGCTTTTGGCCGGTATATTAGCCTTCTTGTGGCTTTCAGTAGCATTGCCTAAAGCACCGGCCGACGACGAAATCTACGACTAATGTTTTCTTTTTCAATTTTATTTTGTATCTTTGCACTCACAAAGGTTATAATATGGTACTGAAAACTCGTGAACGGTTGATTGAAGTGGCACGCCAATTGTTCGCTCACAAAGGCGTGGCTAACACCACTATGAATGATATCGCCAGCGCCTCCGACAAGGGGCGCCGAACTATCTATACCTATTTCCGTAATAAAGCCGAGATATATAATGCCGTGCTCGAAAGCGAGAGCGATCGCTTGGTGACTTCCTTGCGTCAAATTGCAGAAAGCAAGATGGATGTTGAAACCAAACTTCGCAAATTTCTGCGCTTCCGACTCGAAAACAACACGTTGCAAGCGTCGTCGTCGATTAAATCGTGGTTTAAACTCGACGGCCGACGGATGGAGCGCATCAACCGATTGGTGCAGCAAAAAGAGAACCGTATGCTTCGCAACATTCTCGAGCAAGGATGCCTCGAAGAAGTGTTCGACCGCGAGCGGTGTGCTATTCTCAGCGGTTTTGTCAATCAGTGTATTTCATCGTTGGTGATACCGCCGTTGCGAACAGAATATAATGTCATCGTGCGCGACAAAGCCTTCGATGCGTTCGTGGAATTTGTCGTTACTGACATATTGCTCAAGAAATAACCTTTCGGCACGGTTTTTGCCCACTCAATAGCAAACTACAACCTCCAAAAGGCTATGAATTCCTCTGAAATATTATCTCTGCGACAGCAAATCGCCCAACAAATCAACGACGGATGTCTCATTCAAGCATTCGCCGATATTCGCGCTTTCGCCATCACCACCAACGACCATAGCGAAGATGCCGTTATCGACCGTCTCGACAACAATTACTCGATGGTGTTGCGATATTTTATCGATGGTGTCAACGACCCCGAACGCGCTCAAATCATTGCCGATATAGCCGCTGAGGCTCGCGCGGCTATCGACCGCCTGGCTCGTAGGGCGATGATGACCCCGGCGCCCTCGCTTTACTACATCACCGCTCGCAACATCGGCTACCGCACTTCCGGATCCATCGCCTCAATTGCACATACCTACAATAGCGAAGTGGCTCGTCTTGCGTCCGATTTCGACTCAATCTCCGACCCGATGCGCTCGCGCTCTGCCGAAGGCGCATTGCGCGATTTGTTCAATCGCGTGTGGACCTCGCATCCGCTGTCGGCCGCCGATGCTGCTGCATTGCAGCAGTTCTGCTCTCAAGCGAAGTCAAATGCCGCCTCTACAATCATTGGCGCCATTTTGCTCGGCGCGCTTGAGTTTTACGACCCGACGCGTCTTGCCACCCTGCTTCAGATATATATGAACACCACCGACGAGCGCATCGCTATCCGTGCGCTTATCGCGTTCTGCATCGCAATATTCCGCTTCCGCCGTCGTCCTATGTCGCGTGCACTCGCTCAGACACTTGCTGCAGCAAAGGACGTGCCTACGTGGAAATCCGACCTCAAGATTATCACTATGGAGTTGATGCGTACTCGCGATACTGCCAAGATTTCCGAGCGAATGAGCAAAGAACTCTTCCCGGCACTATCGCAACTTGCCCCTGAAATGAATGATAAAATCTCGCAAGGCGACTTCCAAATGGAGTCGCTCATGGAAGGCGGCAATCCTGAATGGGAAGAAATGCTTCGCCGCAATGGTATTGACCAAAAACTGCGCGAGATGTCGGAAATTCAGGCTGAGGGTGGTGATATTTATATGATGTCGTTTGCCAAACTCAAGCACTTCCCGTTTTTCAATGAAGTCGCCAATTGGTTTATGCCCTTCGACCCCGACTATTCCGAGGTGGCACAAATCGACAACTATTCCGGCACTATCGCTCACACTCTGAGCCGCATGCCGATGCTCTGCGATAGCGACAAGTACTCCGTCATGCTCTCGTTTGCCTCCATGCCGGCGCAGGCTCGCAATGCCGCTCAAGCGGCTATGGACGGCGAAAATCGCCAATTACAAGATATGCTTTCCGAACTCGAGAAAGCCGACAAGAGTAATCTGCGCAAGTCTATCGCCAACAGTTATGTGCGCGATATCTATCGATTTTGCAACCTTTTCCGTCGCAAAATAGAGTTCTTTAATCCCTTCGAACATAATATCAACTTGCTCGAAGTGGAAACACTTGCACAAGGTTTCGATGATGTCGAAACGCTCAACGTTATTGCCGAATTTTGCATCAAACACGGCTATTGGAGCGAGGCCGAAACCTTGCTCAAACGCATTGACGCCCTTGAGCAGCCTTCCGACCGCCGAGCACAGAAACTCGGCTACTGTATCGACTGTCAAGGCCGATACCTTGAGGCTGTGTCGCACTATCAAGAGGCTGAAATGCTTGGCGGGGCAGGCAATTGGCTCCTGCTGCGATTGGCCCGCGCTCTGCGTCGTGCCGCCAAACCTTCGCAAGCCCTCGAATACTACCGACGCCTGCTCGAGACGGACGACTCTATTGCAAATGTAGTAGAAACTGCCGGTGCCGCCATCGAAGCCAAGTGCTTTGCCGAGGCCGAAACACTCTTCTACAAGGCTGTTTACCTTGATGAAAATAATCTTGAGGCTCTACGAGGCCTCGCTTGGGCCCAATTCCTCACTCTTAAATTCGAAGAAGCCAACACGTCATATTCCAAACTGCTGTCATCAACTCCGGCTCCGGAAGATTTTCTCAATGCCGGGCACGTGGCTCGTACATTAGGCCATAGTCGTGAGGCGATAAAAATGTATCGAAAATATGCCGAGTTGAAATCCGACACTCCCAATGCATTGGCTTCGGCTCTCACTGTCGACCGCCGTTGGCTTATCGATGCCGGAGTGGATACTTCAGCCGATCGGCTTATCATCGAAGCCGCCTCCGTTTTCTCCGAGTAATAACCCTATAACCTACAATATTTTATGGTAATCCAACGCATCCAATCCCTCTTCCTCCTTATGGCCGTTGTATGTATGGCCGTATACACGTTTATGCCCTTCGCCGTCAAAGACGAAGTTTCATTCACCGCATGCGACGCGCTTCCGTTCCTTGTCGTGAGCATAGTCACAATGCTGATGCTTGTGATCAATATTTTCCTTTACAAAGATTTGCGCAAGCAAATTCGTGTGGCTGCCATCAACACCGTGCTGGTAATTGCTACTATGGCTACCGCTGCCACCTGCGCTATCGTATCGCTGCAAGCCACCATTCTCTATTCGTGGTTGGCACTCCCTGTGGCTGCAATCATCCTCACCATGCGCGCACGTCGCGCCATGATTGCCGACCGCAATCTCCTCTCCTCCTCCGACCGCATCCGCTAATCCGGGTTAGACAACGAGTTATATATTGAGGCGGAAACCGGATTGTCCGGCCTCCGCCTCAATATATCTATTTGTAGAATCACCTAAAACAATCGCAATAAGAAGAAAAGGAGCATTCTCACGAACACTCCTTCTCCCATTCATCACATTATGTTAAAGTTGTCAGTATTCTCTCTTTGGCTAAGGAATACTGCTTATATAACGGAAATTATTCGGATTTGTTGTATAGAAACTGACAAATTTTGTCACATTCTTTTTGCCACTCGATGCTTTGGGCATCGCTTGGCATACGCCAATCGCCTCTTGGAGAGAGAGTTACGCTGCCAATTTTAGGCCCGTCGGGCAGGCATGAACGCTTAAATTGTTGTGAGAAAAATCTTCTGATAAAGATTTTTAACCATTTGGCGATGGTATCGTGGTCGAATTTTCCTTTGAAAGCCGCTTGAGCCAAGGCGAAAATGCGTGCCGGCGAGTAGCCATATCGGAGCGTATAATAAAGGAAGAAGTCGTGTAAGTCGTATGGGCCGACGAGATCCTCTGTTTTTTGGGTGATGTTGCCTTGGGCGTCGGCAGGTATTAATTCAGGTGAGATGGGCGTGTCAATGATGTCGAGCAAGGTTGCGGATGCTTTGCCTTGGCCCAAGAGGTTGACGAAGTAGCGCACTAAGTGGCGTACCAAAGTTTTGGGAACGCCGGCATTGACGGCGTACATCGACATGTGGTCGCCATTGTATGTGGCCCAACCGAGGGCCAACTCGCTGAGGTCGCCGGTGCCGAGCACCATGCCTCCAACGGCATTGGCTACGTCCATCAGTATTTGAGTGCGCTCGCGGGCTTGCGAGTTTTCGTATGTCACATCGTGCACGGCTTCGTCGTGGCCAATGTCGGAGAAATGTTGGCGCACGGCTTTGGCGATGGAAATTTCGCGTTGTGACACACCGAGTGCTTCCATTAGGTCCAAAGCGTTGCGGTGAGTGCGGTCGGTAGTGCCAAAGCCGGGCATGGTGATGCCTAAAATGCCACGGCGGTCGAGGCCTTCGAGATCGAAAGCACGCACTGCCACCAGGAGCGCTAATGTGGAGTCTAAACCGCCGGAGATACCGACTACCAGGCTGCGGCATCCGGTGGCGCGAAGGCGCTTCCGTAGGCCGGTGGCTTGCAGGTGGATGATTTCTTCGCAGCGTTCGGCCAAATTGGCGCTGTCGGCGGGCACGAAGGGTAGGGGATTGATTTCTCTGCTGAGACCGTGAAGGTCGGAGGTTGAAGGTTGGTCTACCAGTACGTTGATGCGGCGCAACGGGGATGTGGCTTCGCGAGCGGCGCAGTCGGCAAATGTCATAAGGTGCCGACGGTCGCGGGCAATGGCTGCGAAATCGATGTCGGCTATCATAAGTTTGCTGTCGGCATCGTAGCGGTCGCCTTCGGCAATGATGCGCCCGCACTCGCAGATGATGTTTTTACCGTCGAACACCAAATCCGTGCTCGACTCGCCGAAGCCGGCTGATGCATACACATATCCGCAGAGGCAGCGAGCCGACTGTTGGCTGAGCAAAGTGCGCAGATAGGAGTATTTGCCGATTACGTCGTCGCTGGCCGAAAGGTTGGCTATGACGGTAGCACCGGACAAGGTCAAACGGCAACTGGGCGGTATTGGCGCCCATACGTCTTCGCACAATTCGATGCCGAGGACTGCTTCTCCGATATTATATAAGATGTCTACACCGAAGGGCACGTTGGCGTGTCCGGCATAGTTGACGGTGGAAGGCATAGCGCTGTTTGCAGCGGTAAACCACCGTTTTTCGTAGAATTCATTATATGTGGGGAGGTATGTTTTGACGGTGATGCCGTGTAGTTGGCCACGGCTTACTACTGCGGCGCAATTATACAGAGCGCCGTTGGCTTCAACCGGCACTCCAATCACGGCAGCCATCCCTTCGGGGCAGTTGGCAATTATCTCGCCAACTGCGCGAACTGATGCTTCTAATAAGGTGGAGTTGTGAAAGAGATCAGCACAGGTATATCCGGTGACACACAATTCGGGCAGCACGGCCAGCCGGGCACCTTGTGCGTGGGCACGTTGCAAAACGTCCAAGATGTTTTGGCTGTTTTGCGCCGGATTAGCCACGGCCACAGCCGGCGAACACGATGCTACGCGTAAAAATTCCGAATGATTTGAAAACATTGTAGATTTCTTTGAAGTATTAGCAAGCAAAGTTACTAAAAAAACTCATCTATCTCCAAAAAAAGCGTGAGAAAACACGAAAAAATAAAAAAATAGGCCTAAGAGAGCAAAAAAAAACTTAAAATCTTTGCTATTTTGGAAAATTCCAATTAAATTTGCGTTGATATTCTAAAAAAGCGTAATTAAACTCCTAAACCAATACCATTAACTACAAAACAGACAGAATTATCAAAAACTAACCCTATTTTTTGGACTAAGCACTATTTTTTGCTGCAATAGTCTATCAGTCAACAACTAACAACCAATAAACTTATAAAATCAATCAAAAAAGTAACAATTAATCATGGAAGCTCAAAAGCCCACCGTAAAAGCTGCTAAAGCAGCCAAAGCAAAAAGCAACGCCCCCGGTATCAAAAACGCATCGTGGGTAATCCTCGCTTGCGCAGTTATCTGCGTTCTTCTGTTCATCTTCTGGTTCGGTAACGACATGCACTTCGAAGACGGTCACCCCATTGACCTCTGGGGCACCATCTACAAAGGCGGTTTCATCGTGCCTATTCTTCAAACCTTGTTCCTTACTGTAATCGTAATCTCCTTTGAACGTGGCTTCGCCCTCAGCGCTGCTAAAGGCACCGGCTCGATCGCTCAATTCGTAGCCAACGTAAAAGCCGCTTTGGTGAAAAACGACATCGAAGGCGCTCAAAAACTTTGCGCTAAACAAAAAGGTTCTGTTGCCGCTGTAGTTGCTGCCGCTCTGGTTTCTTACAAAGAAATGGACGCCAACACCGTGCTGACCAAAGAACAAAAGATCGCCAACCTGCAAAAGACCGTTGAAGAAGCTACCGCATTGGAAATGCCCGCTCTTCAACAAAACCTCCCCATCGTGGCTACCCTCACCACTCTCGGTACTCTGGTAGGTCTTCTCGGTACTGTAATGGGTATGATCAAATCCTTCCAGGCTTTGGCTCAATCCGGTGCTCCTGACTCCACCGAACTCTCGACCGGTATCTCGGAAGCTCTTATCAACACCGCCTTCGGTATTGCCACCGGTGCTTTCGCCGTAATCTCTTACAACTTCTACACCAATAAGATCGACAACCTCACCTACGCAATCGACGA
>SFNM01000019.1 GCA_004552725.1 Bacteroidales bacterium | reverse complement strand
GTAAAACAGTTTGCAATAGCGTGGCTGTGCCTTGCTTCTTTATTGTTTCGGCATTCCTATTCTTTCGCAATATCGAGCGCTTTACCACGCAAGTTTACTTTAATAAACTTCTCTCGCGCCTGCATACCTTGCTTATTCCTTATATTATATGGAATGTTATCGCCTGTGGGCTGTTCCTTTTCAAAGTCTACAAGTTGCACTTCGATGGGCTCGGCATCGTGGAAGATGGCTCGATGAATTGGGCCAACTTCCTCACCGGCTTCTTTTATATTGATCAAGCGCAGTCTGAGCCGTTCGCTTTCGCCTTTTGGTTTATACGCAATCTGCTGGTATTCATAGTATTATCTCCGATATTCAGGCTTATTTCGCACGACCTAATTACATTAATGACTACTATAGCCGTCTTCCATATACTTGGGTTCAGTACTTACTATGGTGAATGGTTTGCCTTTGGCGCGTACTTAGGTCTATATCACAAGGATTTGGCTTTGTTCAACTTCAACAAAGGTTTATGGATTGTTGCTGCAGTATTCGTAGCATCCTGTTGTGCTATGCATTACTCTATGACGTATGGTCAAGAGGGTGTGTTGCGCGCTATTACTCATTATGTTGTTGTTATATCTGCTTTTCTTCTTTTGCTGAAATGGGCAAAAAGAATCAAGCATACGCAATCTTTGCTCAACAATTCAAGATTAATTAGCGCCACATTCTTTATTTATGCCTTCCATCAACTTTTTTGCCGCCAAACCCGAGTGTTTTGGGAGACGTTTTTAGGTTGCAACCAACCTAACTCAGAGGTGCAAGTGCTTACAGCATATATCCTCACAATAGTCACTTTGATTGGCATTTCATTTGTGGTTTATTTATTGTTTAATCGTCTATCACCCAAGTTGATGCAGATTGTTACCGGGGGACGCCAATAATCAATGTGTTATGAGGATACTTTTATTGGGAGATTATAGCAACTATCACGCTTGCTTGAGCGCGGCTTTGCATCGCTTGGGGCATGATGTGGTGGTGGCTTCGGATGGGTCGCGGTGGATGGATACAGCTCGATCGATTGACACTACCCGAAATTTTCCCGGTCCGTTGGGTGGCGCGTGGTTATATGCCAAACTTCGATGGACGAAAATGTTGCGTGGCTTCGATGTGGTGCAAATCATTAGCCCGTCGTTTGTGACCCTTCGCCCAAGGCGTTTGCGTTCACTATATAAAATGCTGCGACGACACAATGGAAAAGTGATACTTTGCGCTTGCGGCACCGACAAAGCATTTATGGATATGATTTGCGCGCCGGATTGTCCTCTGCCATATAGCGAATACCGCTTGCCTTCGGGCAAAAAGATTAATTCGGAGATTTTTGAGAGCGCAAGTCGATGGCAACAAGGTGCGATTGGCCGATGGTGCGATGAAGTGTATGGAAATGTTGATGGTGTGACCACGGCCCTTTTGGAATATCATTTGGCGATGCAACGCATCTTTGACGACTCGCGCCTCAAATACATCGGTATTCCTATCGACCTACACTATATCACTCCAATTGACCATCCAATTGCCGAAAATGGCCGCGTAAAGTTATTTTTAGGACGCCATAGGGATAGAAAAGCAGAAAAAGGCACTGATATTATGGAGGAAGTGGCTACGCGAGTGTGTGCCCAATCTAATGGCCGGGCTTCCTTGGACATTGTGGAAAATCTGTCGTATGCCGAGTATATTCAACGGATGCGCTCGGCCGATGTGGTGCTTGACCAAATGTATTCTCTCACTCCGGCTACCAACGCCCTTTTGGCTATGGCTGCCGGTCAGTGTGTGGTTAGTGGTGGTGAGGATATGTATTATGATTTTATCGCCGAGAAAACATTACACCCGATTTTCAACACACCACCTACAGCCGAGGGCTTTGAGGCATTGCTTCGCAATATAATTAATAACCCTGAGCAACTGCTTTGCGCCGCCAATGTCGGCCGCGAGTTTGTGGCTCGACATTACGATTCAAAAATTGTGGCCAACCGTTGCATTGAATTTTGGGAATCACTATGACATTGGAAGTAGAAATATGTACCTACGGGCTTGATGGTCTTCAGCGCGTGGCACAAATGACTCTGCCACCGATGGAGGGTGTGCGCTATCGTATCTGTATGCAGAACCCCGACTGCGCCGCTGTTGAATTGCCCGAGGCCTTGCGGCGCCCCGACGTAGACTTCTTCCAACATCCCACTCGCGGGCTTAGCGTCAACCGCAACGTCGCACTCGACCGTGCCGAAGCCGATATCATCCTCATCGCCGACGATGACCTCCACTACACTGCTGAAGGCTTACGTGCTGTCATCGACACTTTCGCAGCCGACCCTACGCTCGATTTCGCCACTTTCGAATATTCCGGACCTGACGGTAAAACCTATCCCGAGCAATCATGTAAACTCTCCGAGCCTCTGCCTCGTGGTTACTATATCACATCTTTCGAATTAGCCATCCGTCGGAGTTCGCTCCCGGCTTTATTGCGCTTTTTCATATTTATGGGTATAGGAAATACCTTTTACACTTGCGGAGAAGAAAATTCATTTCTCCTCCGACTCATTCGTAACGGCTTGAAAGGAAAATTTTTCCCCATCGAAATTTGTCAACATCCGGGTCTTACCAGCGGTTCGCGCCGTCCCATTCCCGGCTCGTTACGTTCTATTGGTGGTTACATTTGGTTGGAACATTCTAATCGCAGTCCTTTTCAACGCTTTATCTTAGCCCCATTGCGCATACTACGGCGCTCCGCTCGCCCCGGTGTGGCATATCTCACCGCCTTGCGTCATATACTCCACGGCTTTCTCTCTGCTCCCTCTCACTTTCTCCAACAACCCCGCTAACGATGATTAGGTGGAGCGGAAGGTTATGTGTTTATTGTATAGGTAGTTGCAGAGGGTGTAGATGATATTGCCGATTAGGGTGGCAATAGCGTAGCCGGTGAGAGTGATGAGGGGTAAGTGGAGCACGATGGTGCTGAGAGGTGTGTGGCCAATGGCGAAGACTGCGGCTAATTGCACCGCGTAGCAGATGGCGAAGCCCAGGGCAAAGCGGAGTGCTTGGCGCGAGCGGCTACCTTTGGCTCGGAACACCCAGGCTCGGTTCCACAAAAAGGAGTTGATAAGTCCGGCCACATAGCCAATGACGTTTGAGATATATTCGCCCATATCCAACAGACTATGGCATATAAAGATGACACCAAGGGTAATGGCTGTGTTGATGACGCCAACGATGCAGTAGCGGATAAATCGCAGTAGTTCGGTGGTTTTCATAGTTAGTGGTGGTTGTCCGACCATTTGTTGTCGTCGGGAATGTCTTGCTCAGGCACTCGGAGGATGGGAAGCGACCAATTGTAGGTGACGGCCAGTACGCGAAGTCCGATTACGGTGGCGGCGCAAGCGGCTGAGGGTAGGTAGCCGTTGGGCAAAAACAGGGAGACTAACCAATAAGCCACACCGCCGGCTAAGCATGCGGTGGCGTAGATGTCTTTGCGGAAGAAAAGGGGTTCTTCGTTGAGAAGGATATCGCGGATAACGCCGCCGAAACTACCTGTTGTGATACCCATTACTACTGCCACCCACATCGGATAGTCAATAGCCAAAGTTTTCTCAATGCCGACTACCACGAATAGAGCCAACCCGATGGCGTCGAAGGTGAAAAGAGTTCGCATACCTTTCACCAGGAAGTGTTTGAAGATGATAACTGTGAGAAGCGATATGCCGGTGACGGCCAGGTACATCGAGGATTGCATCCAAAAGACGGGGATGTCTAACAGCACGTCGCGCAGGGTACCGCCGCCGATGGCGGTGACGAGGCCCACAACGTATGCTCCGAACCAGTCGAAACGTTTGGCCGCAGCGAGGCGAATGCCGGAGATGGCAAAGGCGATGGTGCCGAGCACCTCGATTATCATTAAGAAAGTGTCTTGCATTTAAGAGATGATTGGTTGTAGCGGCAGATGTCGCTCAGGAAGCAGTCGTCGCAGGCCGGTTTGCGAGCGCGGCACACATATCGGCCGTGAAGGATGAGCCAATGGTGAGCGCGGCCCAACACTTCGGAGGGTATGTTTTCGGTGAGTGTGCGCTCGGTTTGTAGGGGCGAATGGGAGTTGCGGGTAAGTCCAATGCGTTCTGCCACGCGAAATACGTGAGTATCGACAGCCATAGCGGGTTGGTCGAAGACCACGGAGAGGATTACGTTGGCAGTTTTGCGTCCGACGCCGGGCAAACTCATCAAATCGTCGATATTCGAAGGAACTTCGCCGTTGAATTCATCGACTAAACGCCGTGCCATTCCCATTAGTGATCGCGTTTTGTTGTTGGGGTAGGAGATTGAGCGAATGAGTGCAAATATTTTGTCTTCAGAGGCTTGTGCGAGTGATTGCGCAGAAGGAAAAGCCTCAAAAAGAGCAGGCGTGACCATATTTACACGTTTGTCGGTGCATTGAGCCGACAAAATCACTGCCACCAACAATTCGTAGGGATTGCGGTAGTGTAATTCGGTCTCAGCCACGGGCATGTGCTGCTGAAAGCGGCTCACAAATTCGCGATACAATTCGGCTTTGCGCATTTATACCTATTGAAAGAAGTAAAAATATATCTTTCGGAGTGTAAAGGGATGTCTTTACACTCCGAATAGAATAATTAGTGAGTTCCGGCAAATTCGTCGAGGAAGCGGCGATCGTTTTCGCTAAAGAGACGCAGGTCGTTGACGCGGTATTTGAGGTTGGTGATGCGTTCAATACCCATGCCGAGAGCGAAGCCGCTGTATACTTTGGAGTCGATGCCACATGCTTCGAGCACGTTGGGGTCGACCATGCCGCAACCGAGAATTTCTACCCAGCCGGTACCTTTGCAGAATGCGCAGCCTTTGCCGCCGCAGAGGTCGCAACTGATGTCCATTTCGGCCGAGGGTTCGGTGAAGGGGAAGTATGAAGGGCGCAAGCGGATACCGGTTTCGGGTCCGAACATTTCGCGAGCGAAGTATCGGAGGGTTTGGAGCAAGTCGGCGAAGGTGACGTTTTTATCTACATAGAGTGCTTCGACTTGGTGGAAGAAGCAGTGAGCGCGAGCGGAGATTGCTTCGTTGCGGTACACGCGGCCTGGGCAAATGATACGGATGGGTGGTTGAGTGGTTTCCATCACGCGCGATTGCACCGAGGAGGTGTGAGTGCGCAGCAATACGTCGGGTGTGCGGCCGATGAAGAACGTGTCTTGCATATCGCGAGCGGGGTGGTCGTCGGCGAAGTTGAGTGAGGAGAACACATGCCAATCGTCTTCGATTTCGGGGCCTTCGGCAATGGTGAAGCCGAGGCGGCGGAAGATGGCGATGATTTCTTCGCGCACCAGCGATAGCGGGTGGCGTGTACCCACTCGCAGGGGAGTGGCGGTGCGAGTGAGGTCGAGACCGTCGGTGGGGTCGTCGGTGGCAGCGAGTGCATCGCGCAAGGCGTTGATGCGGTCAGTGGCGGCAGTTTTCAGGTCGTTGATTGCTTGGCCGACGGTGCGCTTTTCTTCAGCGGGGACGCTGCGGAAGTCGTTCATCAGCGATGGAATCAAGCCTTTTTTGCTAAGGTATTTAATGCGCAGAGCCTCTACGTCCTCGGCCGAGGCGGCGGTGAGGGCATCGATTTCGGCGCGTAAAGCAGCGATTTTCTGTAACATTTTATATATCTGTTAATTGCGTTATTCTATTTGAAGGTGTAAGTGATGAAGGCGGTTGCCGTTTCGGGTGCGTTGTCATCGGTGCGGGTAAATCGGCGAGATTTGACCTCTTGCTTCACGCGGTTGCATAGGTCGCGGTCGGTGGCAGCGGGGGCTGTGCCACTGATGATTTCAACGGTGGAAACTGTGCCGTCGCGGCGCACGGTGGCGCGGACTCTGATTGTACCGGTGACAGTGGAGCGTACTTTTTGATAAGCGGGCATACGCCAACCGCCGCCCACAGAGCCTGTGCCAGAGCCGGAGATGGTGGTGGAGGTGCCGTTGGGATTGCCACTGTTGCCGGCATTTGCACCGGATTGGGATGTGTTGTTTTGCCCCTCGGCGCGGTTGAACGCCGACGAAGTGGCGGCATTGGCGCGGCGGCGTGCTTCTTCTTCGGCCAATTGCTGTTGCGATGGGCCATGATTAGTGGCCGGCTGAGTTTGTTGCTTCACGGGCGAGGGGCGAGAGGAAGTGGCTGTGGCGGGAGCATTGCCGGCCGCACCACGGTCGTTGACATCGTGGCCGGTAGTAGGAGCTGGGTCGCTTTGATTTTTTGCCGGCTCGGGATTTTTTGCCGGAGCAGCCAGTTGGTTCGACGACACGTTTACGCGTGCTTCTTGCATCACTTCGAAGTATTGTTCGTTTTCGGCTACAGCCACTTCGCCGTCGTGGCGTGGCGGCCATTCGCGGTCGGTGGTGCTCACAGAGATGTGCACCACCATCATCACCATCATCAGCAAGAGCGCTATGATGGCGGTGGCCGAGAGTGCTATGATGCGGTTTCTATCCATAAGAGAGAGGGAGAGGTGTTATTGTTGTAGAGATTGTGTCGATGGCAGTTGTGATGGGCCGGGGCGAGTAGCGAGCACCATTTTGAGTGAGTTTGCGGCGCCTAAGTTGAGTACTTCCACCACTTTGCCGTATGCCACATCCACGTCGGCGTACACGGCTATGCCTTCGTCGGGATGTTCGGTGGCCCAAGCAGAGAGTATGGGCGCGAGGGAGTCGACAGCCACCGGCTCGAGTTGTTTGTCCTCGAAACTTACATAGTAGTCGCCTTGAGCGTCAACGAACACGCGAGTGGACGGCTTTTCGGGCGTTTGCTCGGTGCCTTCGGGCAGGTTTACTTCCAGAGCGGTGGGGAACACATAGGTGGAAGTAACCATAAAGAACACCAATAGCAGGAAGATGACGTCGGTCATCGAAGCCATTGAGAAGCCCGAAATAATATCCTGCGAACGTTTCAGAGCCATAGTGAATTATTTTGCGGGTTCATTGAGGAGGTCCATAAATTCCATGGTGCGTGCTTCCATCAATTTCATGATTTTATTGACGCGGCTTACCAGGTAGTTGTATGCAAACAGGGCGGCGATGCCCACGATAAGGCCGGCTACAGTGGTGACCAGAGCGGTGTATATGCCACCGGCGAAGGTGCCGATTTGGGCTGCGTTGCCACTATTGGCGATGGAGTAGAAAGCGTCGACCATACCGATTACAGTGCCCAAGAAACCGAGCATCGGGGCGCCGGCAGCGGTGGTAGCGAGCCAAGAGAAGCCTCGCGAGAGAGCAGCCACTTCCAAGTTGCCGGTGTTTTCGATTGCCACCAACACGTCGTTCATGGGGCGGCCGATGCGGCTGATGCCTTTGGCGATAAGGCGAGCGAAGGGAGTGGAGTTGCTGCGACAGAGGTTCTGAGCCGACTCGATTTCGCCATCGTGGATGTAATCGCGGATGCGTTGCATAAATGAGTCATCGAGATGAGATGCTGCACGAAGCACCATAAATCGTTCTACGAAGATGTAAATCGACACTAATGCCAAAAGTGCTAACACGACCATAATCCAGCCGCCTTCCATGCACAGTTGCCATATTGAAAGTGATTGTGGTTCCATTGTATGAGGGGTTTAGTCTTTTTAGATTGTTGAAATTAATTCTTGACCAGGCAAGCCAAATAGCGTTTGATGGTGGTTTCGAGACCTAAGTAAAGTGCGTCGCAGATGAGAGCGTGGCCAATCGACACTTCGTGGAGCCACGGCATTTCTTGGGCGAAAAATTGCAAGTTTTCGAGGCTGAGGTCGTGGCCGGCGTTTATGCCGAGGCCGAGATTGTGAGCAGTGCGAGAGGCTTCGATGTAAGGAGCGATAGCAGCGGCGCGGTCTTTGGCATAGTTGTCGGCGTATGGTTTGGTGTAGAGTTCCACGCGGTCGGTGCCTGTGCGGGCGGCCGCCGCAATATTGTCTAAGTTAGTGTCGACAAAAATTGATGAGCGGATACCGGCATCTTTGAGTCGTTCCACCACGGTGCAGAGTTGATCGAAATGGGCGTTGACATCCCATCCGGCTGAAGAGGTAAGAGCCGATGGAGCATCAGGCACCAAAGTCACTTGCTCTGGGCGATTGCGCAGCACCAAATCCATAAAAGTATCGTCGGGATAGCCCTCAATATTAAACTCCACTTTCACCAGCGGGCGCAATGCAGCCACGTCGGCGCGGCGAATATGACGCTCGTCGGGACGAGGGTGCACGGTGATGCCTTCGGCTCCGAAAGATTGGCAATCGATGGCTACTTGCTCCACCGAAGGACGATTTTCACCTCGCGCATTTCGCAAGGTTGCAATCTTGTTGATGTTCACGCTCAGGCGTGTATGAGGCTTTTTGTAGGTCACTTTGTAAAGATTTTCAATATCTTTTGGGATATATGAGAAAAAGATTGTAAATTTGTATTTGATTTCCGACTACAAAATTAGTTAGAAAAAACGAGAATGACCAAAGATTTTGATACAAAAGAATATAAAAACTGCAATTTTGAGGTATTTTTCCCTCAAAATTCGGATTCGAGCCGAATTTTAGTGGCTTGTGCACCGTCTGACTACTCAGCGTCGGCACTTGCACGGGCGGTGGAGGATGCCGATGCGCAGTTGCTCAATCTCAACGTGACATCGTTGTCGCCGGGCGATAATCGTTTGGCGGTAGCATTGCGCGTGGGCCATCGTTCGCCCATGGCCGCTATCCGTTCGCTCGAACGTTATGGTTTTGAAATCCTCGATTATGACTCACCGAGTGCCGACGACGACACCATGCGCTCGCGCTATGATGAGTTGATGCATATCCTTTCAATCTAACACCTTGTAATATGAAAATAGCCATCTACGGCTCGCGCCGCCAACAACCATATCTCCCTCTAATTGAAGAGTTTCTTACCACCCTTGCCGCCCGCGGCGACAAGGCAGTGATGCATGCCAAACTCTTCAACCACCTTCAGCCACTATTGCCGGCCGAGGCATTACAATGTGTGAGTCGAGTGGTTGAATCGCCGCGGTTCGAGGCCGACTTTGCCGTGAGCCTCGGTGGCGACGGCTCATTCTTGCGCACTGCGGCGTGGGTGGCCGACAAGCAGATACCAATTATCGGTGTCAACACCGGCCATTTGGGCTTTTTGGCCTCCATTTCAGTGGAAGAACTGGCGCAACTACCTGCACAATTGGCCGATAGCGCCAATTATGAGGTGGAGTCGCGCTCACTGCTCCAAGTGGATTGTCCGGGCTTGCGCGGCTGGCCATACGCGCTCAACGAAGCAACTATCACCAAGTCGGAGTCAACATCAATTATTGGCGTACGAGCCCGAATTGATGGGGTAGACTTGGCCGACTATCGTGCCGACGGCCTGATTATCGCTACGCCCACCGGTAGCACAGCCTACAACTTGTCGGTAGGCGGCCCGATTGTGGAACCAACCGCGCCGGTATGGGTGCTTTCGCCCATTGCAGCCCATTCGCTGTCGATGCGCCCGTTGGTAGTAGGCGAACGCTCAGTGCTTCACTTCGACTGTGACAGCCGCGGCGACACATTCCGCCTCACCCTCGATGGCCGCACCACTTCGTTGCCAATCGACACCCCGGTGGAGATGCGCCGCGCACCATTCGTCGTAAACGTGGTAAGAATGAAAGCGCACAACTTCGCTGATACTCTTCGCGCCAAACTCCAATGGGGCTAAGCGTCATTTTGGGGTAATTTGGGTGTGTGGAAAAAAATTGCTAACTTTGCAGTTTGAAATATTATATATGTATATGGAGAGCAAGCATAAATCCGGATTTGTAAATATAGTGGGCAACCCGAATGTGGGGAAATCTACGCTGATGAACGATCTTGTGGGCGAGCGTTTGTCGATTATTACGTCGAAGGCTCAGACTACGCGTCATCGTATTATGGGTATTGTGAACACACCGCAGTATCAGATTGTGTTCTCCGACACTCCGGGTGTGCTTGCGCCTAAGTATAAGTTGCATGAGTCGATGCGCGCATTCAGCGAGGAGGCCCTCACTGATGCAGATATTTTGCTTTATGTGACAGACGTGGTGGAGGATCCCACTAAGAATGCCGACTTTTTGGCGCGCGTGGCTCGTGAGAAAGTGCCGGTGTTGTTGGTGGTAAATAAAATTGACTTGTTGCGCGACCAACGTCAGTTGGAACAAATCGTGGAGCAATGGCACAATTTGCTTCCGAACGCGGAAATTCTTCCGGCATCGGCCACCGAGGGCTTCAATGTGCAATCGTTGATGAAGCGTATCGTGGAATTATTGCCGGAAGGAGAGCCTTATTTCGGCAAGGATGCGCTTACCGACAAGCCGGCGCGCTTTTTCGTCACCGAAATTATTCGCGAAAAGATTTTGCTCAACTATGACAAGGAAGTGCCTTATTCGGCCGAAGTGATTGTGGAGAAGTTCACCGAAACGGACCAATCGATTCATATTATGGCTGTGGTATATGTGGAGCGCGACTCGCAGAAAGGCATCCTCATAGGCCGCGGCGGCTCGATGCTCAAAAAAGTGGGCATACAAGCGCGCAAAGACATTGAAAAGTTCTTCGACAAGTCGGTATTCCTTGAAATCTTTGTGAAGGTAGAAGCCAATTGGCGCAACCGCGAAAACCGTCTGCGCGCTTTTGGATATATTGAATAATTGAATTACATTAACCTCTTGAAATAAATATGCTGGTAGCAATCGTAGGACGTCCCAACGTGGGCAAGTCCACCCTGTTTAACCGCCTCACTCAAACTCGCACGGCTATCGTCGACCCCACTTCCGGCACCACTCGCGACCGTCAATACGGCAAAGTGGATTGGAATGGTGTGGAATTTTCCATCGTCGATACCGGTGGTTGGGTTGTCAACTCCGACGACGTGTTTGAGTCGGAAATCAATCGCCAAGTGCAACTTGCTATTGAGCAAGCCGACGTAATCCTCTTTGTGGTTGATGCTATGAACGGCACTACCGACCTCGACGACCGCGTGGCGGAGATTTTGCGCAAGAGTCGCAAGCCGGTGATTTTGGTAGCCAACAAGGTCGATTCGAACGAGTGGGTGTACAATGTGCCGGAATTTTATGCTTTCGGACTTGGCGACCCCATGCCGGTGTCGGCCAACAACGGTTATGGCACCGGTGACCTCTTGGACCAAGTGGTGAAAGACCTCCCGGAGGACAAAGGCCCCGAAGAGGCGCTTGAGGATATACCCAAATTTGCCATCGTCGGCCGCCCAAATGCCGGCAAATCATCGCTCATCAATGCTTTCATCGGCGAGGACCGACATATTGTGACCGACATCGCCGGTACTACTCGCGACTCAATCTACACTCGCTACGATAAGTTCGGCTTCGACTTCTATCTGGTCGACACTGCGGGCATACGCAAAAAAGCCAAGGTGAACGAAGACATCGAATACTACTCGGTAATTCGCTCCATCCGCTCCATCGAAGCCTCCGACGTGTGCATCCTCATCATCGACGCCACCCGCGGCATCGAAGCCCAAGATTGCAACATCTTCCAACTTATTCAGCGCAATAACAAGGGCTTGGTGGTAGTGGTGAACAAGTGGGACATCGCCACCGACAAGTCGCAAACTGCCATCACTCACTTCGAGGAGTCGATACGTGCTCGCTTCGCTCCGTTCACCGATTTCCCCATCATCTTCGCCTCGGCGCTGACCAAGCAACGTATATATAAGGTAGTGGAAACCGCTTGCCAAGTATATAAAAATCGCCAGCAAACCGTGCCCACCTCCACCCTCAACCGTACCTTACAAGAAGATATCGCTGCCTATCCGCCTCCATCCAACAAAGGTAAGTACATCAAAATCAAGTACATCACCATGCTCAAGGATTCGCGCGTGCCTACGTTTATATTCTTCTGCAACCTTCCTCAGTGGGTCAAAGAGCCGTATCGTCGTTACCTCGAAAACAAAATTCGCGAGCACTGGCAATTCTCCGGTACGCCTATCAAACTTTACTTCCGCGATAAAGCATAACCGCTTATGCCACAAGGTATTACCATATTCTGCGGGTCGGCCTCCGGTGTCGACCCGCAATATATTCGCCAAGCCGAACTCCTCGGACAAGCCATCGCCCATGCGGGCTTGCCACTCATCTACGGCGGTGGGCGCATGGGGCTGATGGGCGCAGTAGGACGCAGTTGCAGAGCCGCCGGTGGCCACACCGTGTGCGTCATACCTCAATTTATGGTCGACCGCGGGTGGAACGACCCCGATGCTTCCGAAACCATCATCACCGACTCTATGCACACGCGCAAAGCCACAATGGCCCGCCTGTCGCAAGCCGTCATCGCTCTGCCCGGTGGCATCGGCACCTTCGAAGAACTTACCGAAATTATCTGCCATCGCCAACTCGGCATCTACCACGGCAACATTGTGCTTCTCAACATCAACGGCTTCTACGACCCTTTTATCGCCACACTCCACAGCGCCATCACCGCCGGATTTATGCCCTCCGACCACGCACGCCTCTGGACCACCGCCAATAACGCTGCGGCTGCCCTCTCCGCAGCCCTCACTCCTGCCTCAACCACCCACCTCTCCCCCAAATTCTAAGTCCGTGGGACGACAATGCAAAGCCGATTCCAATAAGATTTTCATTTGGCTTTTTTCGAAAAAATTCGTACTTTTGCGAAAAATAGCAAAAAGATGAAGTATTTGATAATCGGCTTGGGTAATTTTGGCCGCACCTTAGCCGAGGAACTTACCGACAAAGGCCATGAAGTGATAGGAGTTGACACCGTGGAGCAGCGTGTCGACTTGTTGAAAGACCGTATTTCGGTCACATATATTATGGATGCCACAGACCCGGTGGGTCTCCGTTCGCTCCCGCTCAATCAAATCGACCAAGCCATAGTGGCCATAGGCAAAGGAATGGACTATTCGTTGCGTGTGGTAGCGGCTCTCAAGGAGCAGCGAGTGCTCAACATAGCCGCTCGAGCCATCGACGAGGTGCACATGTCGATACTGCGCGCCATGGGCATCAATCAAATTTTCATTCCCGAAACATACGCAGCTCGCACCATCGCCTCCCATATCGACAGCAACACCCCCGGCGACCTAATCTAAAATCTGAATATTATAAACAGGCGTAGGGAGAGAAAAATGAAAGTGCGCTACTTCACAGTAACGCACCTCCCTCATAACCAAAATTCAAGTATATATTGTGAGTCTAACAAAACGTTATCCTAAGAGAAATGTTCTAAACCGATGCAAAGTTAATACCTTATTTTGGTGTGTGCAACAAAAAATTTGTAAATAATTCATAAGATTTGTTAATATTAGGCTGTAGTTGTTGCTTTTTGGCACTAAAAAGAATTATTTTGCAATAAATCATAATTTGTAACAATTTTCAGCGGATTTTTGCTTGAAAAAAGCGCAAAATGCTTTCAATCGCTTTTTACCGTCGTTTATTCACGTTTTTAGTGAAAAACATAAACGTACAACAAAAAAAACGTTTACAATAGAACTATCTTACAACCACTTTGCTTTTCAAGATATGGTCGAGGTATTGTTGATGTAGGGCATGAAACTCCGGCGAGTGGTTCATGTGAGTGAGGTGGGCAAATTCGTGGGTGATGGTGTTGACGCGTTCGTCCCATGTGCGCGTGGCCAGAAGATGGCTGAGCGAAATCACTCCGTGCGAGGAGCAGGAGCCCAGGCGAGAGTTGGCTAATGTGGCCTTGATTTGGCTGATGCGTGATTCTACACCGAGTTGGCGGGCGATTTGCCATGCTTCGGCAACGACTGTGTTTGCCACCACTTTTTTCATGCACTTTTTAAAGCCATCGTTGATAATAGTCTGAGTGTCCGGAGCATTGATATCATCGGCCGACGATATTATCAAGCACAAATGCACTTTTTTACCGTCGGATTTGAGATATTTGATTTGCGCGTAGTGCGACTCTATTGTGTCGGACTGCTCAACATCCACTTTTAGCAATTCGCTGTCGATGGAATTGACCGTTTTGGGTTTGTGTTCGAGCGCGAACGGCACTATACTCTCCTCATAATATTTTCGGAGGCGGTCGATGTCGATGCTTGTTGGCGCGTTGATAGTCAACTTATGGTCGAGCCATTTGGCAGTGATGCGGCGCGATGTCGGGCGCAGATAAATTACCACATGGCCCACGCGCTCATCGTAAAAATCGTAATGTCGATATGGATTGATACTCATAGCGATGCAAAGATACAATATTTTTGTTTGCGATACAAATATTCAGAAAAAATGTGTAACTTTGCGACAATCAATTGTGTTCCACAATAATCATTCAAAATGGCATATAGCAAGCAAATGTTGAAGCAGTTGGTTGGACGTATGCGTTCCACTGCTATTGAGGGTGTCGAGCGGGAGGCGCTCGCCGCTGTTGATTTTTTCAAGGCGGTGATAGAATTGGAGCGCATGAAAACCTCCGATGCTTTAGATGGCAACTATTTCGACTATGACCAAGTGGAGCATTACGATGATTACACCTTGCTGGTTGATGTGGTATGTAATCAACTTTTCAATTGGAAATTTCGCGAGAATTTAGACCCGACGCAAACCAAATTTCCCAAAGATTTGTGTGCGGGTATTTGCGTGTATGTAGGCGATAAGATGTATCGCCTTCTCAGCACGGTGATTGATTACGACGACTATAAGGACATCGACATAGACTCGGAGTTGCTTCCGCTGAAATACGGTTATTTGGAGGTTGATAGCGACGAGGCCGAGCGATTGAACCTCACCTCGGAGGAGATTGATGCCATCAACGATGGTATTGCTGCCGACCCATCGCGCCAAGGCGTTGAGGCTGTGCTGAAGCAATATGTGGCGCCAGATGCATCGCTCGGCGAAGGTGTCTTCCTCACCCTCACATCCAAAAGTGCACTACTAAGCCAAATCTATGCCGAACTGAATAGCGCTCGATTGGCTGAAGCGCTGAAAACAAATTCGCTGTTCCACGATTTTCTCATCGGCACTGCTATCGACAATGAAGTGGCTTCGGTGGCGGAAGAAGAATTGATACAAATCACTGCTCTCGACGAGCATCAACTCAGCGCAGTGGCCTCGGCCATCAATTCGCGTGTGTCGGTTATTACCGGCCCACCGGGCACCGGCAAAACCCAAGTGATCGAAAACATATTGGCCAACGCGCTGTTGCAAGGCAAGCGCGTGTTGGTGGCAAGTAAGAACAATAAAGCCGTCGACAATGTCAAAGACCGATTCGATGCTATTGACCCTTCCGGATACTTGCTCCGCTTCGGCTCGAAATCAGTGATTGCTCAGCAGACTTCTACCGAAATTCGACGCATCCAAACAGAAATCACCTCCAACCAATTCGATGCAAGCGCGTTCTCCGCTGCCAAACGCCAATATGATGACGATGTGGCAAAAATCCGTGCTGCCAAACGGATACTCTGCCGCGCCGATGCTCTGCAACGCTCGCTTGTAGCTCTTACCGATGATTTGGCACATCACACTGCGGCCTTGGCACAAATAGAGTCCAATCTCAAGGCCTCATTGACCCAAATCGACGCTCAATTCAGCGATGTTACCTCGTTGGCCGGTTTGTCGTTGGAGCAACTGCACCAACATCTATCGGCCCTGCGCAAGCTAATCAACTATATTACGGCCCAACTTACCGGCACCTTTGGTTTCTGGCATAATTGGTTCTCCAAAAAGAAATATGCCGCGCAACTGTTGGCGGTGGTGGAGGATATGCCATACCAAGTCAAAGAAATCGTGCAGCAACGCGGTTTGGCCGATTCGGTGGCTCAACTTTGCGATTTCTCCGCGATGCAAGCCTATGAACAAGCGGTGGAAGATATTCTCACTCGTGCCGTATCTTACATCAAAAATTGCGATACCGCCCGCCAAAATGCCTCGCAAGCAAAAGCCGATGCTGAGGCCGCCATCAACCGGTTAACCACCGACTGCGAAACCCGCCAACGCGAGTTAGACCGTCTTCAAGCCGTTGATGTGCCCCAAGCCCGATGCGATATTACTGCTTGCCGCACGCGGATTGTGGATCATAGCAGTGAACTGTTGTCACTCTTTATCGAATTTCAAAAACACAAACCGGAGGCCAAGAGCATTATATCGAAGTATCTGGAATACATTCCCAACAACATTCCATGGCGCAGTGGCGAATACCAACTATTCACCAACCACGCCGCTCGTTTTTTCGACATCTTCCGCCTGAGCGCCGTTACCAGCCTCTCGGCTCGCAACGCCTTCCCTCTTGCATCGGAATTTTTCGATATGGTTATCATCGACGAGGCATCGCAATGCGACATTGCCTCAGCCCTCCCCCTGATGATGCGCACCAAGCAATTGGTTGTAATCGGCGACCCAATGCAATTGCGCCACATCACTCCGGTGAAAGTGGAAGAAGAAACCGAGATAAAGCAAGCACTCAAACTCCGCAACACCCCTCATCTCAAGTATGTAGAAGCCTCCTTGTGGGACTACTGCCGTACATTCATCGGTAGCGCCACCCGCGGTCTTGCAGCCCCCGTAGTCCTGCGCAACCACTATCGTTGCCACCCGCAAATTATCGGCTACTCCAACCACATGTTCTATCGCCGCCAACTCGGCGGCGAGTTGGCGGTGAAAACCGATCTAACCCGCCTGAAAGGCCCTTCTTGCGGCATCGTGGTAGTTGACGTACAAGGCGCGCAAAAAGCCCCCGACATCAATATCAATGAAGCCGAAGCACGCAAAGCCGTCGAAATCGCCGTGTCACTCGCCGAAGAAGATTCTACAATCTCCATCGGCATCGTCACTCCTTTTCGCCACCAAGCCGAGTACATCCACTCGCTTATACCGGCCAAATTGGTGGCGCGCATCAATGCCGATACCGTCCACCGATACCAAGGCGACGAAAAAGACGCAATGATTTACACCACCGTGGTCACCGACAACACCCCCGGAGGGAAAATTCGATGGATCGACCGCAACGTGCCCAACTTGGTAAACGTGGCCGTTACTCGCGCACGCAGCGTTCTCTATGTAGTTTGCAATAAACATTATATAATGTCTCACTCAAGCGCTTCCCTTCCGCTTGGCCAACTCATTCGCTACCAATGAATACTATCCAACCCGACGATACAATAAAAAGCAAGTCTTCCATCGAAAAATCATCCGCTCAAGCCGACAGCCAACATCATGAGCGACAAGCCGACACACTGCCGCAAGCAGAGTTCAATGCCCGCAAACGTATTTTTAACCTCTACGGCGAATTTGGCGATTCGCCTCGCTGATTTTTCGGTTTTTTTGAAAAAATTCCTTAAAAAAGTGATTTTTTTATAAGAAAACTTGTGGGATTGAAAAATTGTTCTTAACTTTGCACTCGCTTAAAGCGCCAATGGCCCATTCGTCTATCGGTTAGGACGCAAGATTTTCATTCTTGAAAGAGCAGTTCGATTCTGCTATGGGCTACTAATTTAAAACTACAAACCTCTTTTACAACGACATGGCAAATCATAAGTCATCTATCAAACGCATTCGCCAGACCGAGAGCCGTCGCCTGCGCAACCGCTATTACGCTAAGACCGCACGCAACGCCGTTCGCAACCTGCGCCGCATTACCGACAAAGCCGAAGCGCAAGCCAAGCTTGTGGTAGTTAGCGCCATGCTCGACCGTCTTGCTTCGAAAAAATCTATCTCAAAAAATAAAGCCGCTAACCTTAAGAGCAAACTCGCTCACCACATCGCCAAATTGGCCTAAGTAGCGACTATTTCATAGTTGAGTTTTTAGAGATTTCGGCCCATTCGTCTATCGGTTAGGACGCAAGATTTTCATTCTTGAAAGAGCAGTTCGATTCTGCTATGGGCTACATAATCCCACAGGACACCCCTGTGGGATTTTTGTATATGTGCTCTTTTCTGCGCTAAAATTTGCTATTTTTGCCTATCTACTTGCTTTTCAGCATTTTTTTTCGTAACTTTGCACGAATTTTGTGCGAATACAACTCAGAAGACAAATAATAATTAAAGCATCATGAATCCAATTAAAAAAACCATCGTGCTTGCCGACGGGCGTACTATCACCCTCGAAACCGGCAAATTAGCAAAACAAGCCGATGGAGCGGTAGAACTTCGCATGGGCAACACCATGCTGTTAGCCACTGTTTGCTCGGCTAAAGAAGTGGGCGAAGGCGTTGACTTTATGCCCCTCACTGTTGAATACAAAGAAAAATTCTCGGCTGCCGGTCGTTTCCCCGGCGGTTTCCTCAAACGCGAAGGTCGCGCTTCCGATTACGAAATCCTCACCTCGCGCTTGGTCGACCGCGTAATGCGTCCTCTCTTCCCCGACAACTATCACGCCGATACTTTTGTGAACATCACCATGTTCTCCTCCGACGGTGTTGACATGCCCGATGCTCTCGCCGGCTTGGCCGCTTCCGCTGCCATCGCTTGCAGCGACATCCCCTTCAACGGCCCTATCTCTGAAGTGCGCGTGGCTCGCATCGACGGCCAATTCGTTATCAACCCCACTTTCGAACAACTCGAAAAAGCCGATATGGAACTCATGGTCGGTGCCACCTACGACAACATCATGATGGTGGAAGGCGAGATGAACGAAGTGTCGGAACTCGAACTGCTCGAAGCACTCAAAACCGCCCACGAAGCAATCAAAGCACAATGCCTCGTTGTTAAAGAACTCGAAGAAGCCGCAGGCAAAACCGTGAAACGCGAATACTGCCACGAAGTCAACGACGAAGACCTCCGAGCCGACGTGCGCAAACAATGCTACGACAAAGCATACGCCATCGCCCGCCAAGGCTGCGCCGACAAACACTGGCGCCAGGATTCATTTGATGCTATCTGCCAAGAATACATCGACGCACTTCCCGAAGAAGAACGCGAAGAAAAAGAACCGCTGGTGCGTCGCTACTACCACGATGTAGAAAAAGAAGCAATGCGCCGCTGCGTGCTCGACGAAGGTGTGCGTCTCGATGGCCGCAAAACCACCGAAATCCGCCCCATCTGGTGCGAAACCGATTACCTTCCCGGCCCTCACGGCTCTGCCATCTTCACCCGTGGTGAAACTCAAGCCCTCGCCACTGTGACCCTCGGCACAAAACTCGATGAAAAAATCCTCGACGACGTGCTCAACCAAGGTCGCGAACGCTTCCTCCTCCACTACAACTTCCCCCCCTTCTCCACCGGCGAAGCTCGTGCTCAACGCGGCGTAGGTCGTCGCGAAATCGGCCACGGCAACTTGGCTCACCGCGCTCTGAAGCGTATGTTCCCCGACGACTTCCCCTACGTATGCCGTGTAGTCAGCGACATCCTCGAGTCGAACGGCTCATCTTCGATGGCCACCGTATGCGCCGGCACCCTCTCGCTGCTCGACGCAGGTGTGAAGATGAAAAAGCCTGTGGCCGGTATTGCTATGGGCCTTATCTCCGACGGCACCAAGTACGCTATCCTCAGCGACATCCTCGGCGATGAAGACCACCTCGGCGACATGGACTTCAAAGTGACCGGTACTGCCGATGGCATCACCGCCACTCAAATGGATATCAAGTGCGACGGCCTCTCATACGAAATCCTCGAACGTGCTCTCAACCAAGCACGCGACGGTCGCCTCCACATCCTCAATATCATCAACGAAACAATCCCCGCTCCGCGCGAAGATTACAAGCCCCACGTGCCCCGCATCGTCACCATGACCATTCCCAAAGAACTCATCGGTGCTGTGATTGGCCCGGGCGGAAAAGTAATCCAAGGCATCCAAGAAGCATCCGGCGCTACCGTCTCCATCGACGAAATCCCCGAAGGCGGTTATATCGAAGTGGCTGCTGCCAACAAGGCCTCCATCGATAAAGCCCTCGAGATGATCAACGCCATCGTGGCTCTCCCCGAAGAAGGCAAAGTATACCACGGCACCGTGCGCTCCATCATGGAATTTGGCGCTTTCGTGGAATTCATGCCTAACCGCGACGGCCTCCTCCACATCAGCGAAATCTCTTGGGAACGTCTCGCCGACATGGAAGCATCCGGTCTTAAAGAAGGCGACAAAGTAGATGTGAAACTCATCGAAATCGACAAGAAAACAGGCAAATACCGCCTGTCGATGCGTGCGCTTATCGACAAGCCCGAAGGCTACGTAGAACCCGCCCGCCGCGAACGCCCCGCCCGCCGCGAACGTCCCGAAGGCGAAGGCCGTGAAAACCGCGGTCCCCGCCGCGAAGGTCGCGAAAATCGTGGTCCCCGCCGCAACTAATCAAACCTAACCATCATAGAAGCGAGTTGTCTACCTTAGGCAACTCGCTATTTTTTTGCTTTTTTTCTGATTTTGTAGCGAATTTTCCAAAAAAATTGCTAACTTTGCATATTTAATTGACTGAAACCATTTACAATGAGAGTAAAAATACACCATGAGGGCAATGAAATACTGCTGGTGATGCTGGGCATTATGGCGGCAGTTTGTGTGCCGATGTGGCTGTGGGTTACACCCGTATCCTGGCCTATTGCCGTGTCTGTGGTGCTCGGAATAATCTTCTTACTTACTTTAAATTTCTTCCGCAGCCCGCGCCGCAAATTCGAAGGCGACATCAACAATGTGGTGGTGGCAAGTGCCGACGGCAAGGTTGTGGCTCTTGAAGAGGTGTTCGAAGATGAGTTCTTGCACTGCCGTTGCATACAGTTGTCTGTGTTTATGAGCATTTTTAACGTGCATGCCAATTGGTTTCCTGTAAATGGCGTAGTGGAAGCCGTAGCCCATAATAAAGGGCGCTATCAAGCCGCATACCTTCCCAAGTCAAGCACTGAAAACGAACGCTCGGCGGTGGTAATTCGCACTCCCGACGGCAATCGCGTGCTGGTGCGCCAAATAGCCGGAGCCGTAGCACGTCGCATTGTCACTTATGCCGAAAAAGGTACAGAGGCCAACATTGAAGACCATCTGGGCTTTATCAAATTCGGCTCGCGCGTAGACCTATATTTACCCATTAACACCGATATTAATGTGAAGATAGGCGATTGTACGGTGGGCGGCATTACCCCCGTGGGTCGTCTCAATCCGCCAACATAATTGCGCCCAAAAGCGTTATATATCCAAACCACCAATGGTTACCCAACCCAACAATCATGTCGAATAAGGTTATCTCTTTCATTCCCAATATATTGACACTGTGCAACCTGCTCTCAGGTTGCATCGCCATATATATGGCATTTCATCTCAATACGCCTATGGGCGGCCTTCAAGGCCTCCATTGGTGCTGGATTTTCATTGCGGCAGCGGCTGTGTTTGATTTCTGCGACGGTGCTTCCGCACGCGGTCTCCATGCCTATTCGAATATTGGAGCCGAGTTAGACTCGCTCTCCGATGTGGTTAGTTTCGGTGTGGCTCCCGCTATGCTGATGCTCAACACGATGGTTGCCAATCAAGCGCCCTTGTGGCTGGCCTTCGTGCCACTGCTCGTTGCCGCTTTTGGTGCCCTTCGCTTGGCGATTTTCAATGTCGACACAACCCAAACCACCACCTTCCGTGGCCTGCCAATCCCGGCCAACGCTATCTTTTGGATTGGCATCAGCGCTTGGATACAGCAACACGGCTATCCCGGTTCGGTGGCCATCGTAGTGCTCACCTTGCTTATGTCGTGGTTGATGGTGAGCCGCTTGCGTATGTTCTCCCTCAAACTCAAAAGTTTTGCCGTGCGTGAGAATTTCCGCCGCTATGCCCTGATTTTGGCCACTGTGATGTTCATCATCACCGAAGGTGTGGCCGGTTTGATTTGGGCTATTGTGCTTTATATTCTCATCTCAGCCGTTGGTCGCAAAGAGCAGCCGGCATAACCCTTAGCTCTCTACTCAATCTCCTCATTACAAATAAGATATGAATGTTCTCCTGATTATTCTGCTTATTGTGTTCTTGCTATTCTATTTCGGTCCGTGGATAGCAAAGCATTTGCTGTTTTGGCAACTCCGCAAGATGCAAAAACGCACCTTCGACGCTTTCAACCAGGCAGGCAATCGTCAGCAGCAGCAACAGCAACAACCGCGTCGCTCGAAATACGATAACGCCGTTGGACAAGACGCACAATTCGAAGAAATTACCAACGAAGACTCCACCAACCCCACAAGCCCATCGTGCTCTTACACCCCTTCGCCCAAGGTGAGCGATGCCAAGTGGGAAGAAATCAACTGATATGACAAACAATCCGAAACACCAGGGCCTTAGCACCGCGCAAGTTATTCAGTCGCGCCAAAAGCATGGTGTGAATGTGATAACCCCTCCGCCGCGGCCTTCGCTTTGGCGCAAGTACTTGGGCTATTTCCGCGACCCGCTCATCCGTATTCTGCTGGTAGCCTTATGCCTTAGCATCGGGATTGCCGTATACGAATATGTCGTCACCGAACAAGGCTCTAAAGTGTTTCTTGAACCGTTAGGCATTTTTCTTGCCATCCAATTGGCCACACTCATCGGCTTTTGGCTCGAAGTAAGCGCCGACCGCAAATTTGAGATACTCAACGCGGTGAACGATGATATGCCGGTGAAAGTGTTGCGCGATGCCCGCGTGTGCGAAATCCCGCGTCGCGATGTGGTAGTCGACGATGTGGTAATTCTCGACACCGGCGACGAGGTACCCGCCGACGGTACTCTGTTCGACTCCCTCTCACTTTCCGTAGACGAAAGTTCGCTCACCGGCGAGCCTATTGCTCATAAATCGCATATCGAAGGCGAAATTTCCGCTGCTGACACCACTTATCCGCCTACAGCCGTGATGCGTGGCACTACCGTGGTCGAAGGTCGCGGCCGTATGCTTGTATCCGCTGTGGGCGATGCCACCGAGCAGGGGCATGTGTTCAAAGCATCCACCATTGATACCGGCAACCGCACTCCCCTCGACCGCCAATTCGACCGTCTCGGACGCCTTATCTCCTACGCTTCATACGGTGTAGGTCTGCTCATCATCATCGGACGGTGCGTTATGATGGACTGGGGAGCCGCCACCACCATCGACGCCATCGAATACGCACTCACCACCGTGATGCTGGCAATCACGCTCATCGTGGTGTCCGTGCCCGAAGGATTGCCTATGAGCATCACTCTCTCGCTGGCTCTGAGTATGCGCCGCATGCTCGCCACCAACAATCTTGTGCGCCGTATGCACGCTTGCGAAACCATGGGCGCCACCACCGTGATTTGTACCGACAAAACCGGCACGCTCACACGCAATCGCATGAGCGTGGCCGCCACCAATTTCTACTGCGACAAATCCGATACCCCTTCGGCCCAAACAGCCTTGGCTATCGCTCTAAACTCTACCGCATTTCTCGATGGGCACAAGGTGGTGGGCAACCCCACCGAAGGAGCACTTCTGCTGTGGCTCGCCGACGTCGGCATCGATTACGCGGCTTTGCGCGATGCCAATCCAATCATTGAGCAACTGCCTTTCTCCACCCGTCGCAAATTTATGGCTACAGCCATAGCACAAGCCGATGGTAGCCGCCTCGTTTTCCTCAAAGGCGCGCCGGAAATCTTGCTCGACCTTTGCGCATCAGTAGCAAATAATCAGCCTCGTAAGGAAATCTCCGCCCGACTGTTGGAATATCAAAACCATGCCTACCGAACGCTCGGTTTTGCCGTGGCTCATATACCGGCTTCCGATGCCGCGCCGCTTTTTATAGACGATGAACTCCGTGGCGGCATCGACTTCGAATTCACCGGCATCTGCGCCATCTCCGACCCCGTGCGCGACGAAGTACCGGCTGCCATTGCCGACAGCCTCGCCGCCGGTATTGCCGTGAAAATTGTTACCGGCGACACCCCCGGCACTGCCCGAGAAATCGGCCGACAAGTAGGCTTGTGGACCGACAGCGACGGCGACGACGCCCACATCTCCGGTCCTGAATGGGCTGCCCTCTCCGACGAAGAAGCCGCTCGCCGTGCCTCGCGAATTAAGATAATGTCGCGAGCCCGACCCACCGATAAATCGCGCTTGGTATCAGTGCTACAACAGCAAGGTGAAGTAGTGGCCGTAACCGGCGACGGCACCAACGATGCGCCTGCCCTCAACGCTGCCCAAGTGGGTCTGGCAATGGGCGACGGCACCTCCGTGGCCAAGCAAGCCGGCGACATCATTATCATGGACAACTCCTTCGCCTCGATTGCAAAAGCCGTGATGTGGGGTCGCTCGCTCTACCTCAACATCCAGCGCTTCGTACTCTTCCAACTCACTGTGAACCTGGTGGCATGCATCATCGTGGTAATCGGTGCATTTACCGGCACACAATCCCCTCTGTCGGTGACTCAAATGCTCTGGGTTAACCTGATAATGGACACCTTTGCCGCCCTGGCCTTGGCTTCACTTCCACCTTCATCTGCCGTGATGAAGCAGAAGCCCCGCCGCGACTCCGACTTCATCATCACCCCGGCAATGACGCGTCGCATCGTAGGTTTAAGCGTGCTCTTTGTTGCAGTCCTTTGGTTCTTCTTGCAATATCTGCGCTTCAACACCGACAATGCTATCGATGGTGTGGATTGGCCCGCTTTCTTCGCCTCCTTCTTCAGCAAAGATGCCCCCGCACTCACCACCTACGACCTCACACTCTTCTTCACCACGTTCGTATTCCTCCAAGTGTGGAACCTCTTCAACGCCCGCTCATTTGCCTCCGGCCACTCGCCATTCCACAATTGGCGACAATCCAAAGTGTTCTTCGGTGTAATATCAGCCATCTTCATCGGCCAATTCGCCATCGTCTACCTCGGTGGCCAGATGTTCAACGTTGAGCCCATTCCCCTAAGCGATATGCTCACCATCATGGCTATCACCGCCCCGATAATGCTAATCCCTCTACTAAGCAATCTCCTCAAAACCAAATAATAACCTCTAAACATCATTATTATGGACGACCTGATTAAACAACTCAAAGGCCACAAGGACAAAGTGTATCTCGTAGCCGGCCTCGTCGCCTTTGCACTCATGGCATTCTTCCCCAGCATCGACATCATCGGCAAGGCTCAAGAAGGCGCATTTGAATTTATCTCCGATGCCTTCGACGGAAACGCAAGCGGATGCGCATTAATCCTCATCATCACTCTTATTGCAATGCTTGGAGCCGCTGTGGTTCGTTTCATTAAGAAAGACACTGATGACAAGCAAATGACCATCTACTTCGGCGTTAGCGCCATCCTTTGCATCATCTCTTCCATCGCCTTGCCCAAAGGCATGTCGTTCACTGCTTTCGCTTGGATTGCCTTTATCATCCTTGGCGCAGCCACTTTCTTGGCATACCAATTCTCCCAAGATAAATAAAGTACGAAAATAATGCCTCTAACTCCGCACCTGCCGCTCAGCAAAATTCTTTGCCGAGTGGCAGGTGTGATTATTTGCCTCGGCGCGGCGGTCGTCATCTCCTTGTTTATTGTGGTGAAATGCACCCGGCAACCCTTCTCCCCGCCCGATACATCACAATGGCAAACCGGCGATGTTTTCTTCTCTGCCGGCAACGCATGGCAAAGTACCATCGTCCGCGCTTTCGGCGGTGAAAGCATCGACCGCTCCACTCACTGCGGATTTATCCTTATCAACCACGGTCAGCCAATGCTCGTGCACATGTCGACCGAATACAACCAAATCACCGCCGAAACAATCGACCAATATGCCCAAGTCAACGACGTAAGCAGCATCAAAGCCATGCGTTTCACCCCTCCACTCGACACCATTGCTCTCCGTCGTTATCTCCAATACAACCTCTCTATCAACCGACCTTTCGATCACCGCTTCTCACACTCCGACACCACCCAATTCTACTGCACCGAACTCATTATCCAAGCACTCTTAGCCCAACAACGCACCGAGCCAGCACATCTCCTCAACCTCAAATTCATCTACCCCGCCGACCTTGAAACCCTCCCCTCACTCCGCCCCCTCCAATAGCCGGATACTCAGCTGAGCAAAAACGTAAACGTAGAACGACCTAAATATTGACGTTCTACGTTTACGTTTGAAAAATGTTCCTTATGAGGGTGAGTTAGTTGTCGACATACACACCGTATCGTCGCATATACGCATTGTCATCTTGGAAATAGGCGCTACCATTATTTCCGTATTTTGCGGTAAAATTACTCCAATTGCGGCGGAACTTCTCCTCGCTTTTATAGCCCCATTCGTTAAAGAATGATTGCATATCAATGTACTTGGCAATGCCCTCGCTCATCACATCGTCGCTAAATATGCCGTCATAGCGATGCTGCCGCATAAATTCGGCCACCTCGCCGGCAATTCTTGCGGCGGCATAATTCATTATGCTAATTGTGCGATTAAATCGAGCCAAAACAAGATCAATATCGAATTCATAATTAGTAG
>SFNM01000097.1 GCA_004552725.1 Bacteroidales bacterium | reverse complement strand
CTTCATATCAATGCATTGAGATTGGTATGCCATTCAATGGCAAAACGTTCCACGTCGGCACGACGATATGTGCTTCCGTTATATTCAATTATAATTCTATATAAGTAACGACCCGGAAAGACTTGTACACAGCAAATGGCTGTGGCATCGTCGGCACCGGTAATGGGTATTTGTTTCCATCCTCGCGGCATAGCCATTGTGGCTAATTCTTCTTGATATATGTAGAGGAATTGCATAGGGATGTGATGTTCCTCAGCAAAGTTGCAGAAGGGATAGAGGTCGCAGAGCATCAAGCGACGAAAAAAATGTTGCATTTGTTGCACCTGATTCTCCGAAGAATTGTCGGAACTCTCCCACACGATAGGCAACGTGCGCAGCAACATTCCTTGTGTGCTACTAACAGCCAAAAGGTTGCGGCGGTTGGAGAATGTACTTATCAATACTTTCTTCTGTTTGGTAAGAGTGCTTATCGTTTGCATCATAGTAGTGGTCAACAGCGCATTAGGGGTTACCGCTAATCGGTGAGCGATAGATTCCACTATGTTTTTATCAATTTCGAATGTGTGGCGGCCTGCGGGCTCAGGTGCATCGGTGAGAGGCATTGGTGATAGCCGATCAACAATGAAGCAGTCGTGGCAGATGTCGTGGAAGAATTGGCGGCATCGAGCGCCTTCGTCGGAGGTTTCGAGTTGCTGTTCGCAAAGAGTCATATCGAAGGCATCGATTATTTCAGGGTTGAGGGCGAGGCCTTGGCAGGCAGCGATGATGTCGTTAATCAAAATATGTATGGATGCGCCATCGCTTATAGCGTGCATTGTGGCGATAAGCAAGTGAACAGGCTGATTATCACAAGTGAAAATGGTGAATCGAGTTAGTGGGGTGTCGAAGATAGACCAAGGACGTGATGCTTCTTTGAGGTCGTCCTCTGTGCAAGGCCGCACAAGATGCTTTATAACTACCGGAGGACGCTCGCTGCTGCGACGTTGCATTATTTCATCGTTTACCTTGGTGAATTGTGTGCTGAGGTATTTGTGGGAGTCAATCACTTGATTGATAGCCCTATGCAGTTGCTTGCCGGTGATACCTTTGGCCTCCAACGCTATCGCCATCACGTTCTTTGGGTCGTGAGGGTGCTCAATGGCACCTTGAACCATGCGCCGTTGTCCGGCCATTAGCGGATAGAGTTCTTTCTGCGGATGGTGGCGCAATAGGTTTAATGTGATTTGGGCATTTTGGAGAATTTGACGAATGGAAGGGGCTGATAGTATTGCTGCTGCTGTGATTTGCAGACCTAATTGCTCCTCTATTGCAATTGACAACTCCAAAGCCGACAGAGATGACAATCCCATTGCTATTAAGTCGGTATCGACATTTGGAATCGGTGCGGAAATCACGCGTTGCGCTATTTCGCTGATACGGCTTAGGTCGGATGGAATGTCGACGCAGCAGGAGTGCCACTGTGGCATGTGTAAATTTTGGTAGTCGGGCTTGCCGGAGGAGGTTAGGGGTAGGGCATCAACGCGTGTGATATGTGTTGGCACCATATATGATGGCAATTGTGATTGTAGATGTCGGCGAATGGCATCGGGTGCGAGTCGCATACTTGTGTAGTATGCACATAAATGCTTTGACGAGCCGTGGTCGAAGGTTCGCACAGCAGCGGATTCAACCTCGGTAAATTGGCGTATAGCCGTTTCGATGGCATCCAATTCCACTCGCCAACCTGATATTTTGACCATGCGGTCGATGCGTCCGTCCACCACGATGTTTCCGTCGGGGAGGCGGCGGGCATGGTCACCGGTGAGGTAGAGGCGTTGACCGTTGCGGGTGATGAAGTGCTTGGCGGTGAGCTCCGGCAGGTTGAGGTAGCCGGCACCCACCACTTCGCCTGCGATGGCGAGTTGGCCGTCGTTGGCCGGTTGCAGTTCATCATCGAGAATGAGCACATCAACGAATGGCAGCGGAGTGCCAACGGGCATTGGTGTCATATCTTCGGTGATGTGGTGGCGCAAGGCACCGCCGCAGATTTCCGACGCGCCGTAGCTATTGTATAGGGCAAAGGTGGAGGGGATGGCTTGCGGTTGCCAGGCTTCGCCCACGCCAATCATTTTGCGAAGCGAGGGTAGTTCCATGGCTGACATTTTAGCAGCGATGCGAGCCGGAAGCATTATAGCGGTGGCATTATGGCGAGCGATGTAATCGGCAATGTCGGTCGGTGATAAGCGAGCGTTATGAGGAATTATGCGAATAGATGCGCCGGCGGATAGTGCGCCGAAGGTGTCGTTGATGAATGCCACGGAGTTGTGGGGCATGAACGAGGCCGAAACGTCTGTGTCAGTAAGGCCGTAGTTAGCGCCTTGAAGGGCTAAGTTGCGGTGTGAGAGCATGCAGCCTTTGGGTTGGCCGCTGCTGCCGGAGGTATAGACGATTAGTGCGAGGTCGGAGGGTGCAGGGTGGGGCAGTGCACCGCTTTCGGAGGCGGTGACTGCGGTGAGTTGAGAGGCTGCAATAGTGGTGATGTCGCGGGGTAATAAGTGGCACAGGTGGTCGTCGGCGATGGCGGTGCGGACGTTGGCATCACGGCAGATGGCCGCTATTTGGTGGGGTGGCCACTGAGCGTATAGGGGCACGTAGACGCAGGCGGCTTTCATCGCGGCTAAGGGCGCGAGCACTGAGGTGACTGAGCAGTCGGCGATGACGGCTACGGCTTCACCCGCACGGGTATGTCGGCGCAGCAGGTGAGCGGCGGCGGTCGATAGCTTATCTAATTGGCTGAAAGACAAGCTGCAACGCTCATCGGCCACGGCCAACCGGTGACCGGCTGCGACGGCGTGATGCTTTATGGCATCGATTATGGTATTAAATCTAAGCATTAGTACGTAGGTGTATTATATATAAGGAGAAGTACGTATCGGCGAATCGGGTGGGGGATTCGTCGATTCGTACTTCTGTTATTAGGCTAAGCGCTGTGGATTAGCGGTTCTTGCGGGCTTCAACGTCCTCGACCATTTTGTCGTCGTGAAGGTTGTAGTAAGCGTTGCTCAAGTAGTTGAGCGCGTCAATGTTGTCGTTGTCAATTTCCCAAGCGCGTTCGAGGAATTCAACGGCTTGTTTGAACAGAGGCACGATAATATCGTAGTAGTATTTTTCGCTTTCGGCGGGGTTTGTGGGAGCGGCGTCGGAAGCAGCGTATGCTTTGTTGCAGAGGCAACGGCCATAGTTATAATTGATTTGGCTGTCGTTGGGGTTGAGTTCCACTGCTTTGGCAAACATTTCTTCGGATTCGGCCAGTTTGCCTTGGTTGTCGAAGAGGATACCTTTTACCAGATAATATTGAGCGTTGGAAGGATCATTTGCGATTGCTTCGTCGATGATAGCAAAAGCGCGGTCGAAATCGTTCTTTTGGAGATAATGGTTGATTATGTGGCCGAAGTAATTGTTGTCTTCTTGGCCATAGAGTTGTTGTGCTTCTGTAGCCATTGCGAACACTAAGTCGTCGTTTTGGAGGTTGGAAGCCACAGCAATGCAATAGTCGTAGAGTTGTTTCTTGTTGTAGCCTTTGGCTTTAGCGCGCATAAACGAGTTCACTGCCTTTTGGAGCGAGTCGGCTTGCCAAGCGGCAAGGGCTTGGTTGTAAGCAATTTCGCCGAGAGTGGAGTCGGCAGGCATGTTAGGCACTTTGGGACCGTACACGGGGCTTTCGGCGATGTTCAGAAATACTTCCCATGCTTCGTAAGCGCCGTTGAAGTCGCGTGCTTCCCATAAGTCGATAGCGGCTTGGTTGTAGTCGGTGAAGTGGCCTGCGATGGTGTTGATGATTTCTTTGGAGTATTTGGTTTTGATTTTACCTTTGGCGTCGGGCACGGAGTCGAGGGGCAGAGCCTCGTTGAACAAGCCGTAGCCGGCGAGTAGGTACTGGGCCATAGCCACTGTACCGCCCTCGGGCAGTTTGTTGAATTGCTTGAGGCCGAGGAGTTGGTCGTATGACTGGAAGAAGGCTTTGCCCGGAATGAAATATGTTTGGGCAAGTTGGGCTGTTTCGGGGTCTTGGAAGGCGGGAGCGATGATGTTCATCACTTCTTCGGGAGCGGCGCCGTTTTTCATAGCGCGTTCTGCGTCCTTCACGGTTTGCATTTGAGCCGGGAGGGCGATGGAGCCGAGGAGAACAGCGGCGGCCAAGGCTAAATGTTTTTTCATGTTGTCGTTATATAATTAATGGTTGTTATGATTAATCGAGGTTTTCATCGGCAGGGACGTTTTCGTCCACGTCGGGTTCATTGAGGTCGGCTTCGGAGAGTTCGGGCAGTTCTTCGCCATCAATGCTTTGTGCTTGCTCGTCGGGGTCGGTAGGTACGGCGCATACGGATGCAATTTCTTCACCGCGTTTGTCGAGGTTGATGAGGCGCACACCTTGTGTGGCACGACCGCATACGCGCACATCGGCCACTCGCAAGCGTAGAGTGATGCCGCTGCGGTTGATAATCATTAAGTCGTTTTCGTCGTTGACGGCTTCGAACGCTACCAATTGGCCGGTGCGTTCTGTCACGTTAAGTGTTTTTACACCCATTGTGCCGCGGGCGCTCAGTCGGTAAGCATCGAGGTTGGTGCGTTTGCCATAGCCTTTTTCTGATACTACGAGCACATCGTTGGTGGAGTCAGGCTCCATAGCAATCAAACCTACCACTTCATTGTCGCCGCGCAACAGCATACCGCGAACGCCGGTCGATACGCGACCCATAGCGCGAAGTGTTGAGGCTTTGAAGCGGTTGGCTTTACCTTCGCGAGCGGCCAACAGAATGTCGGCATCATTGCTGATGAGTTCCACACCAATCAAGCAATCGTTTTCGCGAAGCAAGATAGCGCGTTTACCTTTGGCAAGCACTCGTGAGTACTCCGAAAGAACGGTTTTCTTCACTACGCCGCCTTTTGTAGCGAATAGCAAGTAGTGTGAGCCTGCGAATTCCGGGTCTTCGAGGTTTTTGCATGCGATATAAGTGCGCACCTTGTCGCCCGGCTCGATGTTGAGCACGTTTTGCAATGCACGACCTTTGCTGGTCTTGGTGCCTTCGGGCAACTCATAAACTTTGAGTTTGTAAACCAAGCCTCGGTCGGTGAAGAACAGCATCGAGCAGTGCATCGAAGCGGTGTAGATATGTTCGATGAAGTCTTCTTCGCGGGTTGCGCCACCGCGCGAGCCCATAGTGCCACGGTGTTGAGCGCGGTATTCGCTCAAGAGGGTGCGCTTGATGTAGCCTAAGTGCGAGATGGTGATAACCACATCGTCGTCGGCATAGAAGTCTTCTGCGTTGAAGTCGCCGGCAGTGTAATCGATGTCGGTGCGGCGTGCGTCGCCAAATTGTTCGCGTACTTCTTCGAGCTCTTGCTTGATTACAGCCTTGCAAACTTCGGGGTCGTCGAGGATACGTTGCAATTCAGCGATATATTCTTCGAGTCGTTTGTATTCGTCTTCGAGTTTGGTTTGCTCCAGTTGAGTGAGTTGGCGCAAACGCATTTCCACGATGGCTTGAGTTTGAGCATCGGAAAGGTCGAAGCGTTCGGCCAAACGTTCGCGTGCTTGGTCGGGCGAAGCCGAACCGCGAATGATTTGAATTACTTCGTCGATATTTTGCGAAGCGATAATCAAGCCTTCGAGAATGTGAGCACGCTCTTTGGCTTTTCCGAGGCGGAATTTGGTGCGACGTATCACCACTTCGTGGCGGTGGTCGATGAATGCTTGCAGCAGTTCGCGGAGCGACAGGGTCTTGGGACGTCCGTGCACCAAAGCCACATTGTTCACGGCAAACGATGCCTGCATTTGAGTCATCTTGTAGAGCTTGTTAAGCACTACGGATGAGTTGGCGTCGGAGCGCAGTTTAATCACAATGCGCATACCTTCGGCGTCGGATTCGTCGTTGATATCAGCGATGCCGTCGAGTTTCTTCTCTGTGACGAGTTCTGCTATATATTTAATGAGTTCGGCCTTGTTTACGCCGTATGGGATTTCGTTCACCACTATCACCTCGTGGTTGTCTTCTTGCTCAATGACGGCGCGAGCGCGGATAATCACGCGGCCGCGACCTGTTTCGTATGCTTCGCGCACACCGGCATAACCGTAGATAGTGCCGCCGGTGGGGAAGTCGGGAGCGGGAATGATTTTGATGAGTTCGTCGGTGGTGATATCAGGGTTCTCCAACACTGCAATTGATGCATTGAGCGACTCGGTGAGGTTGTGGGGCGGCATATTGGTGGCCATACCCACAGCGATGCCGGAGGCGCCGTTTACCAGCAGGTTCGGGAAGCGAGTGGGCAACACTACCGGCTCGCGACGGGTGTTGTCGTAGTTGGGTTGGAAGTCCACTGTGTCAGAGTCGAGATCTTGCAACATCTGCTCACCCATACGCGAGAGGCGCACCTCGGTGTAACGCATGGCAGCGGGGCCGTCGCCATCGACTGAGCCAAAGTTGCCGTGGCCGTCGACCAAAGTATAACGCAATGACCAATCTTGAGCCATACGCACTACAGTGCCGTAGATAGATGAGTCGCCGTGGGGGTGATATTTACCCATAACCTCACCTACACAGTTGGCCGACTTCTTATGCGGCTTATCGGAGGTGTTGCCCATTTCATTCATACCGAACAGCACGCGACGGTGCACAGGTTTCATACCATCGCGAACATCGGGTAGGGCGCGCGACACAATCACCGACATTGAATAGTCGATGTAGGCCGACTTCATCTCGTTCTCGATATTGATTTTAAAGATACGGTCTTCTTCTAACATGTTTTAAATAAGATGTTTACATTGTTTCGCGGCTTGTTAGCCAACGACTCGCTCGGCTCCGCGGAGCCTACGAGCACAAAAATCATACAAAGGTACGAATTTTTTTTGAAATAGAAGTATTTTAGCGCGAAAAAATTCGAATTGTAGAGTCAACTGGCAAGTGCAAAATTACAAAATTCTTTTGAAAAACTCGACCTTTGGAGTAGAAAAGCCTAATTTTTTACGAGGTCGTTCGTTAATG
>SFNM01000096.1 GCA_004552725.1 Bacteroidales bacterium | reverse complement strand
TATATACGATCCGGTTGATATTGGGATTATGGAATATTCATACAACGAAGCAGCCCGTCGCTGTGGAATTATTGTGCCTGATTTTAAATTAGTTATAGGAAAATACTTCGCTACTCGACGTTTCGACATTGATGCCAACGGCAATCGAATTCATACAGCCACGGCGGGTGCATTACTTTGCGTATCTTTGGATATGCCTACGCTGGATTATCGCAACTTATTGGCGCTGACCGGCTACATAACAAAGCAGCAAACAGATGTAGAACAGATGTTTCGCCGAATGATATTCAATTATCTAACAGAGAACAAAGACGACCATTGCAAAAATTTCAGTTATTATGTAGGCGAAGATGGGCGCTGGCATCTTGCTCCTGCATACGATTTGACTTTCAACTCCGAAGGGTATGGTGGCCAGCATGCTACATCAATCAACTACACCAACAAGCCATCAATGGCTGACTTACAAGCACTTGCAGCGAAGTTCGGCATAGCGCCCTCCCGTTGTACGACCATCTACAACGAAGTTCTCACAGGCTGCGGCGACCTCCTCCGCCACCGGATGCAGTAAAGGCAGCGCTGGGCGCTGCCTTTATTTGTGGATATGTGCGTCGGCTTATTCTTTTGATTTTTTGGTGCGGCAAGCACGCTTTTTGGGAGCAGGAGCAGGTTCGGCCGGGGGCACGGCAGGGCCGGCTTTGGGCTTGTGCTCTATGTTATATTGCTCGAGATTTTGGCGATAGGTGTCGCGTTCGCGAGTGAGAGTCTCGATTTCGCGAGCCTGGTTGCGTATAGTTTTAAGCAGCGCGTTGAGTTCCTCGTTGTCGACAGATTCGGGGAATTGCTCATCGACGCGCACCAAGAAATCAGCCAACACGTTCATATAGTTGGTGAAGGCTTGGAACGGAGTTTCGTAGGGTGAAAAATGTGAGTGGACTTCGCCATCGGCAAAGTGCTTAGTGCTCATGTAGTAGAAGTGATCTGAGGCTTGGAGATAGAGCCAATCTTGCTTGAGCGAGCGGTCTTGCGAAAGGCGCACACGTTCACCCACCGAGTAGAGTTTTTCAATAGCCTCGTGCTGAAGGTCGTTACCCATCCAAGCGGATGTGTCGCGAGCCTCATCGGCATCGGAAATAGTGTGCACCACATTAAGGGTGTCGACGGGTTTGAGTTTGGTGATTGCTTCGGTAGGAGTCCAGAAATCGATACCGCGTTCGGCAGCGAAGCGTGGAAGTGCTTCGAGGAATTGGAGAATACCGGATGAAGCAAGATGGAGGCCGCCGAAAGCTTCGAGGTTGATGCTGAGGTTGATAATTTGTTCTTCGATAGGAGTAGATGCAATCCAGTCGATGTATTTATCGGCGGTGAGAGGATATTCGTTCCACGAAGTATCGGAGAAGCGGAAAGCGATATCGTCGCTCAGTTTGGAGTTCTTAAGCAGCAGTTTGAGCTTGGGTGCCGAAATGGCATTGTAGACATAGTTGGGCGACTTCCAACCGAGGATGTGCTTGGCTCCTTCTGTGATGCAACCTTTGAATCCAAGTGCTTGAATTTGGGGTGCAATATCATCGGAGTAGATCAACTGAGTATTGCGGAATGTAGTGGGGGTTAAGCCAAAGAGGTCATGGATTTTTTGCGAGTGTTCTTTGACTTGAGCACGGAATTCTTCGGGATCGGTGAGCGAAGCGAGCGAGTGCGCGTATGTAGTGGCGAGGAACTCCACTTTGCCGGTGTCGGCAAGTTTGCGCAACACATCAATAAATTCGGGCACATACTGTTCGAATTGCTCGAGGGCAACGCCGGTTACGGCGATAGCGCAACGGAATTTGCCCTTGGTTTCTTCAATCATACGCAGCAAGGTTTGGGCTGCGGGGATATAACTTTGGTGAGCGATGCGGCTCACGATGTCCTCGTTGAGGAAGAGGTCGTAGTAGTAATGGTCGTTACCGATATCAAAGAAGCGATAGCGTTTGAGGCGGAACGGCTGATGTATTTCAAATATGAAGTTTATTGCTTTCATAGCAGTGTGGGTTAGCGGTTGAGTACTTTGTTATATATGTCGATAACTTTTTGTCCGGCTTTATCCCAAGTAATTTGAGCCACTTCGTCGAGGCCGTCTTGGCGCAATTGGTTGTAGAGAGCCGGGTAAGAGATGATAGCGTTGATGGCATCAGCCATAGCGTCGATATCCCAGTAGTCGGTTTTGATTACATTGTTGAGGATTTCAGCACAACCCGACTGTTTGGAGATAATCGACGGCACACCCATTTGCATCGCTTCGAGGGGTGAGATGCCGAAAGGCTCTGACACCGAAGGCATAATATACACGTCGGAGGCTTTGAGCATTTCGTACACTTGTTTGCCCTTTTGGAAGCCGGGGAAATGGAAGCGGTCGGCGATGTCGCGCTGAGCGGCAAGACGTATCATTTTATCCATCATGTCGCCGCTACCAGCCATTACAAAGCGCACATTGCGGTTGTTTTTCAATACTTTAGCGGCGGCTTCAACAAAGTATTCGGGGCCTTTTTGCATAGTGATACGACCCAAGAAGGTCACCACTTTTTCTTTCGGTTTTTCTACTTCCACATCGAGGAGTTCTTGCGACAGAGGGATTACGGCATTGTGCACTGTGGTCACCTTATTGGGGTCGATGCCGTAGCGTTCAATTACAGTGCGACGTGTGAGGTTCGACACGGTAATGATATGATCGGCTTGCAGCATGCCATCGCGTTCTATGCTGAACACGGTGGGGTTAACGTTGCCTCGCGAGCGGTCGTAATCAGTTGCATGCACATGGATTACCAACGGCTTGCCTGTCACTTGCTTAGCGTGGATACCGGCCGGATATGTGAGCCAGTCGTGCGAGTGAATGATATCGCAGTCAATGGTGCGAGCAATCACACCAGCGGTGATAGAGTAGTTGTTGATTTCCTCGAGCAAGTTGTCGGGATAGCGGCCGGAGAATTCTATGCAGCCCAAGTCGTTGGTGCGCATATAGTTAAAGTCGGCATATATGTTATTGCGCAAGCGGAAGTACAGTTCGGGGTCGATAAGGCGGCCGATACGTTGCTCCACATAATCGCGCGACACATCGCGCCATGCCACGGGCACCTGTGATGTGCCGATGATGTTGGCAAACGACTTGTCTTCGTCGCCGTGGGGGCGGGGTATCACAAAAGTGATATCCATATTACCACATTGGTGCATACCTTGGGTCAGGCCATAGGATGCGGTGCCAAGACCTCCGAGGATGTGGGGTGGAAATTCCCACCCAAACATTAGTGCTTTCATATTATTTGGTTTATCGGGGTGGGTTATTGATTATATCGTTTCATAAGGCGTACAGTGCGTAGGACCTCGGCTACGTTGGTAGCGTGCGACACGGCTCCACGTCCTTGGAATGGGGGGTTGCCGTCGTAGAGTTGCGACAGCGAGCCGATGCAACGTTGCGACATATCGTCTTCGAAGCCTATGAGCATACGGTCGATGTAACTCAAACCGCTGAGACCGAACACTTTGAAGTAGGCCTCGGCATAAAAGCCCATAAGCCACGGGCGAGCGGGACCCTTGTGGAGTGTTTCTTCGCGCTCGTACATATCACCTTCGTAAAATGGGCGATAGGCATAACTCTTTGGAGAGAGAGTGCGCAGGCCTTTCGGGGTGAGCAGTTCGCGAGTCACCACATCGAGCACCGATTTGCGCTGACGACGATCCAGCGGCGAGTAGTCCAAACCAATAGCCACTGCCATATTGGGACGTACTTCGGGCGAAGCATAGCGATTGTCAACGTAGTCGTAGAGATAACCGCCATCATTGAGGAAGGTATCAATAAACGGCTGGCGCAAACGCTCTGCCACATCGGCAAAATCATCGCGCTCTAATGTGTCGGCAGCGAAACGCAACAAATTGTACCACAACGCGTTAAACTCCACTAACAATCCGGAGCGAGGAATGACGGGCACACCATTGTGAGTTGCATTCATCCACGATATCGGGGTTTTGGTGCCGTCGGCCGACAACATCGCCGTTTCTTCATCGAAATGGAGATTGGGATGTGTGTTGCTCATTATATATTCTACAGCACGAGTAAGGAACGCGCCATAGAGTTCGCGAGTGGTATCACGGCCGAAGGCTTTGGCATATTGCTGCACGGCCCATCCTGCCCACAGCAAGATATCGGGCAAGTCAATACCATGAATACGGTGGTCGAGTGAGCCATCTTCCATAAAATTATTGAGTGCGCGGATACCTGTAGCCATTATGGCTTCGAAGTCGGCTCGGTGGTCGATAGCAAGTGTTAAGCCGGGAAGCGACATAAAGGTATTGCGAGCCAAGACAGTGCCCCATGGAAAACCGGAGATGATATACATATCATCACCTTGCTTGATATAAAACTGTTTGGCAGCGTTCTTGAGACAGTTAAAGAAGGAAGTACGTGGGGTGCGGGATTCGATCTCGGCGGTGTACATCTTCTTGAGGTTGCGCGGGTTGACGGGTTCGGTGCCGGCGGAGAAGATGATGCTCTCACCTTTGCGGATAGGCAACTCGAAGTAGCCGGGGACCCAAAGGTCTTCGCAATAAGGCACACCCATCTCCAAGTCGCGCAGATACTCGATATCGCGATACCATGCGGGCTCGTCGACCCAAGTCGGACGATGGTTAAACTGCATATAAAGCGTAGGATACCCGGGATAGAGGCAAGTCGCAGCACCGTTTTCCACTTGTTGCATCGAGCCGTTGATAGCGCTGTTGGCTATGCACAGCGAGTTTACTTCACGGAATGCAAGGAACGGACGGAAACGCAAGGTTGTGGGCGAATGGGCTTCGACCAACGTGTATCGAATAAGAATACGATTTTCATGCGAGATGAAAATTTTTTCCTTTGTGAGGATAACGCCTCCGACGCGGTAGGTAGTGCGAGGCACTTCTTCACAATCGAACTCGCGCACGTATTTATGGCCGTTAGGGCTGTATACGTCGCCTTTGTATCTATGAATACCGAGGTTGAAAGGAGCGCCGTGCTGGATCACGGTTTCATCAAGGGTGGAAAGCAACACATGAGGCTTATTGTCCATCTCAGCAATCGGTATCACCAGGAGACCATGCTGCTTGCGAGTGTTGCAACCCACTAAGGTAGTACAGTGATAAGCACCTGCCCGATTAGTCCGCAGCATTTCTTTACTGAGAGATTGCTCAAGGTTGATGAGTAGGTTCTTGTCGAATTTCAGATAACTCATGGGTTAAATATATGGTTATTATTCAGTTACATAATTTTGGCGGCCTTTGTGGCTCCGAGGGAGTGCCTCCGTTGGAGCGTGAGGCCGAGTTTATTCTTGTCGTATAGATGAATTGTTGCTGTCAGACACCACGAAGTTACGGCTATTTTTTGGATTATACAAAATAAATTGAAATGTTTTTCAACATATTTTGAAAAAAATGTCAGAAAACCGACTATTCCAATTTCAAATGAGACTTAACAAAGCAGAAAACATCAAATCAAGGCTGACTGTTGTTGTCTTCTCAACGTCGTATTGTTTTAAAGTGGTCATTTTGAACATCGCTCTACTCGTTCCACCTGTCGCTCTACGTAGCCTCTTTGTATTAGCAAATTTGTAGACTTTTTTAGGCGGATTTAGCAACTTTTCTTGCTTTTTTTATCAAAATTTTGTAATTTTGTGGCGAAAAATTTGTAGAATGCCTTAAGTATCTCTATATGAATAAGTTCGCCACTATCATTATATCGATGCTTGTAGCCGTGCTTCCCTCCTTGGCACAGCAGGCGTATGTGCGCCCTGCCCTCACCGATAATTGGTCGGTAGGTGTAGGCGTTGGCGGCCTCTCTCCACTCTCCGGTTCATTTTTCTCCAACATTCGACCCGCTTTTGGTGTGGATTTCGCCAAAGATGTCACTCCGGCATTTCGCCTTGGGGCAGACGCTTTATGGAGCGTAAACTCCTCGCGTTGGCCGGGTCTGGAAGCGCAGCCCACTGTTTTCGACCACCAATATGTGGGAATGTATGGTTCTGTGGACCTACTTCGCCTCAGAGCACTTGACCCTCGCTTTGGTTGTGCCATCACAGCCGGAGCCGGATGGGGGCATCGGTATGCTTCCAAACCAACACTCGACCACAACTTCTTTTCCACCCGAGTTGGAGTAATGCTAAGTATGCGGCTTAATAGCAGTTTGAGTATGGAATTGAGGCCTCAATTCATCTGGAATATGACCGACAATAATCTTAAACTATCTTCTGCCGGTTATTCCGCTAATCGAGCCGCTTTCATGCTTATGGCCGGTATTCGCTACCATTTCGGGCCTGGCTTTATTCCTGCCCGATTGTATGACGCTTCGCAAGTAGACTTACTCAACGGCCAAATCAACTCGCTTCGCTCGCAAGTCAACGTACTTACCGACAATTTGGCTCGCACTAATTCCCAACTATATATGACCGAGCAGGAATTACGTCAGGCAAAGCAAAACAATGACGTAGTGCGCGAAGTGGCCGTCGACAATCATCTCAACACGGTGATTGACATCTTCTTCTACCAAGGCTCGTCGACTGTCACTCCCGACCAAATGCCCAATGTGGAGCGCGTGGCTTCGTATCTGCGCAACAATCCCGGCTGGAAAGTGGAAATCACAGGCTATGCCTCGAGCGACGGCGGACAAGAAATCAACAACCGCTTAGCCCAATACCGAGCCGAAGCCGTAAAGAAAATCCTTATTAATCGATATCATATTGCCGAGAACCGCATCAGCGCGCGCGGCAAAGGTGTAGGGCGCCTGTTTGAAGAACCCTCGTGGAACCGCGTGAGCGTTTGCACGTTAATCGATCGTTAACCCTTTACTTTTATTTCAACTATTATTATGAATATTGCCAACATCTTTGGTTGGGCAGCTACCATCGCTATGCTTATGGGATACTTGCCCCAAGCCATCAACACCTTACGCACACGTCAAACGGATGGCATATACTTCCCCACCTTCATCATGATGGGCTTTGGCTCTCTTTTCTTCGCCATTCAAGGATACCTCTT
>SFNM01000095.1 GCA_004552725.1 Bacteroidales bacterium | reverse complement strand
CCAAAATTTCGCATTTTTTCTTCAATCAAAGACAATCCGCATAAACGCAAGACAAAAATACTCATTTTTGAGTATTGGGAGATTTGGCGCAAATGGCGAACTTTGCAGTGTCAATAACCATTGGTTCACTATTTGTAGTTTTTATGCGAATTGTCATTTTTCTTTTAATAATAGTTTCAGGATTGTTAAGCACACGTGCTCAAAGTGAGCCAACTTAGGGCACTGCCACCGACACCACCTCCGTCATTGAATTAATGGAGGTGGTGGTAGTGGCTAATCCGGTGAGCAAAGTACGCAATTCGGCTTTCAGCCGAGTTCCGAATTTTTATTTGTCTATGAAGTGAAAACGGGTATTTTTGGCGGTTTTGGATGTTTCTGGCTATTTTTCTCAAAAAAAATAATTATATTTGTGGAAAATTTGCGTATATGGCAACAATAATCAACCTACCGAAAGTGGCAGACCCGCGTGGCAATCTGTCGTTTATTGAACACGGAGTGCGGGGCGTGTGTCCGTTCGAAATCGAGCGCGTGTATTGGATTTACGATATTCCGGGCGGGGGCGAACGCACCGGGCGCGCTTTGCGCCATACCACAGAACTGATAGTGCCGCTGAGTGGTAGTTTCGATGTGGAACTTACCGACGCTGAAGGGAAAACCGAAGTGACCACTCTTCAGCGGAGCGACAGCGGCATATTAGTGCCACCGATGACGTGGCGCCGCATCATCAACTGCAGTGGCAACGCGGTGGCATTGGTGCTGGCCTCAACGCCCTACGACCCTTCCGACTACATCTTCGAGCAATAACTCACGATAATAAAATTTGGTGGATTGGAGGGGATTTATTAACTTTGTGAAAAAATCAGCGAGATGGAACATTCTACAACAAAAGACTCGCACGCACATTCGTCGGTAAGCGAATGTCGCGTGATAGAATTGGCTCGTAATCGGCATGCCAACGGGTCGTTGTCGGTTGTAGACAATGGCGATGATGCTATGCCGTTTGCTGTGCGCAGAGTGTTCTATCTGTACGATGTTCCGGCAGATGCCGAGCGCGGAGGCCACTCGCACTTTACAGCGCAGGAGATGATGGTAGCGGTGAGCGGTTGCTTTGATGTGACGCTCGATGATGGAGTGCAGAAGCGCACGTTCACCCTCAATCGGCCATATCAAGCGTTATATATTCCAACGGGATTATGGCGCACTCTCCAGAATTTCTCGGGCGGAGCGGTGTGTATGGTGCTGACTTCGGAGCGCTACTCCGAGGCCGACTATGTGCGCGATTATGCTGAATTTAAACGACTTACCGGTTGCAAACTTACTCAAAACGATGCGCAATAAGCAATATCCATTTTTATCGTTGGCGGCGGTAAACGGGCCGCTACTCGACGAGATAGCGCAAGCGGTAGAACGCGTGGTGCGCTCCGGACGCTATGTCGGCGGGCCGGAGGTGGAGCGATTTGAGCGAACCTTGGCGGAGTATGAAGGCACTCGCTATGCAGTAGGATGTGCCAACGGCTTGGACGCATTGCGATTGATTTTCCGTGGGTATATTGAGATGGGACAACTAAAAGCGGGCAACAAGGTGATTGTGCCGGCCAACACATACATTGCATCGATATTGGCGGTGACCGACTGCGGCCTAACGCCGGTGCTGGTGGAGCCGGATGCTTGCACGCTCAATCTCGACACCAAGCGTCTGCGCCAAGTGGCAGAGCATCAGGATGTGAAAGCAATTCTCACCGTGCACCTCTATGGCCGATGCTGCTATGACAATGAACTGGAGGCAGTTGCACGCGAATTGGGATTGCTTATTATCGAAGACAACGCGCAAGCAATCGGAGCACGATGCCCGATGAACGGCCGACGTACCGGAGCATTGGGCCACGCGGCCGCGTTCAGTTTTTATCCTACAAAAAATCTTGGAGCGATGGGCGATGCGGGGGCAGTGACCACCGACGATGAGCAGTTGGCAACGGCTGTGCGCGCAATTGCCAATTATGGTTCCGACCGTCGCTATCACAACATATATCAAGGTCTTAACTCGCGACTGGACCCGATACAAGCAGCGATTTTAAACGTAAAATTGCCATATTTAGCCACAGAGAACGGCCATCGACAAGCGGTGGCTGAGATATACGAACATTCAATATCCAATTCGGCCATCACACGGCCGCTGTGGGCCGATGACGGCTCAATGGTGTGGCACCAATATGTAATCCAATGCCGTAAGCGCGACTTGCTGCGCCAACGACTTGATGAAAAAGGTGTAGCAACTGACATCCACTATGCCACCCCACCCCATCGCCAGCCGTGTTACAGCGCGTGGAGCGGGTTGTCGCTTCCGGAGACCGAACGGATAGCCAACACGGTGGTGTCGCTGCCCATTTCATCGGCGGTGTCGCTGAGCGATGCTCGCGAAATCGCCGCCATTATCAACACTATCAACCTCAACACAGATGATTGATCAGAGTGTATTCAACAATCTAACAGCACTTTACCATACTTTCGGTTGCAAACTCAATTTTGCCGAAACTTCAACCATAGCCCAAACGCTGGCCGAGCGCGGTGTGCGCCGAGTGAGCGGAGATGAAACGCCCGACATTGTGGTGGTGAACACCTGTAGCGTGACCGAACTCTCCGACAAGAAGTGTCGCCAAGCCATCCGCTCATTCCATAAACGCTATCCCGAGGCAGCAATCATAGCCACCGGATGCTATGCGCAACTCAAGGCCGACGAGGTGGCGGCGCTGCCCGGTGTGTGCATTGTGGCCGGCGCGGCCGACAAGATGCGTATCGACCAATTCCTTGACGAGTTTTTACGCACTCGTCGACCTATCAATTCCACTTGCAACTGGCGCGACATCACCGAGTTCAGGCCATCGTGCTCGCGCGGCGACCGCACTCGGTTCTTTTTGAAAGTACAGGACGGATGCGATTATTGGTGTACATATTGCACCATACCAATGGCTCGCGGTCGCTCGCGGTCGGGCACCATCGACCAATTGGTAAAGCAGGCTGAAGAAGCCGCTGCACAAGGCGGACGCGAAATCGTTATCACCGGTGTAAACATAGGCGATTTCGGCAAAGGGCGCAGCGATACATTCTTTGATTTGGTGCGCGCACTCGATGAAGTAGAAGGTATCTTGCGCTATCGCATTTCATCGATTGAGCCCAACTTGCTCACCGACAAAATCATCGACTATGTGGCCGGTTCGCGCGCTTTTATGCCGAGTTTTCACATTCCGTTGCAGTCAGGCTCTGATGAAGTGTTGAAATTGATGCATCGCCACTACGATACAGCACTCTTTGCCGAGAAAATTACTCGTATTCGCAAGGAAATTCCCCATGCTTTCATCGGAGTAGACCTAATTGTAGGTGCTCGAGGCGAAACCGACGAACAATTTGCTATCTCCAAGCAATTTATAGAGTCGTTGGACATCTCTCGACTCCATGTGTTTCCCTACTCCGAACGGCCCGGCACGCGAGCCCTTGATTTGGGCGGAGCAGTCGACCCGCGCACCAAGCACGCTCGCACCAACCAGATGTTGCGATTGAGCGAGCGCAAATGGGAGGCTTTCGCCCGACAATTCGTGGGCGATACTCGCCCGGTGCTCTTGGAGCATCCTCAAGGGCATGGCAAGCCGATGGCCGGCCATACCGACAACTATCTGCGGGTGGAGGTGACTGATGCAACTGCCGCCCTCGACAATTGCATCGCGCCGGTGGTGATTACCGGCATTGATGTAGCAAACGAAACACTCACCGGACATCTCGCACAGCAATGACACGCCTGCTTCGCATACTTTTCACCATTCCGGCCCTGCTTCCGCTTTGGGCTCTCTATCCGCTTTCGTCGGTAGTGGCATGGCTTATGGGGAGCGTAATAGGCTATCGTCGCAAGGTGGTGATGGACAACTTACGCGCTTGTTTTCCCGAAAAGAGCGAGCGGGAACGAGCCAAAATCGCGCGCGAATTTTATCGCAACTTTGCCGATTCGATAGTAGAGACCGTAAAAGTGCTTCATATCTCTGATAAAGAGATGAGCCAACGTATGGAATTTGACGGTATTGACATTGTAGATAGGCTGATGGCTGAGAAGCGCAATATCGTGGTATATTTCTCGCACACTTTCAATTGGGAATGGGCGCCATCGGTGACAATGCACTCGCAATTGCAACCAAGCCCCGACAACCATATCCTCTTCGGCCAAATCTATCGACCACTCCGCAACAAAGCCTTCGATCGACTGATGCTCCATATCCGCAGCCGCTTCCAGTCGGTGTGTATCGACAAAAGCACCGCGTTGCGACAGTTGGTGCGCGCCTCGCGCAACGGGTCGTTCTGTGTAGGCTTTATGAGCGACCAGCATCCGAGCCACGGCGACGCGGGCGTGCTCACTACCCTGCTGGGACGTCCGACCCTGATGATTTCCGGCACGGAAGTATTGGCTCGCAAACTAAATGCTGCAGCAATATACTGGGATATGGAACACCTCAGCCGCGGCCATTATCGCATCACTATCCGCCAAATGGCCGACAATCTCAACGAAGTGGCCGAAGGCGACCTTACTCGCCAATATACACAATTGCTTGAACAAACCATCCGGCGCGACCCGGCCATCTGGCTATGGAGTCACAATCGCTGGAAACACCCGATACCGCAACAATGAAACATCTCTATGATAAAACCTGCTGCCCGCAAGTGGCAGTGATAATTCTCAACTGGAACGGCGCTGCATTGCTACGCGAATATCTGCCCGAGGTGATAGCCAACACTCCGGCCGACTTGGCGCGAGTGATAGTGGCCGACAATGGGTCGACAGACAATTCGTTGCAATTGTTGACCGAGGAGTTTCCCGGTGTGGAAGTGTTGCAATTCGCTGAAAATTACGGCTTTGCCGAGGGCTATAACCGTGCATTGGCGGCTACGCGCTACCCTGTGACAGTGTTGCTCAATTCCGATGCCGCTCCGGCACCGCAGTGGATTGAACCACTGACGAGTTATCTCAACGAGCACCCGGACGTTGCTGCCGTGCAACCAAAGTTGCTCAGCCGCATGGAACCTCAAAAATTCGAGTATGCAGGTGCTTGTGGCGGATTTATCGACCGCAACGGCTATCCTTACTGCCGCGGTCGCATATTCGACGTGTGCGAAGACGACCACGGCCAATACGACACCCCTTGCAGGATTTTTTGGGCCACGGGGGCTGCACTGACCGTTCGCACCGAGGTATACCTCAAATGCGGAGGTCTGGACCCCAAATTTTTCGCCCACATGGAGGAAATCGACTTGTGTTGGCGCATCCAATTGCAAGGCCTTAAGATAGCAGCCGTGCCGCAGTCGGTGGTGTATCACCTTGGTGGCGGCTCGCTGCCGGCCTCAAATCCGCGCAAAACTTATCTCAATTTCCGCAATAACCTACTGATGCTTCATAAGAATGTGCCCAAGAGCGAACGCTGCGCCACTTTGTTGCGACGTCGCTTGCTCGACACGGTGGCTTGGGCCAAATTCGTGCTCACCGGCGATTGGAAAAATGCTGCGGCCGTGTGGCGTGCTCATCGCGACTTTGCACGTATGCGAAGCGAGTATCCTGATGCTGACGTGAGCGAAAATCTATTGCGACGGAGCGACTGCCGACGCAACATTCTTGTGAACCGCTATCTACGTGGCCGCACCCACTTTTCGCAACTGCGCTAAGCGGTTAGCCGCGATGATAGCGCCTTGGATAGCGTGCCATGGTGGAAATAATCACCATCAGGGCTAAGGCGGCGGGGTAGACGTGGTAGGGCAGGAAGGCCACGGGGCTAAGGTGAGCCAAACCGGCGGCGAGGAGGGTTTGGGCACCGTAAGGGATGATGCACTGCACGATGCACGAACAGGTGTCGAGCACGCCGGCTGTGAGCCGCGGGTCGAGGCCGAAGCGACGCGCAATGTCGGCAGAAACTTTGCCCACAGTGATGATGGCGATGGTGTTATTGGCGGTGCAGAGGTTAACCAAACTGACTAACACTGCTATTACAGTACGGGCTCCGCGAGTGCCGCTAATATGGCGCGTCATTACTTGGATGATGAAGCGGATGCCACCATTATACGAGATTACTTCGAGCAAACCGGCGGCAAGGAGGGTTACGATAATCAAGTCGCTCATACCTTTGATGCCATCGCCCATCATAGTGCACATGTCGATGAGAGCCACCGGTGTGGTAGTAAGTGCCACGAGTAAACATCCGGCGATGCCTAAGAGCAACACGCACAACACGTTGAGCCCGGCGGCCGCGGCCACAATCACCAAGAGATATGGTGTCATGGTTAGGTAGTTGATGTGGTGGAAAGGTGTTGCGATTTGAGTGGCTTCACCGCCCAAAACGGTATAAACAATCAAAGCAATTACAGCAGCGGGGACAGCGATAAACAAGTTGGCCTTGAATTTGGCGTTCATCTTCACACCTAAATAGCGGGTTGCGGCGATGGTAGTGTCGGAGATAAACGACAGATTATCACCAAAAAACGAGCCGCCAAGCACCACGGATACCATCATAGCAGCGTCGGCACCGGTGTCGGATGCTATTTGCGAAGCGAATGGCGTTAGGGCCACGATAGTGCCCACGGAGGTGCCGATTGACATCGAAATGAAGCAAGCGGTGAGGAATAAGCCGGGCATCACCAGCCATCCGGGCATTACTTTCAGAGCCAAATCCACGGTGGCATCCACAGCGCCAATACCTACAGCCAATGCCGAGAACGAGCCGGCTAAGATGAAAATCCAAATCATATAGAGGATGTCGCCGTTGGCGGCGCCACGTGAGAACACGTTCACACGGTCGGCTACCTTGCCACCGCGCATAGTCACCAACGCCCACAGCGAGGCTGCGATGAATGCAATCGACAGCGGCATCTTGTAGAAGTCGCCCACGGCCAACGATGTAGCCACATATAATAATAAGAACACGGCAATGGGCGACACAGCCAAAAGTCCGCGCCCACGCGACACTATTTCAGATTGGTTTACGTCAGACATTTTTACCTTAGAAAGATTAGTGTGCAAAGTTACAAAAAATCAC
>SFNM01000018.1 GCA_004552725.1 Bacteroidales bacterium | reverse complement strand
GTTGCTGGAGCACCATTCTCGCTGCCTGACTTAAATGTGTAAAGTTTGCCATTTGCCAAGTCATAATTAGCATCAGAATTATTGGGTTTGAAATCACCTACAATATTTTTGCCCCAATCTGATGATGATGGACTACCCCAAGCAGTACCCCAATTGGTGAAAGCTATTGAGCTTAGTCCGCTATCTGCTGTAAATTGGAATTTATAGATATTATTTACGGGGTCTACTACCCAACCCTTAGCTACATTCGCACTATTTCCGTAGTCACCGTAGCGAAGCCAAACTTCTGTCCATTCTTTGGCCGATACGTTTGCGTAGATTGTCCACGTCTTATTCTCTGCATTAGCAGACAAGGCGAAGAGAACCCCCACGATAAGAAGTAGGAATTTTTTCATAGTAAGTAATTTTTTTTTGGTTAAGTTTGATGTATTAGTTTAGTTTATTAATTTCTAATGTGACTGGAATCGTAGATGTTAAGGAAGTATCTCTGCGATTTGGTGGCAAATTTACAACATTTCCCCCATACCACAAAGTTAAAAAACCTTAAATCTCCACAGACGCCTGGGGGAGAACGCGCGGAGCGCGTGTGGGTGCGCCGGAGGCCAGGGTGGGTGGCCGGTGTCGGCCGGAGGTGCGCACAGGGTGGGAGGTAGGGAACGCGCGGAGCGCGTTGGGGGTGCGCCGGAGGACATGCAGGTGGGTGATGGCAGGCAGGAGCGCGTGTGGCCGGTGGGTGACAGGAACGCGCGGAGCGCGTTGCTCTTTGTCAAACCCCACGTTGGGGCGCACGCCCCTACGTGGGGGGAGTAGCGCCACCTAAGCACCCGAACCGCGGAGCGGTTCCTCCTGGCAACGTGGAGATAAGGAACCGCTCCGCGGTTCTACATCGCGAGAGCGCGCGTCCTGCCCCCACGTAGGCTAACGCCAACGTGGGGTTTGACAAAGAGCAACGTGCTCCGCACGTACCATCGCGGGCGGCAGCGCTCCCCTAAGCACCCGAACAGCTCCGCAGTTCTGCATCGCGAGAGAGCGCGTCCTGCCCCCACGTAGGCTAACGCCAACGCGGGGTTTGACAAAGAGCAACGTGCTCCGCACGTACCATCGCGGGCGGCAGCGCTCCCCTAAGTACCCGAACCGCTCCGCGGTTCTACATCGCGAGAGAGCGCGTCCTACCCCCACGTAGGCTAACGCCAACGTGGGGTTTGACAAAGAGCAACGTGCTCCGCACGTACCATCCGCGGCCGGCCATCTCATCCTGTGCTCCCCACGTTGGGGCGCACGCCACTACGTGGGGGTGCAGCGCCTCCGTAAGCACCCGAACCGCGGAGCGGTTCCTCCTGCCAACGTAGAGATAAGGAACCGCTCCGCGGTTCTACATCGCGAGAGAGCACCTCCTGCTCCCCACGTAGGCTAACGCCAACGTGGGGTTTGACAAAGAGCAACGTGCTCCGCACGTACCATCCGCGGCCGGCCATCTCATCCTGTGCTGCGCACGTACTATTATGGGCGTTACTGGTCGAACCAGTCGGGGCTTAGACGTTGGGATTTGTCGCTACAGAGCATCGACCGATACTCATCGAGCATTGGAACTACTTTGTGGTGCTCTTTCTGGTTGATGATGTAGTTGATAACGGCATCTAATGCGTTAGGGGAGACGCTGATTGCTGCATATTCTCGTGCCCAACCGTCGAAACCGGGTAGTCCTAACGATGTCTTTATCATTATCGATGAGGAGCGTTTGATGTCGCGTACTAAGTCGGCGATGGTGATGTCGGGCGGCATCTTCACCAGCATGTGAATGTGGTTGAGTGCTGCATTCATCCTGATGAGTTCTACCTTCTTGCTTTTTAGGACTTCCCAAATATATTTGAAGAGGATATGTTCTTTTTCGGGAATTATGCAGTTAGTTCGGTGTCGGGTAACAAACACGATATGCAAGTATATTCCTATGTAACTCATATATATTATGTTTAGTATGCGGTAGAAAGGCTCCATAGGAGCATAGAATGGAGGGTGGGTGGAAGCCTCACCCCGGCCCTCCCCTAAAGGGAAGGAAGTGGCGGTGGGAACGCGCGGAGCGCGTTGCTCTTTGTCAAACCCCACGTTGGGGCGCAGCCCCTACGTGGGGGGTGTAGCGCCTCCCTAAGTACCCGAACCGCGAGCGGTTCCTCCTGGCAACGTGGAGATAAGGAACCGCTCCGCGGTTCTACATCGCGAGAGCTCGCGTCCTGCCCCCACGTAGGCTAACGCCAACGTGGGGTTTGACAAAGAGCAACGTGCTCCGCACGTTCCATCATGGCTGGCAGCGCTCCCCTAAGCACCCGAACCGCGGAGCGGTTCCTCCTGGCAACGTGGAGATAAGGAACCGCTTCGCGGTTCTGCATCGTGAGAGCGCGCGTCCTACCCCCACGTAGGCTAACGCCAACGTGGGGTTTGACAAAGAGCAACGTGCTCCGCACGTACCATCATGGGCGGCCATCTCATCCTGTGCTCCCCACGTAGGCTTCCGCCTCACCACACCAACCCGCCTCCGGCTACCGGGTGCACTGTGCCGGCGGCGGGGTGGGGGATTAGCGGCGGCGCTTGTTGGCGGCGCGTTGGGCGGCTTCGGCTTGGCGCTGTGCTTCTTGGAGGCGGGCCATGAAGCCTTTGGCTTTCTTGGGGTTTTTGAGGTTGGCCAGGAGTTCGGCGCGCACTTTATCGTGGTCCATGAAGCGGCGGAAGGCCCATGTTTGTACGATGGTGATGAGCAGCGACAGGAAGTAGTAGTAGGAGAGGCCGGAGGCGTAGTCGTTGAAGAAGAAGAGGAACATGACGGGCATGAGGTACATCATCCATTTCATGCCGGGCATGCCTTCGCCGCCGGGTTGGTTTTGCATGTTGATGCGCATATACACCACGTTGACCACGGTCATCATCAAGCAGAAGAGAGCCACGCCGTTGCCGTAGAATGGGATGGAGAATGGGAGTTCGACGATGAAGTCGGGGGCGGAGAGGTCGGAGGCCCAGAGGAACGACTCGCCGCGGAGGGCGATGGCGGAGGGCAGGAAAGAGAACATGGCCACTAAGACGGGCATCTGCAGCAGCATGGGGAGGCAGCCGGAGAATGGGGAAGCGCCGGCGCGGGAGTAGAGCGCCATGGTTTCTTGTTGGCGTTTCTGCATATTCTCTTGGCCGGGGTATTTTTTGTTGATTTCGTCGATTTCGGGGCGGAGGAGGCGCATGCGTGCTTGACCCTTGAAACTCTTGTAGGTGAAGGGGAAGATGATGAGTTTGATGAAGAGGGTGAGCAGCAGGATAACGATGCCCATGTTCATGCCGGAGGAAGCGAGGAAGTCGAATACGGGGATGATAATCAGGGTGTTAATCCAGCGGAATAGGCTCCAGCCCAGAGGAATGAGGCGCACCAAGTCGAGGTCTTCGGAGGCGTCGACGGCTTGGTCGAGGTCGGCGAGGCGGTCGTATTCGTTAGGGCCGAAGTAGAAGTCGAACGAGGCGGCGGAGCCGTCGGCGGTGGTGTAAGGGAGCGAAGCGGCCATGTTGAGGTCCTTGACGTAGTCGCCCTCTTTGATTTGGGAGTGCGACACTTGAGCGGTGGTGAAGTAGTCGCGAGCGATGATTACCGATGAGAAGTATTGATTTTTGAAAGCGACCCATTTCACGCGGTTGTTGAGAGCTTCGGAAGCGTCGGAGGAGGCGTTAAGGTCGTCGGGGGAGTCGCCCACATATTTATAATATATGCCGGAATTGCGTTCTTCGAAAGTGCGACCTTTCTCGTTGCGAGCCATGGTTTGGTGCCATTGGAAGTCGAGGGAGGCGGTAGAAGCGGGGAGAGCGTTGGCCATGCCTTGTTGCACCAACTCGGTGTGGAGGAGGTAGTTGTCGGGCGAGAGAGTGTAGCGGATGCCCCAGGAGGCGCCGTTGCTCAGGGGGAGTTGGAAGAGCACGGTAGAGTCGTTGGCTTCGGCCACTTTGAAGTTGAAGTCGCGGGTGTCGAGGCGTTGGTCGTTGGTGGTGAATATGAAGCCGTATCCGTCGTTGAGGCCGCGGAAGAGCGCGATGGGTTCGGCATCGCCGTTGCGGGTGGAGAAGTGCTGCTTGAGTTCGGCTTGAGCCACCATAGCGCCGCGGGAGTTGAGGGTGATTTTCACCAGGTCGTTTTCGAGTACTACGGGGGTGTTGTCGCCGGAGAGGCAAGGAGCGAAGGCGCCGTATTTGGCGCTGCGGTTGATGAGCGCTTCGACGGAAGCGATGGCCTTAAGGCGCAAGTCGGGGTCGAGGGTAGAGGCCGAGTCGGAGAGCGCTTCGATGGCCACGGAGGTGGAGTCGACGGCCACGGCACCGGTGACGCCATCAGCGGTGAGGCGCAGGTTGAGGGCGGGGTCGGTGTATACGCTGTCGGTGCCTAACGAAGCCACGGCTTGACGGAGGTGTCCCAATTGGGAGGGGGAGAGGAATTGGGCGCCGGAGGACTGAGCGGCGGCAGCGGAAGATGCGGCGGCAGCGGATGTTTGCTGCGGAGTGTTTTCTTGAGGGGTGGGCTTGTTGCAGTACATGAAGCCAAAGAAGATGGCGGCCATGAGCACTAAGCCCCAAACGGTGTTTTTGTCCATGAGAGAAACGGGATTAGAGGTGCTCGTGGCCGTAAGCAATAGCGGCCTTCACAAAGGAGAGGAACAGCGGGTTGGGCTGAAGCACCGTAGATGAGTATTCGGGGTGATATTGAGTGCCGACAAACCAGCGGAGCGTGGGGATTTCGACTACTTCCACCAGGTGAGTTTCGGGGTTTTCGCCCACGCAGGCCATGCCGGCGCGTTCGAATTGGTCGCGGTATTCGTTGTTGAACTCGAAGCGATGGCGATGGCGCTCGCGGATGAGTTCGGTGCCGTAGGCTTCGGTGGCCTTAGAGCCGGGAGCGAGGCGACATTCGTATGCTCCGAGGCGCATAGTGCCGCCCATGTTGGAGATGCTCTTTTGCTCTTCCATGAGGTCGATGACGTTGTGTGGAGTGGCGTGGTCCATCTCGGTGGAGTTGGCGTCGGTGTATCCGAGGACGTCGCGAGCAAATTCGATGACCATACATTGCATGCCGAGGCAGATGCCGAATGTGGGGATATTGTGCTCGCGGCAGTATTTGAGGGCCACGAACTTGCCTTCGATGCCGCGCTGACCGAAGCCCGGGGCGATGATTACGCCGTCGAGGCCTTGGAGGCGCTCGGCCACGTTGTCGGGATTGACTTTTTCGCTATGGATGTAGATGAGGCGGAGTTTGTGGCAATTGTAAGTGGCGGCTTGGAAGAGAGCTTCGTTGATGGATTTGTAGGCGTCTTGAAGTTCGACGTATTTGCCCACCAGGCCGATGGTGACGGTTTCGGTGGCGGCGTCCATCTTGTTGAGGAAGTCCATCCACGGGCCCATGTTGGGCTCGCCTTCGGAGGAAGTGAGGGTTTTGCGCAGCACGATTTGATCGAGTTGCTGCTCGTGCATCTTGAGCGGCACGCGGTAGATGGTGTCGACGTCGATGGATTGCACCACGGCGTCGGCGGCCACGTTGCAGAACAGAGCGATTTTGCGACGCATTTCGGGAGAAATGTTGCGCTCGGTGCGCAGAACCAACACGTCGGGCTGGATACCCAGTTCTTGGAGTTTTTTCACCGAGTGCTGAGTGGGCTTGGTCTTAAGTTCCTTAGCGGCGGCGATGTAGGGCACGTAAGTGAGGTGGATACAGAGACTGTTGGAGCCGAGTTCCCAACGGAGTTGACGCACAGCTTCGAGGAAGGGGAGCGACTCGATGTCGCCGACCACGCCGCCGATTTCGGTGATGACGAAGTCGAAATTGCCGGTGTTGCCGAGTGCTTTGACGGCGCGTTTGATTTCGTCGGTGATGTGGGGTACGATTTGCACGGTTTTGCCGAGGTAGTCGCCGCGGCGTTCTTTGTCGATGACGCTTTGGTAGATGCGGCCGGTGGTGACGTTGTTGGCGCGAGTGGTTTGAATGTTGGTGAAGCGTTCGTAGTGACCGAGGTCGAGGTCGGCTTCATGGCCGTCGACGGTTACGTAACATTCACCGTGCTCGTAAGGGTTGAGGGTGCCGGGGTCGATGTTGATGTAAGGGTCGAACTTTTGGATTGTAACTCTGAAACCGCGCGCTTTGAGCAAGCAGGCCAAAGAGGCGGAAATAATGCCTTTGCCAAGCGACGACACCACGCCGCCGGTCACAAATATATATTTAGTATCCACGCCGGACTTCTCATCGAGGTCCGGCGGCCTAAATAAACACCTTTACCAAGTAAATTATGAGGAGAATTTACAACTATTTTTCAAAAGAACGGCGACGCAACGCCCTAAAGTCTACCACGCAACAATTCGAGGAGAGAGATGGAGGGTTGCGTCGCCGTATTTGAGACTATAAACTAACTAATACCTGAAACTTATTTTATGAAGAAAACTGTGTTGTTCATGGGTTGATGAGGGAGGTTGCGAATGTGTGGTTGACTTTCGACAATGCAAAGTTAGGGGAATAATGTGGTAGTGTGTTATGAAATTTGGTGCAAAGGCTTTCAAAAAACGTTCCAAACACCGAAAATGATAAAAAATGGCCGAAAAATGGTATAACCGCGGAGCGCCCGCCATTCGTGCGCAAAAATCCACAGGAGTACAGGGGTTTTAGTAGAAGAATATGGTTAATTTACGCATATTCAATCGATTACTTGTAGCGCCGCGGCTTGCTGCGGCGTACCCGGATGGCCCAATTGCGGTCCTACAACTATATTTTCGACTTTTGACACACTTTCTGGTAGGTGTGTGGTGTCCGGAGGGTGGGAGGGGAATTAGTGGCCTTGGAGGCGAGAGCGGAGGTCGGTGGGAGTCTCGCCGAACTCGTCGCGGAAGCATTTGCTGAAGTAGGCGGGAGCGGAGAAGCCGGTAGCGTAGCATACTTCGGAGATGGATTGCTCGGTGGTGTTGAGGAGATGGCGAGCGCGGCGCAGACGGTGTTTGCGAAGCAATTCCACGGGTGAAGCGTTGGTGAGCGCCTTGATTTTGCGGTAGAATTGTGAGCGGCCGAGGCCCATGCGCGAGGCGAGTTCGTCGACGTTGAGGTCGGGGTTGGCAATTTCGGCGTTGATAATTTCCATAACGCGAGCGAAAAATTCGCTGTCAATGTCGCCTTGAGGCAGGGTGGCCGCGGGTCGCTCGGCCTCGGGCGCGTGGTCGGATGCTGCGGAGATACGCTTGCGGTTGTCGATGAGATTGCGGCAGCGCGAGAGGAAGAGTTTGCGGTTGAAAGGCTTGGCGATATAGCCGTCGGCACCGGCTTCGTAGCCTCCGGCCCGTTGCTCGTCCATGGAGCATGCGGTGACCACCAACACCGGAATGTGCGAGGTGGATATTTCGTTTTTGATTTGGCGGCACATTTCCAAGCCGTCCATCACGGGCATCATCACGTCGGCAATCACCAAATCGGGAATGTATCGAGTGGCTTTTGCCAGGCCGTCGCGGCCGTTGGCGGCCATGATTACGTTGTAGTCGTTGGCGAGGAGTTCGCGCATGAGCAGGCGAAGGTCCATGTTGTCGTCGACAACCAAAACAATGGGCTTATCGGGGTCGAATGATGCTTGGCTGTCGTCGGCTATGTCGCTGTCGGGTAGGGAGTTGTCCGAGAGGGCGATTGTGGGTTCGTGCGAGGGTTCGGTGTTAGATGTGTGGGTGATAGGCAGCACCACGGAGAAAGTGGCGCCTTGTCCGGACTGACTTTCCACCATAATTGAGCCGTCGTGGAGTTCGACAAGCGCTTTGGCCAAAGTTAGGCCGATGCCGGAGCCGTTGGCATTGACTTTGTCGACTTGGTAGAAGCGCTCGAAGATATTTTGGATGTCGTCGGGGCTGATGCCGCGGCCCGTGTCGGACACTTTGATGAGCACTTGGTCGGCGCCGCGGTGAGAGAGCGCCACGTCGATGTGGGCGTGGTCGGGCGAGTATTTGAAGGCGTTGGATACCAAATTGAACACCACGCGCTCGATTTTGGGCACATCGATGGCCAGAGAGTAGTCGAAATCCGGATTGACGGTGAAATTCAGCGCAATGGAGCGGCGCTTGGCCAATGGGCGGAAGGCCTCGAGCCATGTGGCGATGAGTTGCGACAGGTCGGCTTCGACGGGATGGAGTTGCAGTTTGCCGTTTTCGTAGCGGCGGAAGTCGAGGATTTCATCTACGAGACGGTGGAGGATGTCCACGTTGTTGCGGGCTATTTTGAGCAGATGTTGCTGATTTTCAGAGAGATTGTGCTCGTCGTCGAGCATTTCGAGTGGCTCGGCGATGAGGGTGAGCGGTGTGCGCAAATCGTGCGACACGTTGGTGAAAAAGCGCAGTTTGGAGTTGGTTGACTCGGTGAGGCGCAGGTTGAACTCCTTTTCCTGGCGGTGTTGCTCGCTGAGGAGGCGGTTGTGTGCTTCGAGCACTTGACGGTTGCGTTGATTTTGCCAGAAAGCGCGAGTGAGCAAGAAAATCACGCCGATGAGCAGCAAAGAAATGGCGATAACGGCATAGAACAGAGCGGTTTGGATGTTGTGGCGTTCCCAATATTGGTCAACGCGGCTTTTGAGCTCTTGCACCTTGGCAGTGCTTTCGATGAGTTGGCGATATTGGAAGAGGAGAATTTCAGCGTTGGATTGGTCGACGGCTTCGCCGGCGGGGAGCATATATTGGCGTTCGAACGGCTTGTTTTCGAGGATGTTAAGGGCAGTGCGCAGCAGTAGATGGCCTTCGGTGGGATATAGAAAAGTGGCGTCGATGATGGAGTCGCGCACGGCTTGAATACCAACTTCGGGGGCGGCATCGATGCCTAACACCTTGATATCGAGGCCTCGACGACGCGCCACCTGGGAGGCGGCGATGGCCATGTTGTCGTTGTGGGCATACACCAAGTTGACATCGGGGAATAGGTCGAAAAGCGAGTCGGCTTTCTGCTCGGCCACAGCGCCGAGCCAACGTCCGTCGGCCGAGCCCAGCACATGAAAGTCGGGCATTGAGTCGCACACTTGGTGGAAGCCGCGGTAGCGGTTTTGGGCCGGGGTAGAGTTCATCAACCCGGTGATTTCGATAGCACGTATTGGGCCTTTGATGAGGTGACGAGCATATTTGGCAGCGCTACGGCCCAAGTCCACGTTGTCGGAGCCTTGGAAAGATGTATAGCAGTCGCCGATTACGCCGCGGTCGAACACCACCACCGGGGTGCCGCCTTCGTACACCTTTTTTATAATAGGAGTGATGGCTTGTGCATCGTTGGGAGATACTATAATGATGTCGAACCCGTTATCAACAAAGTATTGAATGTCGGCAATCTGCTTTTCGTTGCTGTCGCCGGCGGAGCGGATTTCCACCTCCACGTCGTCGCGTAGTAGAGCCTCGCGCTCGATTTCTGCATTCATCTTTGAGCGCCAAGTATCGTCGGAACATTGCGACACACCGATGCGAAATTTGTGCTCATCGGAGCATGCCGAGAGCAAAAAAATGCAAATGGAAGCGACAATGGTGTAAAAAAGTGTTTTTGCCATTAAAATGGTAATTAGTGTTGTAACGGTGCAAATTTAGCAAAAAATCTTTATAAAAAATGATGAAAATGCTGTGAAATTTGTTGCATGAGCGAATTTTTATCATAATCTGCGCCAAAAATCATAATATACATATAATAATAAGCAATAAATTTGCAACAGAAAATTAACAAACAAAAAATAAACTCACTTAAACTCATATCATGAAAACAATTTCAATGATGCTATGTAGCGCAATGCTGTGCGGCTCGGCAGCGTGGGCCGGCGGCGAAGTCGCTATCGACTACTTGGGCACGGCCAACACATTGGTGCGTGTCGAAGCCACGGCCGGGCAGTATCTTTTGATACCGGTCGAGGACAACGGCCCGGAAGCACGCGTGGAAGTGATGGTCGACGGCCGCTTGGACCGCACTATAGTGGTGCGCGTGGCCAACAGCAAGGTCGACTACAAAGTGCCGATGGATTTGAGCCAATATGCGGGCCACACCGTGGCGCTGAACGTTTACACCGAAGCCGGACGCAGCAACGGCCGCGACGCTTCCTCATACGTGGCATGGAAGCACTTCGAAGTTTCCGACTCGTATTCCTTCGCCCAAGAGCAATATCGTCCCGCATATCATCATTCGCCTGCATACGGCTGGATGAACGACCCCAACGGTATGTTCTATAAAGATGGTGTGTGGCACCTATATTATCAATGGAACCCCTACGGCAGCAAATGGCAGAATATGACCTGGGGCCACTCCACTTCCACCGACCTCATCCACTGGCAATCGCAACCCACTGCAATCGAAGCCAACGGCCTCGGCGCCGTGTTCAGCGGCAGTTCGGTGATTGACGCTCGCAACAATGCCGGTTTTGGCAACGATGCTATCTTGTCGTTCTACACATCGGCCGGCGCCACCCAGCAACAATCGCTGGCCGTGAGCCACGATGGCGGCATCACTTTCACCAACTACCCCGCCAACCCGGTGATTTGCCAAACTACTGAGGCTCGCGACCCCAACCTCTTCTATCACGAGGAGAGCGGCAAGTGGGTGCTGATGTTGGCCCACGCCCTTGACCACGAGATGCAATTCTTTACCTCCACCGACCTCAAGCACTGGACCTTGGCCAGCGCCTTCGGCAAAGGCCTCGGCTGCCAAGATGGCGTGTGGGAATGTCCCGATATGTTCCGCCTGGCCGACCCCACTACCGGCGAGCAGAAGTGGGTGTTGCTGTGCAACATCAACCCCGGCGGCCCCTTCGGCGGTAGCGCCACTCAATACTTCGTGGGCGAGTTCGACGGCACCAAGTTCATCCCCGACCTCGATGCCAACGGCCAAGTGCCCACCAAGTGGATGGACTGGGGCAAGGACAACTATGCTACAGTAAGTTTCTTCAACGCACCCGAAGGCCGCACCACTGTCATCGGCTGGATGAGCAATTGGCAGTACGCCCCCGAGGTGCCCACCATGACATACCGCAGCGCCAACACCCTGCCGCGCGACCTGAGCCTGTTCCGCGGCGCTGATGGTCAGTACTACATGGCCTCCGTGCCATCGCCCGAGTGCGACGCCCTGCGCGGTGCTGTGGTATCCAAAGCCAATCGCAAGCGCATCAATGCCAAAAGTGCCTCCTTCGCTCTCCCCGCCGACGGCCTGTGCGAAATCCGCCTCACTATCGATGCTGACCGCGCTGAGAGCGTGGACCTCACACTCAGCAACGTTGAAGGTAACTATGTTAAAATGACATTTGACCCCAAAGCCGCGACACTCACATTCGACCGCACACACAGCGGCATCACAGATTTCAACGAGCAATTCCCCGTGAACTCTGTAGCACCTACATTCAATGCCGACGGCACCGTGAGCTTGCGAATCTTTGTAGACCGCTCCTCCGTAGAAGTGTTTGAAGCCGCCGGCCGCTTTGCCCTCACCAATACCGTGTTTCCAATATCCCCATATACCTCGCTGAGCATCTCAGCCACCGGAGGCAAAGCCACAATTACCAACTTGCACGTCAACGCTATCAAACTTTGAACTAAATAACCAAACCATTTAACCTTATATAATAATGTCAAATTCAACTCCCTCAAGCGCTCCCCGCTCCACGATGCTTCAATTCGTGCCGGTGATGCTCTGCTTCTTCGCAATGGGCTTTGTCGACTTAGTCGGCACTGCTTCCAATTGCCTCAAAGGCGACCTGGGATTGACCGACACAGAGGCCAACCTCTTCCCCTCGCTGGTCTTTTTCTGGTTCCTCATCTTCTCTGTTCCCACCGGCTTGCTGATGAACAAAATCGGCCGCAAAAAGACCGTGTTGGTGAGCCTCGTGCTTACCGCTGCTTCGTTGGTGCTCCCCATTTTCGGTAGCAGTTACAACCTGATGCTGGTGGCTCTGTCGCTGCTCGGCATCGGCAACGCTATTATGCAAACCTCGCTCAACCCCTTAGTGTCGAACCTTATCGACGATTCACGCTTGGCCTCCACCATGACCTTTGGCCAATTTGTGAAAGCAATTGCCTCATTCCTCGCTCCCATTATCGCCGGCTGGGGCGCTGCCTCCGTTTCCATGACCTTCGGCTTAGGTTGGCGCGTGCTCTTTCCCATCTACGCCGTCGTGAGCACATTGGCCATTGCTTTGCTTGCCGCCACCCCCATACACGAAGAGCAGCAGGCTAAGGCCTCCGGAGTGGGACAATGCCTCAAACTCCTTGGCAACCCCGCCATCCTGCTCTGCTTCCTCGGCATCATGTGCCATGTGGGCATCGACGTGGGCGTCAACACCGCCGCTCCCAAAATTTTCTTCGACCGCTTGGGCGGTGCCAAGTTGGAAGATTGGCTGTTTGTGACATCCGTATACTTCGTGGCTCGTACCGTTGGTTGCCTCACCGGCTCCATTATCCTGCGCCTTATCAGCGCTCGCCTGTTCTTCGCTATCAGCGTGGTGATGATGGTGCTGTCGATGATTGGCCTATTTGTCGGCCAAGAAGAATGGATGCTTTACGCTGCAGTGGCATTGGTTGGCTACGGCAACTCCAACATCTTCTCCATCGTCTTCTCCCAAGCCATGTTCGCTGTTCCTGACAAGCGCAATGAAGCCTCAGGTCTGATGATTATGGGCTTGTTCGGTGGCACAATCTTCCCCCTTGCCATGGGCTTTGCCTCCGATGCTATCGGCTCCCAAATCGGCTCGGTGATTGTAATCTCCGTGGGCGTGGCTTACCTCATCTATATGATTTCAAGAATTAAAGGATAAACAACCTAAACAATAACCAAAATCACCTTATAACTATGGAAAGAAATTTAGTAGTAGGCCTTGGCGAAGCCCTGTGGGACATGCTCCCCGGCGGTAAGAAGCTCGGTGGCGCACCCGCCAACTTCGCTTACCACGTCGGAGCCATGGGCCTGAACTCCTGCGCCGTGAGCGCTGTGGGCAACGACTCCTTAGGCGACGAAATCGTGGCTCAATTCCGCGACCGCGGCCTCAATACTCACATCGCCCGCGTGGACTTCCCCACCGGCACCGTTAAAGTCGAAATCGATGCCAACGGCATCCCCAACTACGATATTTGCTGCGATGTGGCATGGGATAACATCCCCTTCACCGACGACCTTGAAGAACTGGCCGCTCGCACCCGCGCCGTGTGCTTCGGCTCGTTGGCTCAACGCTCCGAAGTGTCGCGCCGCACCATCACCCGCTTCATCGACTCCATCCCCAACGAAGACGGCATCCTCAAAGTGTTCGACATCAACCTGCGCAAGGACTTCTTCACCCCCGAAATCCTCACCGATTCCATCCGTCGTTGCAATGTGCTGAAAATCAACGACGAAGAACTCGTGGCCATCTCTCGCATGTTCGGCTACCCCGGCATCGACCTGCAAAACAAGTGCTGGCTGCTGCTCGGCAAGTACAACCTGAAGATGCTCATCCTCACCTGCGGCGTGAACGGCTCCTATGTGTTCACCCCCGGCTGTGTATCCTTCGTGGAGACACCCAAAGTGGAAGTGGCCGACACCGTGGGCGCCGGCGACAGTTTCACCGGTGCGTTCGTATCGGCCATCCTCAGCGGCAAGAGCGTGAAAGAAGCCCACGAATTGGCCGTGAAAGTATCCGCCTTCGTGTGCACCCAATCCGGCCCGATGCCCGAGCTGCCCGCCGAGCTGCGCAATGCTGTGAAAAAGTAAATTTAACCTAATCATAACTATCAATTCAATGAAACATTACCTATTAAGCGCCCTGATGCTGCTGATGGCCACCATCACCATGCAAGCGCAGAACATCACCGTGCAAGGCACCGTGCTGTCGGCCACCGACGATGAGCCGCTGATTGGCGCATCCGTGGTGCCCGCCTCTTCCAATCAAGGTGTCACCACCGACTACGATGGCAACTTCACCATCTCCGTGCCCTCGGGTGAAAAACTCACCATTTCTTACATTGGTTTTCAAACCACTACCGTACAAGCCACCGACGGTATGACCGTCCGCCTCAAGGAGGACGCTTTGCTTCTGAACGAAGTGGTGGCCGTGGGTTACTCAACCCAACGAAAAGTGGACGTGACCGGCGCCATCACAGCCGTCGACGTCAACGAAATTTCCAAGCAAAACGAAAACAACCCCATCAAAGCGCTGCAAGGCCGCGTGCCCGGCATGAACATCAGCGCTGAGGGTTCGCCCAGCGGCGCCGCCACCGTGCGCATCCGCGGTATCGGCACCCTCAACAACAACGACCCCCTCTACATCATCGACGGCGTGCCCACCAAGAGCGGCATGCACGAACTCAACCCCAACGACATCGAGTCGATCCAGATTCTGAAGGACGCCGCATCGGCATCTATCTACGGTTCGCGTGCGGCCAATGGTGTGATCATCATCACCACCAAGAAGGGTAAAGACCTGCGCGTGACCCTCGATGCATCGGTGGCCGCCCAGTTCTACACCAACCAGCTTAAGGTGCTCAACGCCGAAGGCTACGGCCGCGCCATGTGGCAGGCTTACGTCAACGACGGTCAAGACCCCAACACCAACGGCCTCGGCTACAACTACAATTGGGGCTACGACGCAGCGGGCTACCCGGTGCTCCACTCCATCACCATGGACCGCTACCTCGACGCTGCCGGCACCACTCCCTCGGCCGACACCGACTGGCTCGACGAAACCACTCGCACCGGCGTCACCCAGAATTACAACCTGAGCGTGAGCGGCTCCACCGACCAAATGAGCGCATTCTTCTCATTGGGTTACTATAAGAACATGGGTATCATCAAGTACTCCGACTTCGAACGCCTCTCCGCTCGTATGAACACCGAGTACAACCTGCTCAACAAGATGGTGACCTTCGGCGAACACTTCACCATCAACCGCACCTCCGAAGTGCAAGCCCCCGGCGGCTTCCTCGAAAACGTGCTTCAATTCAACCCCTCGCTGCCGGTGTACACCACCACCGGCGAATTTGCCGGCCCCGTGGGCGGCTATCCCGACCGCGAAAACCCGCTCGCTCGCCTGGTGCGCAACAAGGACAACCGCTACACCTACTGGCGCCTGTTCGGTGATGCCTACCTCAACATCAACCCCTTCAAGGGCTTCAACGTGCGCACCACCTTCGGCCTCGACTACTCGCAAAAGCAACAACGCATCTTCACCTATCCCATCACCGAAGGCAACGTGGCCAACTCCACCAACGCCGTCGAAGCCAAGCAAGAACACTGGACCCGCTGGATGTGGAACCTCGTGGCTAACTACAACGTGGACTTCGGCGTGCACCACCTCGACGCCCTCGTCGGCATGGAGCTCAACCGCGAAAACTCCTCATGGTTCTCCGCTTACAAAACCGACTTCTCGGTGCTCAACCCCGACTTCATGTGGCCCGACAGCGGTGTGGGCACATCTCAAGCCTACGGCTCGGGCGACGGCTTCTCGCTGGTGTCGTTCTTTGCCAAAGCCAACTACTCGTTCGACAGCCGCTACCTGCTGGGCGTGACCGTGCGCCACGACGGATCCTCGCGCTTCGGTGCCAACAATCGCTACGCCACATTCCCCTCCGTATCAGCCGGTTGGCGCATCGGCAATGAAGCCTTCATGGCCGACACCCGCTCCTGGCTCGACGACCTCAAGCTCCGCCTCTCATGGGGTCAAACCGGTAACCAGGAAATCTCCAACACTGCCCGCTACTACATCTACGTGCCCAACTACGGCGTGAGCGAATCCGGCGGCCAATCCTACGGCACTTCCTACGACATCGCCGGCACCAACGGCGGTTCCATCCTCCAATCCGGCTTCAAACGCGACCAAATCGGCAACCCCGACATCAAGTGGGAAACCACCACTCAGTATAACGCCGGTATCGACTGGAGCATGCTCCACAACCGCTTCTACGGCTCCGTGGACTTCTACCTGAAGAAAACTACCGACATCTTGGTGCAAATGGTGGGCATCGCCGCCATGGGCGAAGGCTCCTCGCAATGGATCAACGCCGGTGAGATGGAAAACAAGGGTATCGAACTCAACCTCGGCTGGCGCGACAAAACCGACTGGGGCCTGCAATACGACATCACCGCCAACGTCTCCACTTACTCCAACAAAATCACCGACATTCCCACCACAGTGGCTGCTAACGGCACCTTCGGCGGTAACGGCGTGTACAGTGTAATCGGTCACCCCTACGGTGCGCAAGCCGGCTACGTGGCCGACGGCATCTTCCGCTCGCAAGAAGAAGTTGACAACCATGCCATCCAAGAAGGCGCCGGTGTGGGTCGCATCCGCTGGCGCGACCTCGACGGCGACGGCCGCATCACCGAAAAAGACCAAAAGTGGATTTACAGCCCCGTGCCTGACCTGGCTTACGGCTTCAACGTCTACCTGCAATATCGCAACTTCGACTTCTCCATGTTCTGGCAAGGCGTTCTCGGTCAAGACGTTATCTCTGACCTCAAGAAAGAAACCGACCTGTGGGCTGGCCTCAACATCGGCTTCCTCAACAAGGGTGAACGCCTGCTCGACGCTTGGACACCCCAAAATCCCGACAGCGACATCCCCGCGCTGACCCGCTCCGATGTCAACAATGAAAAACGCGTGTCGACCTACTTTGTGGAGAACGGCTCGTACCTGAAGCTGCGCAACATCCAAATCGGCTACGTGCTGCCCGAGCGCCTCACCGAGCGCATCCACCTGCAGCGCCTGCGCTTCTATCTGAGCGCCCAAAACCTGCTCACCATCCACGCCGCTTCGTTCACCGGTGTCGACCCCGAAAACCCCAACTTCGGCTATCCTATCCCCGCCAGCATCACCTTTGGCCTGAACGCTTCTTTCTAATCACCTCTTAATCAATAGATTATAATGAAAAAGATTATATATGCCGTTGCCATGGCCGCTGCCGCCGTGCTCAGTGGTTGCAACGACTTCCTCGATAACCCCAAGCCCCAAGGCACCCTCGACGACCAGCAGGTGCTCGACCCCGCTTACGTCGACAATTTGGTCATCTCCGCTTACGCCGTGTGGATCTCGGCCGAAGACATCAACTCTTCGTTCTCAATGTGGAACTTCGACGTGCGCTCCGACGACGCTTATAAAGGCGGCAACGGCACCGAAGACGGCGATGTTTTCCACCAGCTCGAAGTATCGCAAGGCATCCGCACCACCAACTGGAACATTTCCGACATGTGGCAACGCCTCTACAACTGCATCTCCCGCGCCAACTCCGCCCTGCAGGTGCTCGAAAACATGGACCCCGACGCATACGCTCTGCGCGACCAACGCATAGCCGAGATGCGCTTCCTCCGCGCCCACGGCCACTTCCTGCTCAAGCGCCTCTACAAGTACATCCCCTTCGCCGTGGATCCCAACCTCTCGCCCGAGGCTTACAACGAGCTCTCCAACCGCGAGTACACCAACGATGAAGGCTGGCAACTCATCATCGACGACTTCAAGTTTGCCTTCGACAACCTCCCCGCCAAGCAGTCGGAAGTAGGCCGCCCCAACCGCGCCGCTGCCGCCGCTTACCTGGCCAAGACTTACCTCTACAAGGCTTACCACCAAGATGATGTGAACTCTCACCAAGTCACCTCCATCTCCACCGAAGACCTCCAAAAGGTGGTGGAATACACTGACCCCGCCATCATGGCTGCCTCCGGCTGCGACCTCGAAAGCGATTTCCACAACAATTTCCGTCCCGAACCCCAATACGAGAACGGCGTGGAATCCATCTGGGCTATGCAATACTCCTTCAACGACGGCACCAAGAACGGTAACTGTAACTGGGCTTACGGCCTGATTGTGCCCAACATTCCCGGCGTGACCGACGGCGGTTGCGACTTCTACAAACCGTCGCAGAACCTGGTGAACGCTTTCCGCACCGACGAAAACGGTCTGCCCGTCGAAAACTTCAACGCTCGCGACTACGAAATGACCTCCGACTACGCCGACCCGCGCCTGTTCCTCACCGTGGGCATGCCCGGCACCCCCTACATGTTCAATAAGAACTACATCATGGACCGCTCGGCCATCTGGAGCCGCTCCAACGGCCTCTATGGCTACTACGTCACCCTCAAACACAACGTCGACCCCGACACCGATTACTTGGTGAAAGGCGCTTGGTGGGGCTCGCCCATGAACCGCATCGTCCTGCGCTATGCCGACGTGCTGCTGATGCGTGCCGAAGCTCTGGTGCTGCTCAACCAAGACATCCCCGGCGCTATCGAAATCGTGAACCGTCTGCGCAACCGCGCTCGCCAGTCCACCTCCGTAATCTCCGACTACCAACAGCTTTACGGCGTGCGCATGAACGTGCGTCCTTACACCGGCGCTTACTCGCAATCGCAAGCCCTCGAAATCGTTAAGCGCGAACGCCGCGTGGAACTCGCCATGGAGTCCGACCGCTTCTTCGACCTGGTGCGCTGGGGCGAAGCAGCCACCGTCCTCAATAAATACTACGCTGAGGAAGCCGACAACTGCGCTATCTACTCCTCCGCATCCTTCACCGCCGACAAGAACGAATATCTGCCCATCCCGTTTGCCCAGATGAGTGCTTCCAACGGCCACTATACTCAAAACATTGGTAACTGGTAATCAATCGCTTACTATGAAATCTACTATCAAATCTTTATACTTCGCTCTGCTGGCTCTGCTCTCGCTGTCGGTGGCCGCTTGCAGCGACGATAATAACTCGAACATGGCGCTCGACGGCAACACCGCCATCACCGCCATCACCGTCAGCGGCTATCAAGGCGTAATCGACGAAGCCGCCAAGGCCGTCACCGTGTACGTGGCCACTTCCGTCGACCTCACTAACCTCACCGTGGATGCCATCACCCTGAGCGACGGCGCCACCTGCGACTATCCCGCCGGCACTCGCTTCAACGGCCTGGTGCCCCGCGCCATCCGCGTTACCAACGGCGATGTGGTGTGCGAATACACCATCACCGTTAAGCACGACAACGTGGAATTCCTCTCCTTCACCGTCAACGGCTCCTACGAAGGCTCCATCGACAACTCCGCCCGCACCATCACCGTGTTCGTGCCCATGGGCACCGATGTAACCTCCCTGCCGGTGACCTTCACCGCCACCGAAGGCGCTACCGTCACCCCCGCTTCCGGCTCCGTGGTTGACTTCACCGAGCCTGTGAAGTTCGTGGCCGAGCTGCGCACCGCTCGCGTGGAATACACTGTGTCGGTCATCCCCGACGACATGTCGCAAGAGCCCAAAGCGTTCGTAGCTAACAAGCCTTCGGCCGACCAACTCACCGACGAAGCCGCTGCCGCTTGGCGCTGGATGGTGGAAAATGTGCCCAACTCCACCTACGTGGCCATCCAAGACATCATCGACGGCAAAGTTAAGCTCGACGACTTCAAGATGGTATGGTGCCACCTCGACTTCACCGATTGGCCCTCACAAATGTGGGATTCACGCGACCAATTCAACAGCTACTGGCTCCGCGGCGGCTCCATCCTCGCCTCGCGCGACGGCGCTCGCTACATCAACGACGTGTGGCGCATTGCTCGCGACCAGCAATCGCCTAACAACATGTTCGGCGGCGACAGCTACTCCACCCTCGCCGACGACCTGGGCTTCACCATCACCGGCCACGAGGACCATCCCCTCTTTGCCAACCTCCAAGCTGACGCCAACGGCCGCGTGCTGCTCCTCGCTGCCGGCTGCTCCAACACCAACCGCAACCTCGTATGGCACGTGGATTGGGATCCGTATCTCACTATGGAAGGCTGGCAGGAACGCACCGGCGCTTCAGCCCTGGCTTCCGCCGACAGCTACGATGCCAACGTGGTCACCATCGCCGAGTTCCTCCCCTACGAAGCGCTCAAAGGCTTCACCACCGGCCGCGTTATCACCATCGGCACCCCCGCCTACGAATGGTACGACAAGAACGGCGCCAACAACCCCTACCGTGAGAACATCGTCACCCTCACCAAGAATGCCATCAACTACCTCTGCCAATAATTCTAAATATTCGAAATCATGAAATCTTACAAAATATATGCCCTGACCATGATGGCTGCCGTCGCCCTCGGCGCCACTGCTTGCAGCGACGACGAGCCGGTAATCACCGACCGCAACCTCCCCGGCACATCCAATTTCTACGCCTTCGCCGACGAGCAAAAGTCCGACATCTTCTACAAGCCTTACGTGGGCTACGTAGGCGACCCCATGCCCTTCTTCGACCCCGTGGAAAAGAACTTCAAGGTGATGTACTTGCAGGACTTCCGTCCTAACCAAGCCTACACCTACCACCCCATCTGGTGCGTGGAAACTTCCGACGCCGCTTCCTACACCTCGCTGGGCGAACTCATCTGCTGCGGCACTGACAAGGAGCTCGACGCCGCCATCGGCACCGGCTCAACTATCTATCACGAAGGCATTTACTACACCTTCTACACCGCCCACTCGCCCTCGCAATCATCCACTGCCGGCATCAACGAGGCCGTGATGCTCGCCACCTCCACCGACTTCCGCACTTGGACCAAGAACCGCTCCGTGCTCATCACCGCCGGCGCGGAATACAGCAATGCCGACTTCCGCGACCCGTTCGTGTTCCGCGGCGACGACAACCGCTTCCACATGCTCATCTCTACCAGAAAGGACGGCAAGGGCGTGTTGGCTGAATACACCTCCGACGACCTGCTCGCGTGGACTTCCGCCGGCGTGTTCATGACCATGATGTGGGACCGCTTCTACGAATGCCCCGACCTGTTCAAGATGGGCGATTGGTGGTACCTCGTTTACTCCGAGCAACACAACGCCATCCGCCGCGTGCAGTACTTCAAAGGTCGCACCCTCGACGAGCTCAAAGCCTGCACCGCCAACGATGCCGGCATCTGGCCCGACAGCCACGAAGGCTTCCTCAACGGTCGCGGCTTCTACGCCGGCAAGACCGCTTCCAACGGCACCGACCGCTTCATCTGGGGCTGGTGCGCCACCAAGGCCGGTAACGCCACCGATGGCGCTATCGACTGGGCCGGCGCCCTCGTTGCTCACAAACTCTGCCAAAACGAAGACGGCACGCTCTATACCACCGAAGTGCCCGCCATCGCTCAGCACATCGGCAACGCCTCCTCGCTCGCCGACGTAACCCTCGCCGCCGACGAATCGCACCTCTTCCCCCGCCTCAAAACCGTCAACCGCATAGCCTTCACCGTCACCACCGCTTCCGATTCCGACCGCTTCGGCATCTCCTTAGGACGCGGCTCCGACTCCGAAACCTATTACACCTTGATGGTTAACCCCGAAAGCAGCTCCGTGCGCAAAATCAACCTCGAGCAAGAGGGCGAAGGTGGCAAAGGTTTCATCGGCGACAACGATTCATACGTGTTCCCGACTCCCGCCGACAACGTTTACAATGTGGTAATCGTCACCGACAACTCCGTGGTGTCGCTCTACATCAACAACGTGCTCACCTACACCAACCGAATCTACAACACCGCCAAAAACTGCTGGAGCATCAACTCCTATGGCGGCCAAATCTCCGTATCAAACATCTCTGTTTCATCTAAATAATCAATCCCCGATTTCGGCCGTCGCACCTCGACGGCGGCGGCCGAAATTTTTACCAAAATTCATTAACTCAACAATTCTATTATGAAAAGATTAATCTTTACTCTTCTGGTTTCCATTGCCGCGACATTCTATGCCGACGCCGAGCCCACGCATATCAAAGACCTGTGGTGGGATGGTTCTGAAGCAACCATCACTTGGGACAACACCAAGTCCTTCAACGCTTCCGACTTTGCCAACGTGAAAGTCGGAGACTACATCCAAATCGACATCCTCTCCTCCACCGGCGCCATCGAACTCAAATCCAACGGCAACATCCTGCCCGGCACTGTGAAATGCGACAAGCCCAACGGTGGCGGCGCATACACCTACAAAGCCTACATCACCGCCGACATGCTCGCCTCCCTCTAAACCTACGGACTTATGGTTTGCGGCGCATCCTTCACCACCAACGGCATCAAAATCTTCAACGACGGCACCACCATCCCCGACGGCGCCATCTGGGCCGGCTACACCTGGGCCCCCAGCGAAGATGGAGCCTGGCCTGATGATTTGAAACTCTTCAAGCAAGCCTTCGAAGGCCACACCGATGCTAAGTACCTCTATGTGTATCACGAAGCCGGTCGCACCAATTATGCTATCAACTCCCGTACCGGTTGGGACTCAAGCGACTTAATCCTGGCCAATGATGGCGATGGTTTACACCTGAATAATTATATCGTGTTCAAAATCGAAGACGATGTCTTGAATAATCTGCTCAGCAATAAAGCCTTCTCCACTGTATTCCTTCAACGTCACGACAACCAAAAAGAAAGTGGTTTTAATATAACCTCTATCGTTCTGCGCTCATCCACTTCCACTACTTTCTCCGCTCAAGAAATTTCTGAAGGCGTTAAAGCCAACGTGCTTTCGCTCAACCTCAATGCTTATGACTACGCTTGGACCGCTTCAGAATCGTTCTCGCTCTGCAAAGGCGACCAAGTGGTTGCAACCTCTACCGATGGCTCTTTCAATCTTTCTTATCTTGCCCCCGCTACTAACCTCTCTCTCAAAAATGCCTCGTCAGAGCAAATTGCCTCAATCGACCTGCCTCAATCACCGAGTTGGGACTTGCAAAGACCTTCCGATGTGGGTGTAGAGCCCATTGGTGACAAAACTCGTGCCGACCTTTATTTCTATTTTACCATCGCCAACAGCGAAAAAGTGGTGTGCAACTTGCCCACTGTAACCGTATCTTCCAATGACTCCGAAATCTCCGATATAGTTGTCGCACCTGAAGAAGGTGGCTTCTCCGTTCGAATCCCTAACGCTGTAAACATCACTCCTTCAAGCGAATTCTATGCAATCGACGAAGAAAAGACCTACAATTTCTCTTTCACTCCTTCATATCCTGTTGCTGTAGGTGATGAAAAGAATGTTAATAACGTAAATGGCACAACTGAAACTTGGGATGTAACCGTGTCGAGTAGCACCACAGTCTCAGGCATGGAAGATGTTGCAGTTGCTCCTACCGACGCTCCCGTCGAATACTATAACCTTCAAGGTCAACGAGTTAACGGCTAGCTTACCCCCGGATGCTACATCCGCCGTCAAGGTTCGTCCGTCACAAAAGTTATGATTAGGTTTTAAACTTTGTCTTGAAGGTGTGGCTTCGGCCTCCGGGCCGAAGCCTTTTTAAAGAATTCTTCCAACCCTTTATAAATTACACTATTATGAAAAAAACGTTACTTACTGCTATCGCAGCTGTGGCCGTGGCCTTCTCCGCTTCGGCCGAACCGACTCTGGTCAAAAACCTCTTCACCGCGGAAGCACCCGTGGAAGTAACCTGGGCTACTCCCCTGTTCATCGCCGGTGAAAACTTCGCCGATGTAAACGTGGGCAACTTCATCCAACTCGATCTGGTCAACACCACCGACGTCATCGAAATCAAATCCGATGGCAACAAGCTCCCCGGCTCGACCTTCTGCTGGCTCGGCGACCACGAAACCTACACCTACCGCGCCTACATCACCGTCGACATGCTCAACGCCCTCAAATCAACCGGCCTCGAACTCTGCGGTGCACGTTTCAACGTGGCTGCCGTTAACGTCTACGACGACGGCTTCGTTATGCCCGAAGGCGCCATCTGGGGCGGCTACTTCTGGGTGGAAAACTGGAACACCCTCGAAATCTTCGAAGAAGCGTTCAATAACTACGACGGCCAACGCTACCTCGACGTGTACCTCTCGCCCGACAATGGCGACAACACCAACTACGTGCTAAACGTCCGCACCAACTGGGCCGACGACGGCATCTGGGCTCAAAGCGGCGACGGCCAAGTGGAACGCACCGCCACCATGGCCACCATCGACCTCCAAGCCCTCGGCATCAACAAAGATAATATTGCTGAGCGTCTCAACGCCGACCGCCTCATGATTCAAGGCAACCCCGAAGGCGGTAACCCCTTCAACTTCACCGCTGTAGCTCTGCGCCACGACCCCGCTGCTACCATCGACATCGCTGCCGATGCCGATGCTCCGGTTGAGTACTTCAACCTCCAAGGCATCCGCGTTGCCAACCCCGCCGCCGGCCAAATCTACATCCGCCGCCAAGGCTCTGTCGCTACAAAAGTTCGCTTCTGATTTGTGGGGCAAGGTGAGTAGATAGGCTCCCACCTCGCCCTCTTCCCTCACTCTATATACAACAAGGCGCGCCAACATTGGTTGGCGCGCCTTGGTTTGATATGGTTCGGTAATTAGAGTTGCGAATCGGGGTCGAGGTTGGCGCTTTCAATGTCTTTGAAGTAGCGATATGTTTGCACCTTCAGTTCAGCGCAAGCGTCTTCGTCGGCAACGATGATGGCTTTGCGGTGGAGTTGAAGAGCGCTAATGGTCCACATTTGCGACACGGCTCCTTCCACACCATGTTGGAGTGCGCGGGCTTTGTTGTGTCCATTCACGATGAGCATCACACTCTTGGCTGCCATCACAGTACCTACGCCTACGGTCAGCGCGGTCTTGGGCACGGCATTGAGGTCGCCGCCAAAGAAACGCGAGTTGGCGATGATGGTGTCGTGGGTCAAAGTCTTTTGACGAGTGAGTGAGGTGAGCGACGAGCCCGGTTCGTTGAACGCAATGTGGCCGTCGGGACCTACACCGCCCATAAACAGGTCGATACCGCCGTAGGAAGCGATTTTGGCTTCGTAGCGTGCACATTCGGCTTCGATGTCGGGCGCGTTGCCGTCGAGAATGTTCACATTCTCGGCTTCGATGTCGATTTGATTGAAGAAGTTAGTCCACATAAAGGTGTGGTAACTTTGCTCGTGGTCGCGCGGAATACCGCAGTATTCGTCCATATTGAAGGTTACAACATGTTTGAACGACACTTTGCCTTCTTTGCACAATCTTATCAGTTCTTTGTACATGCCTAAGGGCGACGAACCGGTAGGACATCCCAACACGAACGGATGCTCAGCGGTGGGGTTGGCTTTGTTGATTTGAGCGGCTACAAAATGGGCTGCCCAGCGGGATACCTCTGCATAAGAGGGTTCAATAATCAGACGCATTGTTCTTTTGTTTTAGGTGATAGTAGCGATTTTTTTGCTTTATTGGTGCAAAGTTAGCGATTTTAAGCCGCTTTTCCCAACCTTTTTGCAAAAAAATTAGCGTATTCCAAAATAAAACGCTATTTTTGCCAAAAAATTTCAAGATATGACTTCTGAAGATCTCAAACGACTTAAGAGCGACCCCGACGGATTGCTTACCTACGAATATATCGCCAACCACATCGAGGATTGCGACCCCGACCTCCCTGTCCTTATCGAAAACATCATTAATGTGGACCGCACAGGCCAATTCACCGCTTCCGCTGCCCGCTATCTCGAGGCTATCGACCCGGCCAAGTATACTGCTTATGTGCGTCAACTCGCTGCCGCTGTTATCGACAAGGATCGCGACCACGCTTTCCTCCCCGGGCTGGTTCAAGCCCTCTGGGGCGATGATTACCTTGCGCGAGCCGAAGACCTCGCTCAAGCCGACGACATCTTCCGCCGCATCTACAAGCGCCTATATCCCAACCCCGACCGCCTCTAATCCCCTCCTCCCGTAGATGTATCTCAACGTAGTGTACTTGAGAATCTCACAGGAGAACAGGAACCTCAGCCGCTAAAAATTTCAAAAATATTAATATGAAAGGTAAAATTTTGGGTATGATGGCGGTAGCACTGCTTGTGGCCGTGGCCGCTTGCAGCAATTCTGCCGCATCTGCCGATGCTCAAACTTCAAACGATTCTATGGCTAATCAACAACCTGACTCCGCCCTCACTCTGGTTAAGTTCGAGACCTCCTTGGGCGACTTCACCGTCGAACTATTCAACGACACTCCCATCCATCGCGATAACTTTATCAAGTTGGTCAACGAAGGCTATTACAACGGCGTACTCTTCCACCGCGTCATCAATGAGTTTATGGTTCAAACCGGCGACCCCGACTCCAAAACTGCTCAACCCGGTCAACGACTCGGTGCCGGCGGACCTGGCTACACCCTCGACGCTGAAATCCTTTATCCACAACATTTCCATCGCCGTTATGCACTTGCTGCCGCTCGCCAAGGTGATCAAGTCAACCCTCAAAAACGCTCCTCAGGCTCGCAATTCTATATCGTAACCGGCAAACGTGTGCTCCCTGCTCAACTCGACCAACTCTCCAACCAACTTAAAAATCAGCAACTCCAAAGCATCTTCAACGGCCTCGCTCAGCAACATATCGACCGCATTCGTGCCCTCCAAGCCGCCGAAGACCGCGACGCTTTGTCTGCTTTGCGCGATTCGCTAATTGCCGAAACCGAAGCCATCGCTGCCAAAAATCCTATTACCATCACCGATGAAGTGCGCCAAGCTTATACCTCAGTAGGCGGCACTCCTCATCTCGATGGCGCTTACACTGTTTTCGGCCAAGTGGTCGACGGCACTGCCGTTATCGACTCCATCGAGAGCGTTGCTACCGATGGTGCCGACCGTCCCAAAGAGGATATTCGCATCATTTCCGCTGCTATCGTGAAATGATTGAATATAAATCATATACGCTGCCGAATGGCTTGCGTGTAGTTCACAACTTCGACCCCACCACTTCTATGGTGGCGGTCGATGTGCTCTACAACGTAGGTGCTCGCGACGAAGCACGCTCGCTCACCGGCATCGCTCACCTGTTCGAACACCTTATGTTTGGCGGTTCCATCAACGTGCCCGATTACGACAAGGTAATAACCGAAGCCGCCGGCACTAACAACGCATGGACATCGTCGGACTTTACCAACTTCCACTGTCAACTTCCGGCTGCAAACTTCGACACCGCGCTATACCTCGAAAGCGACCGAATGTTGTCGCTCTCTTTCAATCCCCAAGCCCTGCAGGTGCAACGCTCCGTTGTGGTGGAAGAATTCAAACAGCAATGCCTCAATCGCCCATACGGTGACTTGATGCACGGCCTTCGCGCCGCACTATATGCCCCCGAACATCCATATTCCTGGCCCGTTATCGGATTGGAACCGCAGCATATTCTCAATGCTACCGACGACGATGTGCGTCGTTGGTTCTTTGCTCACTATGCTCCAAATAATGCTGTCCTTGCCGTGAGTGGAAATGTGCCTTACGACCTTGCTCGCGAGCGCATCGAGCATTGGTTTGGCGATATCCCTCGCCGCGAAATTGCTCCTCGCAATCTCCCGCCTTGCGGATTTCCTTCACAAGACCAATATGTGCACATGCGCGGCCCAGTTCCTTCACCGATGGTGATTATAGCAATTCCGATGGATCCATACGGCACACCCGATTACTATGCCGCTGACACTATCACCGATCTTCTGTCGGCAGGACGCTCTGGAAGCATATATCAACACCTCGTGGCCCGGGGCGATGGCTCCATCATCGAAGCCGATGCCTCAATCATTGGTAGCGAGCACCCCGGATTTGTGCTCTTTACCGCTCACACCGCATCCGACGCCGACCTCAACCATGTGGCAGAAGCATTACTTCATGAACTTGAATTGCTTACCCATTCCGGCGAGGTAACCGATTATCGGCTCCAACGAACATTCAACCGCTTTGCCACCACTCATGCACTCAGCAATCTCGACCAGCAAGCACGTGCATTCAACCTCGCATTAGCCGATATCCACGGCCACGATATCAATCAAGCACTTGAGCGGCGCCGACAAACCACTGTCGCACATATTCAAGACCTTGCCGCGCGCCTGCTACATACCCCAAAAGTTATCCTCACCTACACCAAATAAAGCAAACATAAATGAAAGTTTCGCGTAAAGCGCTTAGCGTGAGTGCAATCATCTTTACCGTAGCGTCTATCGCTGCTGCATTCTTGATGATGCCATACGCCTTCGACGACTTCTTATACATGGAGTTCCTTAAGGTAACGGTCGACGGCATCCCTTCACCCATAGATTGGAGCCATTTCTACGATATGTGGGCCTGGAGATATATGAACGACAACATTCGCTTGGCCAACCTCACCTGCGTGTTCTCATTTTATCTGCCGAAGTGGGTGATGGATATATTGGCCGCAACTCTGTTTATGTGCGCCATACTGGTGGCATTGCGATTGGCTCGCATCGACATCCGTCGTTCGGGTGCCGTCACATTCCTTTGCTTACTATTGTCGGTCTTTCCGGTGTGGTACGACTATATCCTCTCGCTCGACTTTTATCTCAACTACATTCCCTCCACAGCCTTTGCTCTTACAGCCGTTTGGTTGGCTATTCGTCGCCAACGGTTTAATGCTTTCTGGACATTTGCTCTTGGCGGACTTACAGGTGCATGGCACGAGGCCTTCGGACTCACTGCTTTGTGCACAATTCTCGGCTTGATGGTATTGCACAAACGCCTGCGCCGTCGGCATGTGGTGTGGATGTTGGTAGGCCTCGCACTCGGCTCCGCATTTCTGCTGAAGGCTAAAGGCTTTCACGCGCGTTGGGCTGCTCGAGGTCAGTTGCTTGAAGTGTACCAATTTCTTGAATCTGCTATATGTGCCTGGCCTGCTTTGCTTTTTATGCTACTTCAAGGAATTGAGGCCTTGCGCCATCGTCATCGTTTTATGGGTGATATCTTTCGGCAGGCATTGTTCTTGATGGCTTTGGGTGGCTCTCTGTTTATGGTCGCATCGCCCAGCCCAAGAACTACGTGGTTCGGCCAAGTGGCCGGTTGCATTGGGTTGGCGGCAATGGCGGCTCAGTGGCGTTTGCCCGATCAAGTGCGCCGGGTGGGCACGGTGATTGCAGTGGCACTTTTGGTGGCTCGTTGGACTGTGGCATTCTCGGTGGTCAATAGTTCTATCGTAGAATATAAAAATGTTCTAAATATGCGACTTTGCAATTGTGATACCACTGTTTACGTTGATATCACAGAGTATCCTCAGCAACCCATTTGGGCCATTGGATTGCCCGGTCTTAATCAATTTAACTATCTTTCCGGTTATGAATATTACAAACTCGACCCCGAAGCAAACTTCAAGTTTGTGGCTCGTCCGCTGAAAAATTATCGCCAGGGCCTCGGTCGATTATTACCCTCAGGCGAAGTCACCGAATATGAACATGCTTTAGTGGCCCCATTGCCTGACGGTTATACCGGCGATAGTCATATTCAGCGTTGCTATGTATCAATTGATTCGCCACTTGTGAAGAATTTCAAGAGTGATGCTATTATTATTCCCTTTTTTGGGGTCGATGGAGGCTCTTATGGGTATGTCTACATCACTACTTTACCCATTTTCATTCACACTATCAACGACTTGCGCATTATCTCCGATTTTGAGCCGGTTAAGCGATTGTAAACCATATAAACAATGAGGGCGCCCCGCGGGGCGCCCTTTGTTGGAAATGAAACGTTTTGTCAGACGTATTGTTTGACAGGTATTTCGCCGCGCAACACTGCGAGACCATTTTGAGCGAGGGCGAGCATCTCGTCTTCGCCGGGATATACATATACCGGACCAAGGAAATCAACACGTTGGCGCAGTCGCGACACTATGTAGCGCGAGTTGGCCAAGCCGCCGGTAAGCAAGATTGCGTCGATACGACCATCTAAGGCCACTGCTTTGGCGCCGATTTCTTTGGCGATTTGATATATCATACTATTTACTATCAGTTCTGCTTCTTTATTGCCGGCCGCGATGGAGTCTTCGATGGCAATCATATCAGTGGTGCCCAAATGGGCCGCGATGCCGGCATTGCCGCTGATGCGCTTCTTGAGTTGTGCGCAGGTGTACTTATTCGAGTAGCACAAATCAATGAGTGCTCCGGCGGGTAGGGTGCCCGCACGTTCGGGCGAGAAAGGCCCGGCTCCGTCGAGCGCGTTGTTTACATCGATGCAACGTCCATGGCGGTGAGCCCCAACCGAGATGCCGCCTCCAAGGTGCACTACAATCAAGTCGAGCAATTCATACTTTGAGTGATTTTCCTTGGCATGGCGTCGAGCGATAGCGCGTTGGTTGAGCGCGTGCCATATCGGGTGCTGCGGCATAATGGGCGAGCCGGTAATGCGTGCTACATCCTCAAGTTCATCAACCACTCCCGGGTCGGCAATATACACCGGACAGTGTCCTTCCACATGCTTGGCTATTTCGTAGCCAATGCGCGCGCCCAAGTTGCAAGCGTGGCGATGTTCGGCATGCTCAAGGTCGTGAAGCATCAACTCGTTGACCTCATACACGCCGCCTTCGATGGGCTTGGTGAGCCCGCCGCGAGCCACAATGCACTTGAAATCCAGCGGCATATTGCGCTTGGCCAAGGTCTCAAGCACCAAATCGCGTCGGAAGCCGAATTGCTCTTCGACGGCCGTGAATTGCTTGAGGTCTTCGGGCGTGTGGCGGATGGTTACGGTCAACATCGGAGCGGTGTTTTCATACACTGCTATCTTTGTAGAGGTGGAGCCGGGGTTGATTGTGAGTATTTTCATCGGTAAAAGTAGATACTGTTGTTAGTGAGTGAGAGGGGGATTTTTCGCTTACTGCTTCAGAGCGATGGAGGTGGCGCATGCCAATGCCAACGAGCACAACTTGCTTTCGGTGCTGTCGCCTCGCGAGGGTAGTACTACCGGGCAGGCTGCTCCCATCAACATACCTGCAATTTGCGCTTTGGCAAAGCAAGTGAGCGATTTGTAGAACACATTGCCGGCCTCGATATCGGGCATCAACAACGCGTCGGCATCGCCGCCGATGGGCGATTGTATGCCTTTAACCTGTGCCGAATGGATATCGACTGCTGTTTTGGCATCCATCGGTCCGTCTACTATGGCATTGCCAAACAAGCCTTGTCCGCATTGTTCTTTGAGCATCTCATAATCGAGGGTAACGGGGAATTTGGGCGACACCTTTTCAGTGCAGTGAACCAAGGCTATGCGTGGCTGCTCTATGCCTAATGCCCGGCACACTTGGGCCAAATAGCCTACTTGAGCAGTGCGCTGCTCGGGCTTGGGGAAGGGTATTACGGCTGCGTCGGAGAAGAATAGCAACTTATGATGCCCGGGGATTTGTGCGGCTGTGATGTGGGTCAGCACCTTGCCTGCCGGCAGCAGCCCGTGCTCTTTGTTCAATACGGCACGCAATAGGTTGTCGGTGTTGATAAGACCTTTCATCATCACATCGGCTCGCCCTTGGCGCACTTCTTCCACAGCCAAGTATGCGGCGCGGTCAGTGTCGGCCTCTTCAATCAGGTGAGCAGCCAAAGAGGGTAGGGCTCCCATTTTGTCGGGTGTGCCTACTAAGGTGAACTCGGCGAGACCTTCGTTGATGGCGGCTTCGATGGCTTCGCGCGTGTGATCATCATGAGGGCATACTGCCACCACGCGCACTTTCTTTTCCGAGGAGGCCGATATGAAGGCCTTTAAATCGGTGAAATTTTTAATAAATTGCATAGTTTTGGTAGTTTTGTGCAAAATTGCACATTTTTTATGAATTATGCAATATGTTTTACAACACATTTTTGCACAATGTGTGCAATTTTGAGGGTTTTCAGGTAGTCTTTAAGGTCGTTATTGTTAGGTATATATCTGAAACTCAATGAAATGAGTCGGAATGTGCTTTCGTGGCGGCCGGATGTGAATGTTTGGTGATTTTCCTTTTCAGCGGGTCAAAACCATTGCCATGGACGCTACGGGCTTCAGTGGCGATGACGTATGCCTCGGGATCTTCCTCATTCACTATATTATATATAATGTCGGTGTCGTATTGTCGGCACCACACTATCATCATCGTGCGCGTTGTTCCAGTCCAATAGCCGGTACAATTCAAGGTTGTCACGCCGCGCCCCAACTCATGGGTGATGCGATCCGAAATCCGTTGCCAATTATTGGAGAGTATATTGAACTGAATGGTTTGTCGATTTGCATTAATCATCATATCTGCCACCTGTGTGTAGATAAATATCGATGCCCATCCATATAATATCGTTTGCACTCGTGCTTGCACTCGCGCATCCATATCGCCTTCAAACGGCAGTAAGAACGACAGCGACACTATGGTCACATCCACCAAGAACATACCGCGACCGAAACTGCTTCGACCTTTCTTGTCGAGATAGGCCACTACAATGTCTGTGCCGCCGGCCGACCCATTGTGCGAGTAATATAGCCCAATGCCGATACCACACACAAACGATCCCATCAGCACACTCATGGTGTTGTCGCTTACTATCGGTGCATGCGAAGTGAAATATCCCTCAATCATACCAATCATTACCGACAACAATGCCGCCCCAAACACAGTGCGAACCACAAATTCGCGCCCCAATGTGCGGTAGCCGCCGGCAAGTAGCAGTAGGTTGGCACCAAACATTGTGGCTCCGACCGGTATTGTCTCGCCCGAGAAGTAATATACTAATGTAGAAAATCCGGCCATGCCGCCTGTCACTATCTCATGCGGCAAGATAAACACAGTGAAGCCAATGGCATAGATTGCCATTCCCAACACAATTATTATATAGTCGCGCATCGATTTCGACGGGTTCATGGTGCAGTTGATGGGTTAGGTGTCACATTGTTAGTTTGTCCGCCCCAAAGTTACGCATTTTTTGCGACTCTGCAAGCATTTTTCCAAATTTTTCTTCAAAAAATGGCCTAACCTTATTGTCGACTAAGTATTTATAATGAAGCAGAACTCAATTCTGCTCCCATAGCCTTAATAGTGCGAAGGATTTTAGTAATGGTCTTTTCTCCTGCTGTCGATATTCCGGATTTATAAGCCCTCATCTTTGATTCGTTTATTCCGGCTTGTTTAACGTCTTTGCCTTCTTCTTTTGATATCTCAATCATCTCGCGCATACTTTCCATATAATCCGCTTTTGCCTCTTGTACAGAATAACCATAACCGCCGAAATAATTTCCGGCTACGGCTTGCTCGCTTATTATTGAGTAAAAATTATTGTCAGTTCTCTCTACAAGTGCCTTTATTTTCATGTCTTTTACGTTTATGTTTAAATTCAAAAGCACAATGATTTATGATGATTTCAAAAGGAATGAGAGGGGTTATGAAACCCCTGCCCATTTCTTTGCTGCTTTCTCAAGACCTTTAGGAACTTCTTCGGATTGATGCCGTGGTATTGGAAATTTTTCACCTTTCGGATTTACCCAAATATCGTGGCGACCTCCGCTTCTCAAGAACCGACAACCGGCCTTGGAAACAATCTTAATCAGTTCTGAAATCTTCATAAGGTCAATGTGCTTTTGAATTGTGGTGCAAAGGTAACGATTTTGTTGCTATTTTCCAAAACCTTTCTCCAAAATTTTTTAAATAAATTGATATTTTTGCGTGAGCACACCATCGTCTAATCAACTGTTGGCTATGTCGCGCTTTTTTTGTAACTTTGCACTCGAATTCAACCTTTTTAACCATACTCTACGTTTTATGATTACTCAGGAACAATTAAAAGAGACCTTTGAGCGCAAGTTGGCGCTGAGGAGGTATCTTTGACATCGACAGCAAGAAAATAGAAGTCGAAGAAGAAGAACTGCGCACACACGTGCCCGATTTCTGGGAGCATCCCGCTGAAGCCCAGAAACAAATGAAAAAAATCAAAGATATCCAGGCTTGGATCGATGGATACAAAGAAGTGGAAGATGCCGTTGAGGAACTTTCCACCGCTTTCGAATTTATCAAAGAAGGATTAGTGGAGGAAGAAGACGTCGACCGCCTTTACTCTGAAGCCATCGAAAAAATCGAGAGTCTTGAACTGCGCAATATGCTCCGCCGCGAGGAAGACAAACTCGGAGTGGTGCTCAAAATCAACTCCGGCGCCGGCGGCACCGAAAGCCAAGACTGGGCTTCGATGCTGATGCGTATGTACCTCCGCTGGTGCGAAAAACATGGCTACAAAACTTCTATCGCCAACTTGCTCGAAGGCGACGAAGCAGGCATCAAGTCGTGCACCATCAATGTGGAAGGCGACTTCGCCTACGGATACCTCAAGAGCGAGAATGGGGTGCATCGGTTGGTGCGCGTGTCGCCCTACAACGCCCAAGGCAAACGTATGACATCCTTTGCTTCCGTGTTCGTAACCCCTCTTGTCGACGATACCATCGAAGTCAAGGTCGAAACCGCCCTCATTTCGTGGGACACTTTCCGCTCGGGCGGTGCAGGCGGTCAGAACGTGAACAAGGTGGAATCCGGTGTGCGCTTGCGCTACCAATTCACCGACCCTTACACCGGCGAAAAGGAGGAAATCCTCATCGAAAATACCGAAACGCGCGACCAACCCAAAAACAAAGAAAACGCCTTGCGACAACTCCGCTCTATCCTCTATGACAAGGAGTTGCAGCACCGTATGGCCGAGCAAGCAAAGGTCGAGGCAGGTAAGATGAAAATCGAATGGGGCTCGCAAATCCGTTCATACGTGTTCGACGACCGCCGTGTCAAAGACCACCGCACCGGCTTCCAAACTTCCGACGTCAACGGCGTGATGGATGGCGACATTGATGGCTTCATCAAGGCATACTTGATGGAATTTGCCGGCAAAACCGAAGAATAACCTATCAAATATCTAACCTCATGATAAAACGTTTCTTCTCATCTCTGCTCGGTATTTTAACCGCCTTTGCGGGTTGGAGTCAGAGCCCTCAACTCCCCGACGACCCACGCCAACTCACCATCTACCAAGTGATGGTGGCCTCGTTTATCCACGGTGAAGACGGAGCCGAAGGTTACACACGCATGTGGGGCCCCGACGACCATACCAAGAACGGCAACCTCCGCGGCATCATCCAATCGCTCGATCACATCCAGTCGCTCGGTTGCAACGCCATCTGGATGACGCCCATTTTCGACAGTTCCCTCACCCCCTGCGAAGAAAAACTCAAAGCCACGGGCTATTTCACCAACAACTACTTCGCTGTCGACCCACATTTCGGCACCGAAGCCGACTTGCGCGAACTCATCGATGAGGCCCACCGCCGCGGCATCGCTGTAATCTTCGACGGCGTATTCGGCCACCACGGCGGCATCACCTCGCCCTCGCCCCAAGGCCTGTTGCCCGAAAGCGAAGGCGCAAAATGCGACCGCCCCAATGGCGCCGGCGCCAACATTGCCTTCCCCGCCTCGCTCCCCTACATCACCGAAGTAGCCACCTATTGGATCGACCAATTCGGCATCGACGGCTGGCGCTTGGACGTGGCTCCCCAACTCCTCCAAGGCGGCCACAACTATTGGATTGAAGTGCGTCGCGCTGTTGAACGCCTCTGTGCCGAACGTCGCCAACGCGGCGAAACCGTCGGCATACTCGGCTATATGGTAGGCGAAGACTGGGGCGACGCCACCGTTGTCAACAACGGCGTGTACTCCCAAGGCGGCCTTATCTCCGCCTTCGACTTCGAAGGCAAAGAACGCATCTCCGGCCCGATGCAAGCCACCGACGGCGAGGGCCTCGACGATTTCTTTGGCGATATCGTCACTACTCTCTCCGTGCCTACCGCTCGCGGATACCTCAGCGACGAAGTTATGCCAAACCTCTTCCTCTCCAACCACGACGGCTATCGCCTCGCCGACCACTTCGCCGCTGACGACCCATATATGTACGAAAAAATGATGTTGCGCCATGCTATTCTTGCTATGTACTCCGGCCCAATCACACTTTATTACGGCGACGAGTTCGGCGACCTAAGCCGAAACACCGTAGGAGCACAAAAGGACAACATCGCCCGCACCTCCGGACATATCAGCGCTCGCTCCGTTGAAGAACAACGCCTATGCGACTATGTATCACAAGTGATGCACCTCCGTGCCGACCATCCCGCTATGTGGCGCGGTATTATGTCCTCACAAATCATTGACACCGACCGCGGTCAGGTGCTTGTCGTTACTAAAACCGACCCCTTCTCCGGCGATGTGGTGGATATGATTGTCTCCGACCACTACGACAACCTGTCGATTTCAAGCCACGAGGCTCCGGTGTTCATCACCCCGTATCGCGCATTGATTATTCCTCGTAACTAAATGATTTTCAACGTGCTCGGCCATATAGTGCCGGGCACTATTTTTCCAATAGGTAATGACACAAACAACACACATTTCGCTTCGTGGCTGGGTTGCACTCTTAGGCCTCACTTTCTCTACATTCATTTTCAACACCTCGGAGTTCATTCCCGTTGCATTGCTTAGCGATATCGGCACCGAATTTCACCGCTCCGAAGCCGCCACCGGTATGCTTATCTCCGTCTATGCGTGGGCAGTAATGTTCCTCTCGCTTCCGCTTATGCTCGCCACCACTCGCTTCAATATGCGTCGCCTGTTGATGGCACTCATTGCCTTGTTTGCCATCTTTCAAGGCCTGTCTGCTGTGGCTGCTGACTTCCGACTGCTCATGGCCGCTCGTATCGGAGTGGCTTGCACACACGCAATTTTTTGGTCAATAATCTCACCGATAGCAATTCACCTTGTCCCGGATCGACATCGCTCCTTGGCTCTGAGTATGGTTGTAGCCGGCTCGTCAATTGCTATGGTTCTCGGCTTGCCGTTAGGCCGCATTATTGGTCTTTGGCTTGGTTGGCGCTGGACATTCGGATGCATCGGCGCTTTCGCCGCAATCACATTCTTCTATTTGCTGTTCACATTGCCATCTGTGCCTTCACCCGGCCACTTTTCTCTTAAAAGTCTGCCCGATTTGTGGCGCAACCGCGCCTTGGTGAGCATCTATGCCATCGCTCTGCTTATTCCTACCTCCTATTTCATTTGTTATAGTTTCATCGAGCCATTCTTGCTCCAAACCGCCGGTATGAGCCCGCAATCAGTCACGATAGCGCTAATGTTCTACGGCCTTGCCGGCTTCCTCGGTAGCGTGGCATTCTCATGGTGGTTCAATCGCAATCGCCACCGCTTTTGCACCATATCCATGTGGGGTATAGCCATAGCCATGGCCGCACTCCTCCCCTGCGCTTCGCTTTCGCAAATCGCTATCTTCCTCGCTTGTCTTTTCTTCGGAATGAGTACCACTGCCTTCAACGTCGCCTTCCAAGCCGAAATTATCAACCACTCACCCGCGGTGGCCGCCGCCGTGTCAATGTCAATATTTTCCGGCATCTACAACCTCGGCATCGGCTCCGGAACCGCCCTCGGAGGTATCGTCTGCAACCACCTCTCCATAGCCTACATAGGGCTCGCCGGCGCCGCCATCGCCGTAGTCACTCTCATCCTCTGGCGCCTCCGCATCCTCCGCACTGTTTAACTCGCCTTCCCTCATTTAATCATATTCTGCCACTTTTTGTCCGCTTTTCGCTATTTTTAATAATTACCATAGCAATTATATGGATTTTTTTCGCTAATTTTGCATCACAATTTACTAAAACTACTTTTCTAACTTATTATGACCCGCAAAATCAGTTATATCATTGCTCTTGGCGCCGCTCTTGCCCTCTCTTCCTGTGGCAAAAAACTCGGCCAATTCAGCTCTGAGTACTTCACCGTCAACCCCAATCCACTCGAAGTGGTAGGTGAACAAGTGCCCTCTACTATCAGCGCTCGTATCCCCGAAAAATTCTTCGTTCGCAACGCAGAAGTCACCGTTACCCCCGTGCTCGTTTACAACGGCACCGAAACTACCTCCGCTCCTTACACCTTCCAAGGTGAGAAAGTGCGCGGCAATGCTCCCGTTATCTCCTACGAAAACGGCGGCAACGTGTCAATTCCCGCTAACTTCCTCTACCAACCCGAAATGGCCAACAGCGAACTCCAACTCGACTTCGCCGTGACCCAAGGCAGCAAACAATACGTCCTCCCGCGCGTGACCGTGGCCACCGGCGTCGTTGCTACCGCTACTCTCGCTAACGTGAAATCCGCTGCGCCCGCATACGCTGCCGACGCTTTCCAACGCGTTATCAACAACCGCTACACCGCCAACATCATGTTCCTTATCAACCAAGCCAACATCCGCGCTTCGGAACTCAAAACTGATGCTATGGTGGAACTTCGCAACCTCATCATCGCCGCTGCCGGCGACTCAGCCCAAGTTATCCGCGAACTCAACATCCAATCTTACGCTTCACCCGACGGCGGTATCGACATCAACGAACGCCTCGCCGCTCAACGCGAATCCGCCACTACTTCCTACCTCCGCGACCAACTCGCCAAAGACAAAATCACCGAATTTGGCGAACTCACCTCGCAATTCACCGCTGAAGACTGGGAAGGCTTCCAACTCCTCGTGGCACAATCCAACATCCAAGACAAGGATCTCATCCTCAGTGTCCTCTCTATGTACAAAGACCCCGAACAACGCGAACGCGAAATCCGCAACCTCTCCAATGTCTTTGAACAACTCGCCGATGAAATCCTCCCCCAACTGCGCTACTCTCGCATCACCGCTTCTATCGACGTAGTAGGCCGCAGCGACGAAGAAATCATGGCACTCGCCACTTCCAACCCCAAGCAACTCTCCGTTGAAGAAATTCTCTACGCCGGCACTCTTACCGACGACAACGCTACCCGACTCGCAATCTACGAAGCCGCCGCTAACCAATACTCCAACGACTATCGCACCTGGAACAACCTCGGCGCCGCTCAATTCGCTGCCGGTAACTACAACGGTGCTCAAAAATCGTTCAACAAAGCAATGTCGCTCAGCGGTGCCGCTGCTGAACCCCAAATGAACGCCGGTCTCTGCCAACTCGCCGACGGCAACTACTCCAAAGCACACCAACTCTTCGGTGGCGCTGCCGGCCTCAACGAACTCAACGACGCTCTCGGCCTTTTCTACCTCAAGACTGGTGACAACGCCGCTGCTGCCCGTGCTTTCGGCAACTCTAAATCCAACAATGCCGCTCTCGCCCAAATCCTCACCAAGGACTACAGCAAGGCTCGCCAAACCCTCGCAAGCATCGACAACCCCGACGCCACCACCTACTACCTGATGGCCGTGCTCGGTGCCCGCACCAACAATGAGCAAATGCTCACCACCAACCTCCGTCAAGCCGTGCGCCTCGACTCCTCCTTGGCCGACCGCGCTCGCCAAGACCTCGAATTCTCCGGCTTCAACCTCTCCAAAGCCCTCAACTAATAATTGATATACCCACAAAGCGAGGCGGCGCCCACAGCGTCGCCTCGCTTTTTTCTCCCCGCCATCTTTTCACGACACACTCTGTGCTGTAGCCTCGCGGCTTGCTGCGGGGTCTGTGGAAGCCGAACTGCCCGGTAGTGCCACACTCGCTGTGAGTCCTGTGGTGAGGCGGAAGCCGAACAGCACGGCCACTGTTAAATTTCTGTTAAATTTTGGCCGGGCTATTGATTACCGGCCCTTTTCGCGCTATATTTGCACAAAACTTATGCCCATGATGATGCGCTTACTTACATACCTCGTCATCGCTTTGACCGCCGCCACCGCCGCGGCCACCCCCACCGTAATTGAACTTTCTTCATTCCCGGCCTCGGTTGAAGACCTACAGGCAGCCTCGCCATGGCTGAACCAATCGGTGCAGGGGACAGACACCATTGCCACTGATGAGCCCATCCCCTTTGCCACGTTCGGCAGCCTCACGTTCGCACTCACCAATGACCACCACCAATGGAGCATATACCTGAGCGACACTGCGCTTGGCGACAGCACAGCCGTGGAGATTCACCGCCAATGGAAGGAGTCGGAACGAATTCCGCCCTTCAGGCCCATCACCTTCAAGAACGCTGACAACTTGCTACTCGTCGTGGCAAACGAAAACGAACAATCGTTCACCACGTGCTACTACTCCATCACTCCGCACCTCGCCCCATACCCCTTATCGAATGGCGACATCTCCGGTGGTGTGCCATTCTCCGCGATGCAACTCATCCCGGCATGCTACAGCGAGCACAACATCCTGCCGCCGGCGGAGGTGAACGGCTCCATCTTCCAACTGCAAAACGATGCCGACATTGATATTTACGGAGCGAACCTCACCTGGCACGAGTTGGCTCGATTCAACCATAACGGCACGGACTTTCGCATCATTTCGCGTTCGGACTTGTATAGCCACAAGATGTATATCGCCACCGGCAGCGACGGCCACTTCCCCAAACTGCTCATGATTTACTTCGGCCAACTGCCACCCTACAGCGGCGATGCCCAATCTTGCGACTATGTCAACTTCACCATCACCGACGGCGTGGTGTCCGTGTTCACCGTGCCGATGGAGACGACCCACATCGTCGAATACAAATACCTGCTCGACAGCAACTTCACACCCGCAGATTAACCGACTTATTATGCGACAAATTTTCATAGTAGCAATTGCAACAAGCATATTAGTTTGTCTTGCCCAATGCACCGGGACGGACGAAACAATTGACTTAGGCTGTGGATACACATATAGTGAAAACAGCCATTGCGTGATACTTCCCGACCAAGAAAGTCAGGTCTACAACCTCGACTTTATTAGTGCCGTTTCAATATCCTACGATGACCACTATATTTTGGTCATGGAAGCATTAACCGATAAAGATTATCGTTATTGGATAATCGATAAGATGAATGGTACGATTTATGGACCTTGCGTTGATTATACGGCGTTTGACGAGCAGCTACACAAGATGTCAATTCCAATCCGTTCGCAAGCCCCCGCAACTTACGCAACTGACGGCCATACTCACTGTATAATCAGTCACACCATCGACGAATCCATCAAATACATTAACTAACCACCGGAAATAAATGAAACGACTAACTTACATTGTGATTGCAACCGGCTTGATGCTGTCGCTAAGCGGACTTTTTAGTTTCGCAGCTACGCCTGCGCAGAAACTGCAACGCGATACGGATACTTTGGTGAGAATCGTCAACGATATCGAAGTCTATGCAGCCTTGGATGATTCTGATGATTACGAAAATGGAGCCAAGATTATCACCCTTTACCCCAATGGACTTATGACGGAATGTTCACATAGTCAATACTATCCATCTGTCACCAAAACCACCATCTGGAGGTATATTTTATGCACTGATACTCTGTGGTGCTTCCCCAAGATGGTTAAGGATGATAGTGAACCGTCGGATTTGCAACCCCACTCCGGCAAATACTACCTCAGGTATTTATACTGCAACGGTGACAAATTAATCTACATCCCCTCTGAATCAGATGTTTTTTCACCAATAGAAGACACAACCGTATCCGAGCCAATAAAAGCTCCTCAAACCCAAATCAGTGATGAGTTTGCGGACGGCACATTCCCCATTTTCAAGCGAATGAGATTCCACCCGGCTGCGAGCACCACCGGCGAGCAAGTGGCGGAGAACGACCGCGCGGAGCGGTTCTCGGCATATATGCGCGAGTTGGTCGACAACCGGCTGGACCAATTGCGCCAATACATCCCCGAGGGCGCATACTTGGTCATGGGCTCAAAGCCCCACGATGGCAACCAATTAACCGATCTGACTATTGCAACCAAGACCGATTCGCAATACAATACTTACACCTACATCCGATTACATAATCAAGAAAGCCTGTTTTGCGATTCGATTCCGCTTGACAATCCGGAAATAACACGGCTATTCAGCGCCCACGCCGCAGTTGAGTACATTGATGACACCGACGTGGCATTCTCCGATTACTCCTATTACATCGCGCTGTACGATGATAATCACCAACTCGTCTACGAAGTGAATCGGCATCACAACCTGCTCGACCCGGCCACAAACCGCCCCGACACAACCCATCCCGGCTCCTACCAGAACCTTTTCATCCTTTACTTAGCCCCACGCATGGGCTGGCAATAGAATCACGATATTATGAAAAGGGTACTTGTTTTTGCGCTTATTGGCATTTCGGTGCTCGCGTCAATTGCTCAAGGTTGGGATGTTCACCAAACTATCGAACGTGGCAAGATGGAGCTTGTGGATGGTCCTTCGTCATATATGACGGAGGACCAATGGAACTCCAACAACACCATTAGCGGCGACTATACTCTGCCCACGTTGATGAAAACCATATACTTTGTAGACTCTACATTCATTGATTTCTCTTATGTGCTCGTAAGCAAAGTATCCGGCATACGATACTTTGTTATCGAAGACTCAATCAGTCCTAATATAGATTCACAAATTGAAGAAAATGTCTTGGTAAACTATCCTAACGTTTTCATAGATTTCACAGACTATTGCGATTGTATTATTCCAACGCGTCTTATGTGGTCTCTTTTCACCATAATTGAGGGAAAAACCGATGTGGCAGATTGGAAGAGGGTTGACAGTGATTTCGTGACTTTTGACAAATATGTTTTCGTTACTAAGCCATATTTTTATTACGTGTGCTTAGTCAGTGGATATGCACTCGGATGGTCTATCGACCATGTACATACTGATTTCAATATTCCACGCGACCCCTACAAAAAGCCCCAATACATCAACGAGACCATCTATTACCGAGCAATCATCACTCGCTAACCTCAAGAGGAAAGAGCCGTGGTTTTTTTGGCGATTTTTTGGAGGAAAGGGCGGCGGTTTCGGTGATT